>PMXB01000369.1 GCA_003165935.1 Acidobacteriaceae bacterium | reverse complement strand
GCCAGCGTATACGAAATCGCCAGGTAGGCCACCGCGATAGCGGCAAACACCACCGCCCCGCCAATCTCTGCTTCCCGAATCGTCGGCAACACTGTTGCCTTCACCGCGACCAGCGCAGCCACCCCGATGGACGCGATTGAAACCAGCCCAAAGTCAACAACGGCCGCAAGCACCCGCAGATTCATCGGTGCCGCCTGCAAATCCACCGTCTTCGCCCCTCTCACTTCGGCCACTGGCTCTGCCGCGGGCTCCTTCTGCTGACTAGCCTCCAGCTTCAGATCGGCCCACTCCGGTCCAGACCACGCCGGAGCCTCTGCTGCCCGTTCAACTAGATCCGGCTGCGTTGAAATGCTGGCCGGATCAACTTCAAAAATGCTCAACTGAGGTTCGGCATCCACAGCCGAGACGTAATTCCCTTCAGCTCGCCGTGGCCGCACCTTGCGCGTAGCTACCAGCTCGTATGGAAACTCAATCAGATTTCCATGGATCGGCTGCGGCTCCACCATCGAAACCGCCGGCGCTTCATCCTGGACAAACCTTGCGGGCTCGTTCCAAATTGCCTGCCCTTCCTCTTCGTTCCAGGGGTCTTTCAGCGCCTCAAGTTGGGCACCCGCCGTTTCTGCCACCGGTTCAACTACACTCCGGCCATCTCGGTGCGACTCTCTCTCCAGTGCGTCGCTCAAGGGATGATGCGTGGAAACAGCAAAACTGTTGCCGAAATCCCAATCCTGGTCCCAATCCAACATGGCCATCGGCGCTGCTTCAGGCATTGATAGGCGCACCTGCTCAATCTCCGTTGAGGCCTCAGGAGCCGCAACGGTCGGTGTACCGAAGTCAAGAAGCATTTCCTGCTCGGGCACCGGCTCCGTTGCCGTCGCCTCGGGCCTGGTCTCTACTGCGAAGAGATCGCTATAGCTCGGAGCTGAAGCATAACGCGCAGCCACCCGCGCTGCCGCCGATGAAATCCTGCTGCTCCCGGCCAAATTCGATCCCGGATTGGCGTAGGTTTTCTGTCCGCCGTCTGTCGCAGTGGAGCTCTTGCGCTTCCTGTGCGCGGCCACCCGCTGGCTTACCTCATGCTTCCACAATGTCGATAGTTCAGCTTGACTCGTAAATGTGCTCAAAGCTCCAGTGTCCCTTCTGATGCAGGCCTTGGCCACTCCCTGTGGCCCGGCATCGCGGTTCCGGTCATCTGCACACAACGCATTCCCTGTGCGCAGCCAACGTTCCTTTCAAAAGAGGGGGGAGAATCGGGGAACAGTACCGTAACACCCCGGGACGAATCGTCCGCGCCGAGAGATCGGGTTCCGGTATCTGTATTCTGCCAGAGCTGCGTGGTGCGCCGCCCTTCCAAACCAGCCTGCATTTGCTATGCTGACCCTTGGTAGTGGGATGCATCCTCGTAACCTAGTGTTTATCACGGTGTTGACCCTCTGTCACCAGCTACTTGGTGCGCAGTCGTTGACTAATGTGGCACCCCCGCCAGTTGCGCACTCGGTCACAGGCAAAAGCGCATCTGAACTCGCGCGCACACAAGCCGAAACTCTGAACACAAACGATGCTCCCGCTCCGAATCGTCAGCTCGCTAACGACTCTGTTCCCGACGATCCCGGCCAGGAGATTCTCCCCGTCGCTCGACCGGAATCCTCCCCAGAGCAGGGCACTCCGGTTCGCTGGGACGCCGCCAATCAGCACTGGGTCGGCAACACGCTTACCCTCATCGGGGATGTGATCTTTCACTATCGCGATTACATCCTCCAGGCAGACAAGGTGGTCTACCACCGCGACACCGCTGAAGTTGAAGCCGAAGGCAACCTGCATTTGACAGGTGGACCCTACGATCTGCACGTCAATGCTGCGAGCGGCGAAATGCGTCTTAACATGCATACGGCACGCTTTTATAACGTCTCAGGATCGCAGGGTGTTCGCAGCCTTGGCCGAACAGTTGTCTACTCCAACGCCAACCCATTCCTGTTTTCCGGCCGCGTCTTTCTGCAACTCGGCGAAGGCAACTACCGCCTCATTGATGGTTCATTCACTAATTGCCACCTGCCCCATCCCGATTGGCGCATCATCTCCCGCTCCATCGCGCTCGCTGACGGTAAAGCATCAACCCGTAGTTCCTTCTTTGAGCTCCTCAACATTCCCATCTTCTATCTGCCCTACCTGCGCCATCCCGTGGATGACAACGGGAGGGAAAGCGGCTTGCTGATTCCTGTCCTCAGCGAATCTTCGATCAAGGGATTCATAGTCGGGGAGCAGTACTACTGGGTCATCAACCGAAGCATGGACATGGTCGTCGGAGCCGAGTACTTCTCCAAGCGCGGATGGGCACCCAATGGAGACTTTCGCTACAAAGGTCCAGGTCTCAACCAGTTGATCGTGCGCTGGAATGCACTCCTCGACCGCGGCGTGGAGCAGCAGGTCGGTGCAACCCTGCCCTCGTCCTCTGTTCATCGCTCCGACCTGATCCCAGGCCCCACTGGGTATGAGCTGGTCAATCAGGGCGGCGTCGATGTGGTCGCATTTGGGCGAAAGGACTTCAGCGAAAACACACGGGCCGCAGGCACCGCCGAATACCTCTCGAACTACCTCTACCGGCTTGTCTTCAACGACAACTACACTCAGGCTGTTAGTTCCGCGGTTGCCAGCGACCTCGCCCTCACCCACAACCACAACGGCTTAATCCCTTCCGTCACGCTGGATCGTTTCGAGACCTATGCCAGCTCCTCCGCCGGAAACGAAGCTCGAATTCTCCACCTTCCCTCTGTCCGCTACGACGTCCTCAACCGTCCTCTCGGTGAAACACCTTTCTATTGGAGCGCGGGGTCTTCGTTGGCTTACATCAGCCGCTCCGAACCCCATTTCCACGCGCGCAACGTGGGCCGCTTCGACTTTTACCCGCACCTGTCCCTGCCACTCTCGTTCGATGGATGGAGCGTGGTTCCCGAAGTCGCTTTGCGCGACACCCTCTACTCAATCAGCCAGCTCCCCGATCTCACCGGCGCCCGAGGCGGCACTCCTGCCATCAGTCATGACTCCCTCAACCGCGCCGATCTTGAAGCCTCTGTGACAATACGCCCTCCCGCTGTCGAGCGCGACTTCGACCTCGGCAGTGGCGGCCGTGTCCTGCGCCACGTCATCGAGCCCGAGTTGTTCTACCACTTCGTCGGAGGTATCGGCGCTCAAGCACGCAACGTGTTGCTCATCGACACCACTGACACCGCTGCCAACACTAACGAAATCGGATACTCCCTAACCCAGCGCTTCTATCTTCGCAATGCCGAGCAGAAGCCCTGCACACCTGAAGAGCAAGCGCAGCCAATCGGCTGTCCTGACCAGGCACCCCGCGAATGGGCAAGCTGGCAGGTCTCGCAGAAGTACTTCCTCGATCCCAATTTCGGCGGCGCACTCATCCCCGACCGCCGCAATGTCTTCGACTCCACGCTTGACCTCACCGCTGCTGCCTTCCTCACCTCCCCGCGCAACCTTTCCCCGGTGGTCTCGCGCCTGCGGTTTGAAGCCATCAACAACCTTCGCCTTGAGTGGGATCTGGACTACGACCCCAAAGCCGGTCGCCTGCAATCGGACAACATCTTTGCGGGCTACAGTTGGGGACGCACCACTGTCGGCGTCGGCCACGCGCTTCTCAACGCTGTCGACGAAAATGGCAGCGCCGCGTCAAATATTCAGAGCCAGCAGTTGCAGCCATTCCTCTCTATTGGCAAACAGAACAGCCAGGGCTTCAACTTGGCGGCCAATGCCGGCTATGACCTGGTTCAGAACTCACTCCAATACGCCGGAGTTCAGGCCGTTTACAACTGGAACTGCTGCGGCCTTACCGTCGGTTATCGTCGTTTTCAACTCGGCTCAGTGCGCGACGAGACGCAGTACCTTTACAGCTTCACCATCGCCAACTTCGGCTCCGTGGGCGACGTGCGTCGAACCAATTCCGTCTTCCGCGATCCCACTCTCCCACCCCTCTACTAGCAGCTACGCACATTCAGCGAATTCGGGGACGCCTGCGGTTCCAAGCCGCCTTCTGCGATATCCTTTTCACAGAGGTTTTCGCTTGGAACGCTTTAAAATCATCGCCGCATTGCTCGCCGTTTGCCTGGCAGTCGGTTGCAAAGCTCAAACAGTCTCCGCCCCAGCCGAGACCGCCGCAGTCAACCGCCACATTGAAGTCATGGTCCGATCTCAGTACAACGTTCCGCAGGACTACAACGTGACCATCGGCGATCGCAAGCCGAGCCAGTTCCCAGGCTATGATTCCCTTCCAGTCACACTCGGAAAGGGCGAAAGAAAGACGGTTGTCGAATTCCTGATCTCCACCGACGGGAGCACGCTCGCCCGGCTTGAGAAATTCGACCTGCAAAAGGATCCCGTCTTCAACATCGATGTCACGGGCCGTCCCATTCGCGGCAACCCGGCAGCCAAGGTCACAGTCATAAACTTTGATGATCTTGAGTGCCCCTATTGCGGCCGAATGCACGAAACCCTTTTCCCGGCAGCTCTCGATCGCTACAAAGACAAAGTCCGCTTCATCTACAAAGACGACCCGCTCACCGAGTTGCACCCTTGGGCCATGCACGCTGCCGTCGCCGCTAACTGTCTGGCCGCTCAAAGCGGAGAAGTGTACTGGACGTATGTCGACTACCTTCACGCTCATGGGCAGGAGATCACCGGGCCCGATCGAGATTTGACGAAAAGTGTCGCCGCGCTGGACCGGGTCGCAAGGCAGGAAGCCACAATCGGTAAGCTCGACTCCGCAAAGCTGGACGCATGCCTGGCCAAAAAGGATGAGACGGCCATCCACGCATCTGAAAGCGAGGCCAGCGCCCTTCATATCGAAGGAACGCCCGCTCTCTTTGTCAATGGCGAGCGCATTGATGGTGCTATCCCCGAAGAACAGGTCTGGAGGGTAATCGACCGTGCCCTGCGCGCTGCAGGCGTTGATCCGCCTCCAACAGCTCAGGCTCCATCCACTCCCTCCGCCGCGCCTTCGGGCTCCGGATCAGGGAACTAGGGCCTGCTCACCTTACCCGGATAAGCGTGTCCATTTCTCTTGAAGGCTACCACCACCCCGGCCTGTGGATTTATCCTTGGTTGCTAGGGCTATTTGGGGGTCCTTCAGGAGACATCAGGTTGCAAGTCGAATCCAGTTCCAGTTTTCGTATCCCCACATCTCGGTTCCAGGCCGCCGTTTTGGTCTTCGTCGGCGGTGCCTTCCTCGTCCCTTTCATGGGATGCCATCGCTCCCCGGGCCCGGATGTCGTGGCAACCGTAAATGGCAAAGACATCCCCCGCTCCGATCTCGACCGTGCCTACCAGAACTTCAGGATCAGCCAGGGCAGCGGTCCCCAGGAGCCCTCGCCCGAGCAAGCCAGCATCATGAAGCTCGAACTCCTCGGTCGCCTCATCGATGCGGAGATCCTGCAGCAGCAGGCCACCAAAATCAGCGTCGCCGCTTCGGATGAGGATGTAAACGCCCGGCTGACGGAGATGAAAGCCCCCTTTACACAGGAGGAATTCGATAAGCAGCTCAAAGATCGCAATGAATCTCTCGACGACCTGAAGAAAGACATTCGCCACGATCTAACTGAGCAAAAGCTCCTCAACAAGGAGATCGAGTCCAAAATCAACATCACCGACGCTGAAATCAGCAACTACTACGCCGCGCACAAGGCTGAATGGAACTTCATCGAAAACCAGGTACACCTTGCTCAAATCGTTGTCACCACGGCTCCCGCACAGCAGACCGGCAACCTTCAGAACAATAAAGCCTCGGGAGAAGCCGACGCCAAAAAGAAGATCACCGCCCTCCATCAAAAGCTTGAAAACGGAGAAGCGTTCGACGCTGTTGCCATGCAGTATTCAGAAGATCCCAATACCAGTTCCAGCGGGGGCGACCGCGGCCTCGTTCCAGAATCTGCACTGCATAGCGACCCCGAAGCCTACAATGAGATCAGCAAGCTCAAGCCGGGCCAGTTCACTGATGTGCTCCCCATCTACGATGCCCCTAACCCGGGGCACCATATCATTGGATACGCCATCTACAAGCTCATCGGCCGGGAACCAGCCGGGCAACGCGACCTCAACGACCCTCGCATCCAGCAAATCATCCGACAGGGCCTCCGCGAGATCCATGCCCAACTCCTCAAGAGAGCTTACTTTGAAATGTTGCGCGACGACGCGAAAGTTCACAACTACCTCGCCGACGATATCCTCAAAGAGGGCGCACACTAAGTCAGCGCCTTTGCGCCCGGTCGTGTTGAGCGTCGGGTCTTATTCACGATCCTGATGATTCAGAACTTCTGAGTGACGCTTGTCCCGTCGAAGCGGATCACCTTGTCAGGCGCCGCAGTCGCCTCGCCACCAACTCCATGACCGGGCCCAACCAGAACCACATTGAATCGGTGCTCCCTTGGCATCCCGGCAAAACTCCCCACCCGGGCGCCAATCGTAAGTGCTCTCCCTGCATCATCCCAGTGAATCGGGATGATCGTATGCGCTCCATCCACGTAGCGGTAGCTATCGCCTTCGTCCTCATAAAGGCTGAAGTCGCCATTGGCTCCAGGGTAGATGCGAAGCTCGATCGGGTCGCTGGCTTCTCCCGCATACTCCACCACCGGGCCCATTGGCACGATCGACCCGGCCCGTACATCCAAAGGAATCCTCTCCAGCGGTGCAGTCCTCTGCACAGTGGCGCCGCCCTTCGCTCGTTCCCCCGTCCAGAAGTCATACCAATCCGCACCCCACGGCAGGTAGACCGCCCGCTCCGTCGCGTGTTCCTTGAGCACCGGGCTCACCATGAGCGCCGGCCCAAACAGAAACTGATCGCCGATCTCCCACGTCCCCCGATCTTCCCTGAAGTCCATCACCAGCGGCCGCTGTATCGTGTAGTCCTCGCTCGTTACTTTCCACGCCAGCGAATAGACATACGGCAACAGCCGGTAGCGAAGCCGGTCAACCGCCAAAAGCGCCGGATAGACCTTGTCGTAGGTCCAAAGCTCATTGTGGTCCCGGTGCCCATGCGTCCGAAACACCGGACAGAACGCGCCATATTCAAACCAGCGAGCGTACAACTCCTGGTAGGCTGGCTCATTGGCATAGCCGTCATACGGCTGGTGGTAGCCCCCGATATCTGTAGTCCAATACGGATAACCCGAGAGCGCAAAATTCAGTCCCGCGGGCACCTGGTTCCGTAGCGCCCACCAACTGCTGTAAACATCCCCCGACCACACGGTTGCACCATTCCTCTGCTGGCCCAGAAACCCAGATCGTGTCAGCAGGAACACGCGCTTCTCCGGATTCGTTTGCTTCCAGTGCTCCTGCACGCCACTGGTGTGCTCCAGGGGAAAGATATTCGTGTACTCAAGCCCCAACCCGATATGCAGTTGCTTGAATCGCAGGATTGCATCGCCTAGGTGAGGGTAATACTCCTCCGGCTCGGCGCTGTCCAGCCAGAATGCGTCCCATCCCTGCGCAAACAGCTTCCCTGCAAGCTCCTTCCAAAAGAAATCCCGCGCAGCCGGATTGGTCGGGTCGTACACATGCGCCCCGGGAATCTCAAAGCCCTGTCGCTGAATTTCCTTGAGATTTGCCGAATTCGCATCCATCATTCCCCACACCGAGAGCATCGCGTGCACGTGTTCATCGTGCAGAGTCTTCAACTCCGCCGGCACATCCGGATACCCGCTGTTGAATACCGGGTCGCCTTCGCCGCCCTCTTTCCACCAGAACCAGTCCTGCACAATCGCGTCCATCGGGATATGCCGCTTGCGGTATTCGGCGGCCACATCCAGAATCTCCGCTTGTGTCTTGTATCGGTCCTTCGACTGAAAAAGCCCATAACCCCATTCCGGAAACAGCGGGACATGCCCGGTCATTGAACGATACTCGTGGATAAGACCATCCATGTTTGGCCCGTAAAGCACGTAGTAGTCGATCTGGTCCGTTGCCATCGACTCAAAGCTCAGGTCGATCGGGAACCGGTTGTCCACATACGAGAAAGAGGCCGTGTTCCAGAGAATTCCCCAGCCTTTGCTCGAAAGAAGTAGCGGAATCGCAACATCGGTGTTGTTCTGCCCTAGTTCCACCGTGCTGCCACGGTAGTTGAACATTCCACTCTGGTGCTGCCCAAGCCCGTAAATAGCCTCGGTTGCATCCGGAGAGAATCGCTCTTCAACACGATAGAGTCCCGTGGTCCCCACGGGCTCGTAGGTTCGCGTAGCCTCTCTGTGCTGCGCCAGAAACACCGCCCCATCCGTAGTCTTGTAGCTAAGCTGGCCTCTCTTGGCCGACAGCGAAACCGATAGACGCGCCGTCGTGAGGGTCGTCACGTCGCCCACCTGACTGAACTGAAAACTCGCCCCCGGGCAAGCCTGCGCCGTGTCCAGCATCCAGGGTCTCTGCTCGCTCTCGGCAAGAGCCCCCGCTGGCCGCGCCACGACGTGGATCCGCGATTCTCCGCAGATCGTCACTACCAGATTCTCACGATCGCTTTGCGCCTTGAAACCGCCGGTCGTCTGTACCACCTGCATAGGCGCGGGCCTTGGGAATTCCCCGATCAACGTCTGGGCTGCTAAATCGCCCGAGAACACAGCGAGAAGTAAACCCTCGATTGCCACTAATCCGCTAAACGCCAAGACTGCTCGAACCGTTGTCATTTCTTCCCCCTCAACGCATCCCAAATCTCTTCCATACGCAAACAGCCCCCGCAGTCGGCGGGGGCTGTTTGGGGATCGTTATTCCGATCCCTCACTACTTCATGTTGCCGCTCGAATCCATGGTGATTCCGCCCGGCCCTTTGTCCTTCTTCTCTTCGTTTTCTTTGCGGGTTCCCATGGCCTTGGCGCGCCATTCTTCAGCGTGTGCTATATCGTCCTTGCGAGCCGCCTCGTTCCCGTAATCCAGATCCGCCTTGCGACGATAGATCAGGTTCAGGTAAACCATCGCATCATCGTAGTTCGCGCGATTCTGCTCTGCCTGGGTCAGATACTGCAGCCCCTCTTCCACGAGCGAAGAGTTCTCCTCCTTCAAGGGTTCCATAACCTTCTTGGGGGCCTTCGCATTGCCTTCACCGTCGTCCGTAATTCCAGCTGGAACCAGCGCCTTCAGAATATTCTCGTGCGCTTCCGTCCAGTCAATTACTCCAACTGTATACGCAGCTTCAGGGTCCTTGGGATCAACAGCAAGCACCTTCTTTTGCCACGCCTTAGCATCGTCCAGCTTTTTAATGCTGAAATAAATGCCGGCAATCTGCTTCATGCTGTTCACATCCGTCGGATCTTTGGCCAGAACCTCCTGAAAGATGCTGATTGCCTGGTTCGCGGTCTTCGTATTGTCCGGCGTGTCGAGACCGGGAACCACGTTTTGCGCAAGCGCGGTGGCAAGATAGGTCTTCGCCATCGGCAAGGTCGGGTCCAGCTCCGTAGCCTTTTGGAAGTGACCGATCGCCTCTTCGTATCTGGCGCTCTTGTAAGCTTCCACACCCTTATTCAACTGATCACGTGCCGCCAGACGATTGCAACCGCTCATGGCAAGCACTATGCCGGCCAGCGCAACCGCGAGCGCCGAAAAACGTGCGGGTCGATTCATTTTCTTATCCTTCTCCTTCAGGCACGTCATTCGATCGCGCACCTGTAATCTCGTAGTGCTGGCCGTTCCCGCTCAGGAATGGTCGTTGAAGCGTGCCGCTACTGGCCAGCCATGATCTTGGGGGTCATCAAGCCGATGTGGTCAACGTTCGCGGCGCGACCGATGTCAATTACATCAGCCACATAGGCAAAGTTGACATCGTCGTCGCCCTTTACAAACATCACCCGCTCTGCGCGGTTCGCATAGATCTCAGTCAGCTTGGGCAGCAACTCGCGCTTGTCCACATCTGTCTCATTGATCTTGTAAGACGGTGCGCCGCCACGGTTGTAAATAACCGAAACCACAATGACACGGTCGTTCGGCGGCGGCACCTTGGTCGGATCCTTGGGCGGCTGGGGTACCAGCGCATCCAGGCCCTTTGGCACTACCGGCACGATGACCATGAAGATGATCAGCAATACCAGAAGAATGTCGATCATCGGAGTTACATTGATGTCGGACGAGTATCCCCCCCCGCCCCCTGTCGTCATCGCCATGGCTTCAAACTCCTCGTTTTCTCAGAATCGTTGTCAATCAATGTTTCCCTAAATCTCTATTCGCCGCCTGAAGCCGGACCTTCGCGCTTCTGCGTCAGCAGTCCCACGTCGTCAACACCGGCCGTACGCACGGCATCGATCGCATCTTCTACCGCTCTGAACTGTGCGCGAGCGTCCGCGCGAATAAAGATAGTTCTCCCGGGGGTGCCCAATAGCTTATCGCGCACCTGGGGGCCCAACTCATTGACAGATACCTTATTCTGCCCAAGGAATACTCCGCCGTCTCGCGTGATTGCCACCACAATGGCATCTTCCTTGTCGGCATCCGGCATGTTTGTGGGGTTATCCACCTTGGCCATATCGATCTGCACCTTTTGCTGCAGCATCGGCGTAATGACCATGAAGATGATCAACAGGACCAGCATCACGTCCACCATCGGCGTGACGTTGATGTTCGAGTTGACCTTCTTTCCCTCGTCGCGCTTATTAATTCCCATGATCGGGGCTCCGTGCCAATGATTTTTAGTCCCGGGTGGCTGCCCGGTGCTGCTCTTCCTGAAATCGAGGGCCCGAGGTCAAGATGGCGGGCAAGTGAAGAGATTCGCTCCACCTGCCCTGCCAATGATTCTCGCTCTCGCTGGCAAATGCCTTAATTAGCGCTTGTTGGACTGCTTGATGAAGTAGTCCACCAGTTCGCTGGAGCTGTTGTCCATCTCCACATCGAAATTCTCGACACGACCCGTGAAGTAGTTGAACGCCATCACGGCCGGGATGGCAACAAACAACCCGAATGCAGTGGTCACCAGAGCTTCCGAAATACCGCCAGCTACCGCGCCGATGCCCGCAATCTTCTGCGTTGCGATCTGCTGGAAGGCGTGGAGGATGCCGATAACCGTTCCGAGCAGGCCTACAAACGGTGCAGTTGCGCCGATCGTGGCCAGAACAGAAAGGCCCCTCTTCAGCTTGGCGTGAACGATAGCTTCCGCACGTTCCAGTGCGCGACCTGAGCTCTCGATCGTTTGCTCGGTGGGCTGACCAGCCGATGCACGAAATTCCTGCAGACCGGCAGTCACAACTTCGGCCAGGTGCGACTTCTTGTTGCGGTCCGCGATCTTGATCGCTTCTTCGAGCTTGCTGTCCTTCAACGCGCCCGCGACCTTCGGCGCAAAGTCACGCGACTGCTTGCGAGCAGCCGAGAAGTACAGGTAACGGTCNNCTGCTGACCGTGTGCGAAGCGAAATGTGCGAGCTGAGCGAGAATCACTGAATCGTTCCTCCTAAGGAGTTTCTTTTAAAAACGCTTTGTTCGCCGCGGCGAACCGTTGCTGAGGAATGCGCCTCTTTCAGGATTCGCATTCAGGTTAGAAATGAGACCTCAACCGCATAAGACTGATGAGGCCAAAACGTTAGCTAGCCGCCAAGGGTGAAGACAACGTTCACCGTCGTCTCAACCTCAACCGGCTCGCCATTAAGCAGATAAGGCCTGTACCGCCACGACCGTACTGCATCCATCGCAGATGATTGCAGCATGGCGTTGCCACTGATCACGCGCAGGTTCTCGATGGTACCAGTCTTGGAAATCGTCGCCTGAAGAACGACTGTGCCCTGCACGCGGGCGGCCTTCGCGATGGGCGGGTAAATTGGAATGGTCTTTTGCAGTAACATGCCCGTTGCCACGCCGCCGGAAATGGCCACCTTCTTGGGTGCCTCAGCTTTCACCTTGGGCGCGTTGTTGCCCCCGAAAACACTGCCAATTACGCCGCCACTCGAACCGCCCAGGCCTTCCATACCGGCAACGCCAAAGCCCTGTTGCGGAGGCGCTTCCTTCTCCGTCACCATCTTGATGTCGTGCGGAATACGCGTCGGAGCCGTCAGTTGGTTGTTCATCATCTCTGACTGCACATGGACGACATGAACAACCTCGGGCGGTGGTGGTGGTGGGGGTGGTGGCGGAGGGGGAGGAGGAGCAACCAGCAACGTCGCCATTGCCGCTTTGGGTAGCGCCTCGGGATAGATCAGTGGGATCAGGATCAGGAGCACAAGGATCGAGCCGTTGGTGATAAATGTCACCATCATCCAGTACTTGCTTTTGCTCGCTTTATTGATCCTGCCTGCGGATTCAAATGTGGAATCTTCAAACATGGCCAGCCTCGAATCGGGTGTGGTTACCTCTATTTAGACACCGAAAGAATCCATAATGTTCCCGTGCACCAAAACGGTATCACACATGGTGTCTCTCCTTGTATCAGAACAATGCCTTCCCCGCCAATGATGCTCCGAAAACAGTGCAAATCCCCACAAAAAACCTGCCTAAACCCGCGGCCGCTTTGCCGCTGGAAGAACAACTACCTTGCCTTTGGAAGCCCGCCAATTCTGCCACGCAACCAGCATCGGCGCTGCTACCGCGATCGACGAATACGTGCCTATCAAAATGCCCACAACAAGCGCGAACGAAAAACCATGCAAAACCTGCCCGCCAAATATATACAGCGAAAGCACAGTTAGGAAAGTCAATCCTGAGGTCAGTACAGTCCGGCTCAAAGTCTGATTGATGCTGCGGTTCACCACGTCGGGCAGCGACTCGCGCCGGCTAACCCGCAGGTTCTCCCGGATACGGTCGAACACAACGATCGTGTCGTTCATCGAGTAGCCCACCAGTGTCAGAATTGCCGCAATCACCGTCAGGCTGATCTCCTGCCCAGTCAGCGCAAAGAAACCCACCGTTATCAGCGTGTCGTGGAAGACCGCTACCACAGCCGCAATGCCGTAAATCAACTGGAAGCGGAACCACAAGTAAATCAGCATGCCCAGCAGCGAAAACAAGATGGCCATTCCGGCCTGCTTCTCCAGCTGCTTGCCCACCGTCGGGCCCACCGAGTCCACCTTCACCCCCGACTTGGGGTCAAACTGATTGTTGTAGTGAGCCTGCAAGGCCGAAACCACCTGCTGCCGTCCGGCATCGAGCGCCCCTTCGTTTAGCTCCTCGGGCAAGCTGATTAGCACCTCGTTCGCCCCAGCTGTCGTGTTATACGGTTGTATTTTTGCGTCCCGAATTCCGGCCGCATCCATCGCCTGGCGAATCGCGGTGATATCTGGAGCCTGTTGGAACTGGACCTGCACCTCTGTGCCGCCGCGGAAGTCCACTCCTAAAGGGACTGGGTGGCCCGTGGTCGAAAAGAGGACCGCCATCTTGATCACGCCCGCTACGCTGAAAAGCAACGAAAAGCCGAGAAACGCCCATTTGAGCCTCAGCCAGTCAATATTTACGCCGCGAAATAATTCCACTGATTCTCTCCCACATCCTGAGTTCCCTCGCCGTCCGGGCCCTGGGCTTTCAGAATTCTTCCGCAGCTCACTGGAGCGGCGGGAATGAATACAACTAGATCGAAATCGGCTCGCCGGACTTCAGCCTGCCGAGATGCCAATCAAAGATCAAACGCGAAACATAGACCGCTGTGAACAAGTTCGCCAGCAGACCGAAGGTCAGCGTCACGGCAAATCCCTTTACCGGTCCGCTGCCGACGATGAACAAAATCGCTGCCGACACAATCGTGGTCACGTGTGTATCGATGATGGTGACCCAGGCATGCCCGAATCCCTGATCGATTGCCGCCGCTGGCGCTTTGCCCGCCCGCATCTCTTCGCGAATTCTCTCGAAGATCAGCACGTTCGAGTCCACGCCCATACCAATCGTCAGAATCACGCCGGCAATGCCCGGCAGCGTCAGCGTAGCCCCCGTAAAGCCCATGAACCCTAGCAGAATTACCAGGTTCAGGAAAAGCGCCAGATCAGCGTTGATGCCCGATCCCCTGTAATAAATCAGCATGAAGCCCATCACAACCAGCACACCGACAACGGCTGCGGTCACGCCCTCGCGAATCGAGTCCGCTCCGAGCGATGCGCCCACCGTCCGGTCTTCCAGGTATTCCAGCGAGGCCGGCAGTGCGCCTGTCCTCAGCAACTTCGAAAGGCTGGCAACCTCATCCTGACTGAAACTGCCCCGGATTTCGCCCGAGTCGCGAATCGCACTTTCGATATTGGCAACTTCCTTCACACGACCGCCCATCACCACGGCCATGCTCGTGTTGACGTTCTTGCTGGTGTAGTCATAAAACTTGTCACCAGCCTCGTTGGTCAGGGTAAAGTGAACCGTTCTCTGCCCTGTGTTCGAATCCGTCCCCGGGTCGGCCGAGCGGAAGTCTGTGCCCGATACCACCGCAACCCGCCGTAGCACGTACACCGCGTCCGCATCGGATCCGGTAGCCATATTCCCTGAGCCGTGAACCATCTCCTCGTCCGGAGGGATCGCTCCGCCCGCACTCGCGGCCGCTTCCTGTTCGTCCTTGTAAGGGCCGCCAACCACCGCGTGAATCTCAAGACGTGCAGTATTCTGGATCAGGCTCTTCACCCGGTCGAGATCGTCCACGCCCGGCAATTCGACCAGAATCTGGTATTTGCCCAGTCCGTATTCGTCGATCACAGGCTCGCTCACACCAAGAGTGTCCACTCGGTCGCGAATCGTCTCAATCGCCTGCTGGACCGTCTTCTCTTCCAGCGCCGACTCAATCGACGGCTTCATTGTCAACGTGAAGCTGCCGTCAGTCCCGCTGCCCGCCAGGTCGTATTCGTTCGAATACTTGTTGTCGAGCGTCGAGCGCACCGCGGACGCACTGGCTGGCGACACGCCTTCCACCTTCACCAGTTCCGGCTTGGTTGGGTCCGGCTTGTAAACCTGCGTGAAAGTCAGATTCGCCGTTTTCAGATCCTGCTGAATCTGGCCGACGGTGTTATCCGTCTCCGTGCTCACTGCCTCCAGGACGTTCACCTTCAGAATCAGGTGAACTCCGCCCCGCAGATCGAGTCCCAGGTGGATGCGATCCGTCAGGGCCTTCGCCAACGGCGTGGGAGTATGGCCTGGCCATGGCACCCAGGACACCCCAATGATGCCCAGAATGAAGATCACCAGAACCGCAAAGATCAAGAGTAACTTCTGATTAAGATTCTTATTCATCGTCCTGTTTCTCTGGTCCAGATTCGAACGTACTGCCGAGTTTCATTTGCTCCGAGTCAAGCTTCGGGCGTGTGCCGACCATCAAAAAGCCGTTCGCCGGCCTATGAGCCTTCTTGAGTCGTCACCGACGCGATCGCGTTCTTCACAACTTCCAGTTTGATATTGTCAGGGGCAACCCTGATCACAATTGAATCGTCCTTGATGGAAATCACAATTCCACGAATTCCGCCCGAGGTAGTGATCCTGTCACCAGCCTTCACCGTCCCCAGCATCTCCTGCCACTGCTTCTGGCGCTTCTGCTGCGGGCGAATCATCACAAAATACAAAACCGGGATCAGAAGCAGCGGCAAAAGCATCGGCAGGCTGCCTCCTATCCCCGGTGCGGGCGCCGCCGCAACAATCGCCAAACATGTCAACACAATCATCCTTTGCTTTCCCCTGTTGCTTTCCTGTAAACCGCAGTCTTCCTCCGGCATCCGGGGAAACAGGCAATGTCAGCTCTCAAGCCGCATGCCCGTTACATAGATTTGTCTCCGGGAAAAGTACTGACCGCTGAATAATACCGGCCAAGGTGCGGGGCAGATTCCGGCGTCCCTACCCGGATGCCAGGGGAATCCGCTGCTTCGAATCAAGCAACTCTCCCCCTCCCTGCCTCACCTGTGACCCACTGCCGTCTGCTTCCTGTTCGACAAGGCTACCCGGAACCCACGCTCCCGGAATGCTCCCGTTTCTGCCGGTGCTCATTCCTGCCTGATCCCGAAGAGATGCCTGTAACGATAAGAAACGTGCGGACTATTGCGTGTCAAGGAGCGCAAGCACAAACAACCGGCCCTTCCCCTTGCACAAAACCCGACTTACCCCCGGCTCTCCGGCCCCGCTCCCCATATGTTCACCGCTTATGAAGCCCTTACAGAACCTGTACCTCTTCCTTACCAGGCTGGAGTTCAGATAATTATGTTTCGCTTTCCGGGTTGAAGCATCTTCCGAAGCCTCACTTTCCACACCGGAAATAAGCAAAAGGAGCGATTCCATGCACATGGCCCAACAAATCATCGGCCTCACCCTTGCGGCCTCCTCCGTCCTCTTTATGCTGTGGTTTCTTCAGGGCCTCATCCGCGAGTCCCGCACTCGCTACCCTCGCCACGCCCACCCTCCCGTCAACGAGGCAGTCTCCTATCCACCCAGAACCTTCAGCCCACAAGCTCCCAGCTCCTCGGCAAACACTCCGCACAGTCCCGATAGGGGCGCTCATGCCACATCCCCGCAGATCACCGAAAGATCGCGTTCTCTCCACATCGCGAGCAGGTAAAATGCTCCCCTTTTGACCTGGGACGCTCATAAACCAGATCTCCCAATGATTGCCGCCTCCTGAAAGGCTACTTGGCCGGCGCTTCCGGCTCATCCGCGGAATCCTCCACCAGCACCGCAGACCCCGGTACAAGATCGAATGCGATAGCCTCCATCCCCGTCGGGTGAAAAGTCACCCGCAGCGGCTCCCGCTGCCACTCCGTCGCTCCGCACACCGGGTCCTGATGGCTCTCCGGCGTAAAGGCCACAAGCTTCTTTGAGAGTGCTGGTTTCCGCGCAGCCAATTGCGCCACCACCGCATACAAGCTCTTGCCTGTGGCTGTAACGCCGCAGTACGCACCATAGTCCCGAAACCAGACCACCTGGCTCACTCCCGGATCGTAGTCAGGAAGCTTCAGCGCCGCGATATGCCCCGAAACCCGATCGACCAGTAGCCACGGCCCACGCTGCCAAACCCACCCGCCCTTCTTCGTGTCCTCGGGCAGACTGTCGTTGATCTTGATCACCCGGCGCACAACGAAGCTGCGATCGGTTACGTCGTGCGCATCGCCCGTAGTCCACTCCTTGATCACACCATCCACCAGCAGCGCGCGAATGCGCAGCGTGTCCTCGCCCGTCGCCGCCCCGGCCGGATCGCCAACCTTTGAGTAGGCAACCTTCTTCGCCCCGCCAAGCACGACCGTATGTACCTTGTGTGTCGTCGCTGCCGTTGCCGAAGCAAAAGCCAAACCCACCAACGCCGCCGACATCGCGAGCGATAAGAGCCAACTTCCCTTACAAGTCTGTGGCGAAAGTCCGGTTTTGAAAGGGCACGAC
>PMXB01000330.1 GCA_003165935.1 Acidobacteriaceae bacterium | reverse complement strand
AAGTCGAGCCCTGATACAAAACAGCGGCGCCAACGCGCTTAAGCTGCGCGGGCGAGGCGTTTGGGGCGGAAGGAGCGGGCGAAGAGGTAGACGATGAGCTCGAGGACCAGAGCGCCTGAGCAGTCGAGGAGAACATCCCAGGGTGTTCCGGTGCGATTGGGAAGGAAGGTCTGGTGGAACTCGTCGCAACTGGCGATAAGGGCGGTACCTAGGAGGGCGAGGCTTGCGTCGGTAAAGAATTGGGATTTTGGGAGGGTCATCCACCAGGCGCGCAGCCAGGCGAGGCCGATGAATCCGTATGCGAAGAAGTGGCCGCATTTGCGGAGGATGTGGTGAATCACGTCCCAGCGGGGGTCGGAGACGACGCCGAAGAGGGCCTCCCATACGCGGCGAAGGGGGCCACTGGTGTGGTTGGCGCCGAGCGCCTCAGTAGATTCGATGGCGATCATGATGACGCCGAGAAGGACGGGGAGCCAAGCGCTGATCCAGAACGTGAGACCTTTGGTTTGAGGCGCGGTTTCGGAGATGCCTCGTTTGCTACTCGACATGGTAGTTGGGGGCCTCGCGGGTGATGATGACGTCGTGGACGTGGCTCTCGCGGAGACCAGCGCTGGAGATGCGGACGAAGCGGGCCTTCTCCTGCACTTCGGCGATGGTTCCGCAGCCGACGTAACCCATGCCGGAGCGGAGCCCGCCGACAAGCTGGAAGACCATGGACTCGAGCGGCCCGCGATAGGGAACACGGCCCTCAATGCCCTCGGGAACGAACTTGGTGAGGCGATTCTGATTGGAGCGCTCGCGCTGGACGACACTTTCGGTGTTGGCATCAGCATCGGCGAGATCGCCTGAGCTCTGGAAGTAGCGCTCGCCCGAGCCCTGGCTCATGGCGGTGAGTGAGCCCATGCCGCGGTAGGTTTTGAAGCTGCGGCCCTGGTAGAGGATGGTTTCGCCGGGGCTTTCGTCGACACCGGCGAAGAGGGAGCCGATCATGATGGAGCTGGCACCAGCGGCGATGGCCTTGGTAATTTCACCGGAGTACTTGATNNGGCATGCCAGCGCCGGTAACCATGCGGGTTGTGCAGATGGACCCGGGTCCGACGCCGACTTTGATGGCGTCTGCGCCGGCGTCGATCAAGGCCAGCGCGCCCTCGTAGGTGCCGATGTTGCCGGCCAGCAAATCGACTTCAGGAAAACGCTTCTTGATCTCGCGGACCGCATCGAGGACACGAATTTGATGGCCATGCGCCGAGTCGATGACGAGCACATCCACGCGAGCGCGGATCAGCTCGGCTGCACGCTCAAGAAAATCGCCGGTGGCGCCGATGGCTCCGCCCACACGCAGTCGACCTTTTTCGTCTTTGCTGGCCATCGGGTATTTCAGCTTTTTCTGGATGTCTTTGACTGTGATGAGGCCCTTGAGCTCGTACTGGTCGTTGACGACGAGGAGCTTTTCGACGCGGTGTTTGTGGAGGATGAGCTCGGCTTCTTCGAGGGTGGTGCCGACGGGGACGGTGATGAGGTTGGACTTGGTCATCACGTCGCCGATGGGGATGTCAGTGCGGGTTTCGAAACGGAGGTCGCGATTGGTCAGAATGCCGACGAGCTTCTTGCCCTGGGTGACCGGGACGCCGGAGATCTTGTAGCGGCGCATAACTTCAAGGGCGTCGGAGATGAGTTGATCGGGGCCGATGGTAACTGGGTCGACGATCATGCCGCTTTCAGATCGCTTTACCTTGTCGATTTCGCCGGCCTGCTCGGCGATGGTGAGGTTGCGATGGACGATGCCGATGCCGCCCTGCTGAGCCATAGCGATGGCCATGCGCGACTCGGTAACGGTGTCCATGGCAGAAGAGATCAGGGGCGTGTTGAGCAGGATCTTGCGGGTGAGGCGGGTCTGCGTGGAGACCTGAGCGGGCACAACGTCGCTGGCGGCAGGAACGAGGAGGACGTCGTCGAAGGTAAGAGCTTCAGGAAGATTATTGGAGAGCATAAGGATTGGATGCGCCGGGCGGCCCGGGGATTGCAGAACCGGAGCGGCAGGCGGTTCGCTCTATTGTAGCGGAGGGGGGTGAGCTAGGGAGCTGTGGAGAGGGCAGCGATGCGGGCGACAATGTGTTCGCGGATGAGGCGGACGGTTTCGATGGCGGCTGGACGACTGAGAACGTGGAACTCCGGAATATCGTCATAACGATGGGTAACCGCAAACGTGCCGATACTGGAGAAATCCTCAAGGGCCGCCGGGAGAGCCTCTCCAGCGTCCTTGAGTTGGAGTTCAAGTTGATTCAGGTCATGGGTGAATTTGTATTCGATCGACAGCTGGGACAACAGAGCCTTGCGAAGCTTTTCGATGGCTTGTTGCACATGGAACCCGAAGGGTCCGTCCGGAATTCCGGCGACATGCAGAACGGCTTCATCTTCGGCTGCCTTTATGAGCAGGACCTGCGCGTGCCTATCGATTGCCACTTTCGTAGACAAGCTTTCCTTGATGCAGGATCTTGTAGTAGACGCTGTTGACAGACGAGATGAATTCGGCCGCGTAACCTTCCGTCGCGACGACTACGTCGACACTCATGCGAACGTCTTTTATGGCGTTGGAGATATCCTTACGCAGTTGGGCCAGCTCGGCCTTCCGGTCGTCGGGGAAGAAAACGGCCATGTCGAGGTCGCTATTCCACCTGGCCTCTCCACGCGCCCAGGAGCCGAAGATAAAGACACGCGAGGGCTTAGCGACTTCGACGGCCTTTTTCACCGCGAGATCGACCTTTTCTTGCGTGGGAGCAAGCTCTTCGAGTGAAGCGCGAACTTTATCGGCGAGGACTGTGTCCATGGAAGTAGTGTAGCTCGATTCGGGCTGAAACACCGCCGCGGAAGGGTATCCGGCTGGATTCGTTAGCGTTGGCAGGGGTACTTAATCGTCTTCGTCATCGAGGCCTAATTGAACTTCGTCGTCTGCGTCGTGGGGGATTGCTAGCACTTCTCTTTCTAACTCGGCTGCCCAATCAGGATTTCCGACTGCAACGGCAAAACGATCACAGTTGGCGGGGTCGTAGGCCTCGACGGGAACGGCGCAGACTTTGAAGAACCATAGTGCTTTGGCCAGCGATTCTTTGGCATGCCAGGTGGTCATGATGATGCGGTCGAAATCGTCAGGCTGGTGTAGCCTTTCCCTGTCAGCGTGATCGACGGCGTCATGCACCTTTTCGCAGTTTGCTCCCCATGCGCAGAAATACACGAGCCCGCGATCGACAAGCGGCCGGAAAAGGCTAATCAGCTCCTCTTCTGCAATGTCTGGAGCGTCCCAAGCTAAGAAAAGGAGGAAGTGCAGACGCTGGTGCGGGAGCTGTTCGGCGAGTTCGTTGATCGCGGCAACTGAGAGGGCTTTGATTGGTTGCATCGAATTGCTTCGATCCTAGACGCCGACGGGGAAGGGCTTGGGGCTGGATTCGTCGGTGTTGGCG
>PMXB01000372.1 GCA_003165935.1 Acidobacteriaceae bacterium | reverse complement strand
TCAATCACCGCCTCCAGCGCGTCATACACCTTCCGCAGGTACGCCCCGCCAAACGCCGGAAGAGATGCCTTGAACACCTCGCTCAAATCCGCGCACTCCGTCACCGGCTTTCCCGTAACCGCCCCGCCCATCAACCCCTTCGCCCCAGAACACTCGCTCATTACCCTTGCCTCGCTTCGTTATAAAGTCACTCTCCAGTTTCCCACACCGCATCCTCCCTCAGTTCCCCTGATCAAGGGCGCCACAGATTTTCATGCTCTTCCGTGCTCCCAAACCAGAAAACCACCTGGGCCAAACTCGGCGAAGACTCTCCCAGGCTGGTCATCGAGTCTGCCGCCTCCATCGTCGCCCCTATGTTCTTCGCCTGGATCCTGGGCAGGAAACCCCTGGTTCCCTGATGGCCCCATGGCCCTTCTCTGGTTTACGGGATCGCTCTTCGCGCCGAAGTTTTTGCCCCCCAATAATCCAGTCCCCCGCCTCCCGATACCCTTCTAGAGAAGCGATTCCAACAGTTCACCGCAGCAATCGAGACCTGAACCCGTTCAAGCGCGCCAACATAACTAATTTAATTTAAATGCTTTAATGCACAGGATTGGCCAGCTTTATAGCATCGATCGTTAACTTCAATTTAACATCTACTTTTCTGATAACGATGTTATCCTCTGAATTGTCGTTACAGGAACACCAACTATGGGAACCAAAGAACGCAGAGAACGCGAAAAAGACCAGATCCGCACCGCCATCCTCGACGCGGCCCGCGAACTCTTCGTCGCACAGGGCTACGATGGCGTCTCCATGCGGGCGATCGCCGAGAAGATCGAATACTCCCCCACCATCATTTACAACTACTTCCGCGACAAGGAAGCCCTGATCTCCGAGCTTTGCCAGAGCGACTTCGGCCGCCTCGCCGATCAGCTCCACGCAGCCTCCCAGATCTCCCACCCTGTTCAGCGCCTCCGCCAATGCGGCCGCGAATACGTGCGCTTTGCTCTCTCCTACCCCAATCACTACCGGCTCATGTTCATGACGCCTTACCCCCAGCGCCCCGGCGATCCGAAGCGGGAACAGATCAAAGCAGAGGTCAAAGGCAACCCCGAAACCGACGCCTATGCCTTCCTCGTCGCCCTCGTCAAACAGGTTGCCGAAGCAGGCCGTCTTCAGGGTCCGAATCCCAACATCCAGCTCATCGCCCAAACCCTATGGGCCGGCCTCCACGGCGTTATCTCCCTCGAAATCGCCATGGGCTCCGACGAGGATTGGACCGATTGGCAGTCCATCGAAGCCCGCACCGAAGCTATGCTCGACGCCATGACCTTCGGCCTCTTCTCCTCCGGCCCCATTACCGAAGCCAGCCTCGCATCTACTGACCCACTGTTCCCCTCCCGCCCCACCAGTTTCGAGGAGGCCCACTGATGCCGCCTCTTGCCCGCCGTAATCTCTTCCACGACCGCGTCCGCCTCGCCGTCACTCTCACCGGCATCGCCTTCAGCGTGGTCCTCATGGTCGTCCAGTGGGGTCTCTTTCAAGGCTTCTCCACCAGCACCACCAGCATCATCGACCACTCCGGCGCAGACATCTGGATCGCGGCGAAAGACACCGCCTATCTCGAACAAGCAGTCCCCTTCAACGAGCGCAAGTACTACCAGGTTCTCGCCACGCCCGGCGTTGGCTCTGCCGTCAAGTACATAGTCCGCTGGTCCATGTGGAAGCAGCCCGGCGGCCGCGCTGAGTCCGTAGCCATCGTCGGTTGCGATCCCGACGTCGCCATCGGCGGTCCGTTCAACCTCGTCGCTGGCGACAAGCAGCAACTCAAGCAGCCCAACGCCATCATCGTCGACCGCATCTACACCGACAAACTCGATGTGCACAAATTAGGTGACATGGTCGAGATCAACGGCTATCGCGCCAAAGTGGTCGGGTTCACCGACGGCATCCGCGCCTTCACCACTTCGCCTTACGTCTTCACCACCTTCAAGCGTGCCCAGGACTACACCGTCATCGATTCCGACCACCTCAACTTCGTCCTCGTAAAAGCCGCTCCAGGTGTCGACATCAAGAAGTTGCAAGCCGACCTCAAGGCTCGCCTCCCTGACAACGAAGTCTTCACCACAGCCGAGTTCAGTGACATGACCCGCCATTATTGGATGTTCACAACTGGCGCTGGCATCGCCGTACTCATGGCCGCGGCTCTTGGCCTCATCGTCGGTATCGCCGTCGTCGCGCAAACCATCTACGCCACCACTATGGACCACATCCGCGAGTACGGCACCCTCAAGGCCATGGGCGCGCCGAACAGCTATGTTCTTGGCGTCATCATGCAGCAAGCAGCCATCGCCGCCGTCCTCGGCTACATCATCGGCATGACCATCAGCGTAATCGTCGTCCATGGCGCTTCACAAAGTGGCGCCAACATTATCCTCAACGTTCAAACCGCCGTCGAACTCTTCTTCCTCACCGTCGCCATGTGTGCCACCGCCGCCGTGGTCTCCGTCAAAAAAATCCTCTCGCTCGATCCCGCAATGGTCTTCAGAGAGTAGGACACCTCATGGCATTCGCAATCGAGACGCGTGGCGTCACCAAGCAGTACGTCGAGGGAGAAGCCAGTACCCTCGCCCTTGCCGGCATCGACCTCACCGTCAGCCGAGGCGAGGTTGTGCTCCTCATGGGCCCCTCCGGCAGCGGCAAAACCACGCTCCTCTCCATCATGGGTTGCATCCTCCGCCCAACCGCCGGCCAGGTCATCCTCGAGGGCCACGACGTCACGGCAATGAGTGAAAAGGACCTGCCCGCCATGCGCCTAAAGCACATCGGCTTCGTCTTCCAGGGCTTCAATCTCTTCCCCACTCTCAGCGTTGGCGAGAACGTCGAACTCAGCCTCTCCCTCAAGGGCGTCCGCGGCCGCGAAGCTAAGAAGGAAGCCCACCGCCTCCTCGATCTTGTTGGCATCGAGCACAAGTACAAAGCTTTTCCCGCCGACATCAGCGGTGGTCAAAAGCAGCGGGTCGCCATCGCCCGCGCCGTTGCCGGTTCGCCGGTAGCCATCCTCGCTGACGAGCCAACTGCCGCCCTCGACTCCCACACCGGAAAAGCAGTCATCGGCATGATGGCCCGCCTCGCTCACATCGAAAACCGCGCCGTCGTCATCGTCACCCACGACGGCCGCCTGGCTGAATTTGCCGACCGCATCGTCTGGATGGAAGACGGTGTCCTCGCCAAAGTTCCTCACACAGCAACTGACAACCTTCATCTGCACCCCGTCGAACCTTCCGCTGAAACACAGCTCGGAATCTAAACACGAATCAGACCAAAAGGCAGGAATACCGCCATGAAGCTGAACTTGAATAAAACGCAATGGACCATTGCAGCCGCTGCACTTTTAGCTGTGGCTCTCACCGCTGCTCTCGTCCAACACCAAGCAGCACAGACCGTCGCCGCCGCCACCGCCTCGTCATCTGCAGACCAGCCGCCAATCAACAAGTCCGTCATCGCCGGCCCCGGCCTCGTTGAGCCAAACTCCGAAGACGTCCAGATCGGATCAGAGCTCGCCGGAAAGCTCAAGCAGGTCCTCGCCGAGGAAGGCGACGTCGTCAAGAAGGACCAGATCCTCGCCGCTCTCGTCAACGACGACTACGCTGCCCAGGTAGAAAGCGGCCGCGCCCAGGTCCACCAAGCCGAAGCCGCATACCAGAAAATCCTCAACGGGTCACGCGCCCAGGAGCGTGGTGAATCCGCCGCCGCCATGCGTCAGGCCGAGGCAGTCGAAGCCTCTGCCCGCGCTGACTGGGATCGCCGCCAGAAGCTCTTCGACGCCGGCGTCATCTCCCAGGAGGAACTCGACCACTACCACCGCGACTTCAACGTCGCAGAGCAGCAATTCCAGGCTTCCGTGCAGCACTTCCATTTGATCGACGACCGACAGCGCGACGAAGATATCGCTTCCGCCAAGGCCCAGCTTGAAAACGCCCGCGCCCAGCTCGACGGTGCCCAAGCCGTCTTCGCCAAGACCTACCTCCGCGCCCCCTTCGACGGCACCATCCTACGCAAGCACCACCGAACCGGCGAAAGCATCACCAACTCCAGCGTCACGCCCGATCCCGTCTTCACCATGGGCGACGTCGGCGGTCTGCGCGTCCGCGTTGACGTCGATGAATCCGATGTAGCTCGAGTCGCAAACGGACAGCGCGTCTACTGCACCGCCAACGCCTATGGCAGCCAGAAGTTCTGGGGCCACGTCATTCGCGTCGCCGGCCAGCTCGGCCACAAGAACATCCGCACCGACGAGCCCAACGAGAAAACCGACACCAAGATCCTCGAAACCCTCGTCCAGCTCGACTCCGGTGTCCACCTCCCCGTCGGCCTCCGCGTCGACGCCTACATCCAAACCGCCCAATAACCGCAAGCGGAGTGAGCTCCCTTAACCGGAGGGAGCAACTCTGAACGGAGGAATCAGGGGCATTTATGCCCCTGATTCCCGACGCCCAGCAAACCGCGACCTTCAGGCCCAGCGTTAACGGGGCCTCCTTTCAAGTTGCTGTCATCCTGAGCGAACGGGGCCCCAAGCGCCTTTCAGCTTGGGGGTGGTGAGTCGAAGGATCTGCTTCTGTTT
>PMXB01000147.1 GCA_003165935.1 Acidobacteriaceae bacterium | reverse complement strand
CCTTGAGCCGCTTCTCCAGCGCCTCCAGTTGATCCTCGGTCGTCTTGATCAAGAGCACAGACTCGTTTGCGGACTCGATCTGTCCCTTCCATCGGTAGACCGATTCGGCACCTCGCAGCACCGTAACGCACGCTGCCATCCGGTCCTCAACCAGGGCCTGCGCCAGCATACCTGCCTGGCGCGCGCTACCGGCGCTGGTGAGAACGAGACGGAACGGAGTGGATGATTCGGGCATCGGCGGCCTCCTGCGGGAAAGTCACGGCCAGTTTACAGCGAAGGCCGTGGCGTTGAACGAATAGATCAGAGCGCCGCTTTGATGACCTTGCGGTAGGTGTCGAGCACCTGTTTGCCGCGCTCGGTCAGGCGGCAGAGGGTGAGGGGATACTTGCCGCGAAAGGTCTTCTCAATGGCGACGTAACCAGCCTCGTCAAGTTTTGAGAGGTGTGCGCTGAGATTGCCCTGGGTGAGGCCTGTGGTCTGGCGCAGGTACTGGAAGTCGGCTTCCTCGACGGCGGCCAGCAGGGCAACGATCATCAGCCGCCCCGGCTCGTGGATGACCCGGTCGATCTCGGCAAGCCGCTGAATCTTGGCGCTCATCTTATTCTCCCGCTTCGATTGGCAGACGCATGAAGCGAATGAAGACGACAAGCCCGGACAGCAGCGTAATCAATCCAGACATTCCGAAGAAGATGGCAAGGCAAAGCTGCATCGAGAGTGCGGTGAAGGCAAGCAGAATTCCCGTTGCCGCACTGATTGCGGCGACGATTCGAAATCGTAGTGTCTGGCCGATGAAGGCCCATACTGCGCCGACGTAGAGCCCGAGCGCGGCGAGAATCCAGCGGTCCAGATTAGGGAGTTTAAGCCAGAGTGCGGCAACGAGAGAGAGCGCGAATATCGCAGCAGCAACGAGCAGGATATAGGTGACCTGACGCTTGGCCGACTTGAGCCGCACATAGCCTTCCCGTTCGACAAGGAATCGCCGACGCACCCACTTAATGAGCCAAGGCAAGCTCATGCCAAGAATCATAGACAGGAGGATATTGGCGGCGTATGCGGCTTTGGCGGCCATTGGCGCCCCGTTTATGTTCTGTCCCATCCAGTCGAGGGGCGCCACTAGCAGAAAAAACGTCCCAACAAAGATTTCGGGTAATCCGTCCCTCAGATGAGCGCGTTGGAACAGGCGGCTGGCGATTACTTCTGGGGTTTCCTCAAGAAGACGGGATGATGATTGGTTCATATTGTCCTCGCAATCAAATGCGCAATGCATAGCTCGTTGAGATTTTGGTCAGTTCGTCTTACTGTTCCGATTCGGCGGGCTCTCGCAGGAGGATTGACAATGCGATGCTGCCGGAGAAAAGGCAGAAGAGGCCGATGAAACCGAAGAGGATCGTCAAGCCTGTATTCGGCGAGGTTCCGCGGAGAGCAAGAACAATCCCGATCGCCGCCATCGACCCACCGGCAATAAAGTATCGGATGCTGCGGCCGCCAACACACGCGAGCATTCCGCCACTGATCCCATCGCCCGCCAGGATCCAACTCCAAAGCGAGAGATGGTGTTTGGAGCCGATGATGTATACCAAAGCCGCGGCCAAAGCCGCAGCCACGACAGCAGCGACAACCACCACGCCGATTAACCTGCCGCTTTGCTTGCGGTTGAGCGGCTTCAGTTTCACGTATCCGACCTTCCCGATCAGGTACCGCATTCGGATTTTCTTGATCACCCACTGCGATCCATAAATTGGAATCAGAAGCAGGAACATCATGGCCAACACACCGTAGCTTGATGTCTTGTAGACAGCCGAGCTGGGCTGGAACACCAATTGCAGACCATACAGGCCCGCAAACGTAAGGAGAATCAACCCCGTGGCGATCTCGGGCAATCCATCCTGGTTATGCGCCTTCTGCATAAGGCGGCCGGCTATCTGTTCTGGAGTTTCTTCAAGAAGACGGGACGATGTATCGTTCATATCATTCTCCGCAAACTAGTTTGTGATGCAAACTAGAATGACTCGATCATGCGCTTGCCGTTTTGGCCTGTCAAGCCGGAATTTGAGGAATGTGGCCTTTCGTAACCTGCCGCAAGAGGCCACCGTTGCTAATAGCAGTAGGTAATCGTCTTTCCGTAGGAAGTCGGATCTTCCAGGTGGGCGAGCAGGCTGTGGGCCGTGTCGGCCCGGGAGATGCTGCCGATGGTCACGCCAGTCAGGTCAGTGAACTCGCGGTAGACCCCTTTGAGGGGCCCGTTGTTCAGCGCTCCGGGGCGGAAGATCGTCCAGTCAAGCCCGCTCTGACGAATGATCTGCTCCTGACGGGTCTTGTCTTTGTAGATCTCGTCGAGCAACAGCGGTTGAATGATCCGGTCGTACAGGAAGCCGCCGTGGCCTTTGCTGTCTCCTGCGCCGATCCCGGTGATGCACAAGAGTCGGCGAACACCGGACTGCTCCATGGCGGCAATCAGGTTCCGAGTCCCCTGAGAAAACAGCGTGGTCGGCTTGCGATCGATTTTGGAGCCGAGCGAACACAATACGGCGTCCTGGCCTTCTGCGGCAGCCGCCAGCGATGCGGCATCCATCACGTCCGCCTTCACCAATCGCACCTCGGCTGAAAAGCCGGCGCCTTCGGGATGCCGAACCGCCGCCGTCACCTGGTGGCCGCGCTCAAGCGCCTGTTTCACAATCTCCCTGCCCGTAGGCCCGGTCGCACCAATTACCAGAATCTTCATCCTGTGTCCCTCGGACTCAATTGAAGCGTAGCTCACAGATCGCTTGCGGTATAAAAGCGCTCAGTGAATTCATTTGGAAATTCATTTGGCCCGAACTTGCCGACTGCATCCGGGTAGGGCAGTATGGACGTGGCGGCGAATCAGCGCTTCCAGGCGGGGCGGCATGACGCGGCTCGCAGCGGAGAGAGAAACCATGGCTACCACGATCAAGTTTGGCACCTCCGGTTGGAGGTCGATTGTTGCTGAAGATTTCACGATTGCCAACATACGGCTCGCAGTGGCGGGGATTGCCGCCTACGTCAAGACCCAGCCCGCGCCCCATCGCGTGCTGGTCGGCCGCGACCCGCGCTTTCTGGGTGAGCGCTTTGTGGAGGTCGCTGCCCAGGTGCTCGACGCCGCGGGTGTCACGCCAATCATCATTCCTGACGCTGCGCCCACGCCCGCGATTGCGTACGCCGTGCAGACCCTGAAGACCTCCGGCTCCATCAACTTCACGGCTTCGCACAATCCGCCGGAGTACAACGGCATCAAGTTCTCAACCCACGACGGCGCGCCGGCCCTGCCTGATGTGACGAAGCAGATTGAGGCGGCCATTGCGGGCATTATTGCCGCGGGCGGCAACGTGGCCTACTCGGCCAAGTCCTCCGCCGATTTTGAGCAGGCCGATGTGAAGCCGGCTTTCCTGGCGCGTCTCGCCGAGCTGGTTGACCTGAAGGCGATCGCCAAGTCTGGCATCAAAATCGTCTTCGACCCATTCTGGGGCGCGGGCCGCGGCTATAGCTGCCATGCTCTCCGCCAGGCTGGAGTCGCTGTTGAAACCGTGCACGACTATCGCGACGTGTTGTTTGGCGGCCACGCACCCGAGCCAGACGACCACCTGCTCGGTGATTGCAAGGCGAAGATGAAGGAGTTTGGCGCGGCTCTCGGCATTGCGACCGACGGCGACGCCGACCGCTTCGGCATCGTCGATGGCGACGGCACATTCATCCAGCCCAACTACATCATTGCTTTGCTCTTCGACTACCTGGTGGAGACGCGCGGGTGGAAGAACGGCGTGGCCAAGAGCGTGGCCACAACGAACCTGATCAACGCTGTGGCGGACTACCACAAGGTCCAGCTTTACGAGACGCCGGTGGGCTTCAAGTACATTGGCGAGCTGATCATCGAGGACAAGATCGCGATTGGCGGCGAAGAGTCCGCCGGCCTCACCATCCGCGGCCATGTGCCGGAGAAAGACGGCGTGATTGCCGGCCTGCTTGTTGCGGAGATGGTAGCTACTCGCGGCAAGAGCCTGGGCACGCAACTGAAGGAGCTGTTTGCCAAGGTTGGTTCCTTTTATCCTGTTCGCGAGAACTTCCACTTGACCCCCGAGCTGAAGGCCGCGTTCACTGAGAAGATGAAGGCCGACCCAACGGAGCTGGGCGGGCGCAAGGTCACTGGGGTGGTTCGCAAGGACGGGCTCAAGGTTATCCTGGAAGACGGCTCGTGGGTTTGCTACCGGCTCTCGGGCACCGAGCCCGTTGTGCGCGCCTACGTGGAAGCGCGCAGCGAGCAGGACATGGAAGCCCTGAGCGCGGCCGCAAAGAGTTTCGTTCTCTCCTAAGTGAGGCAAGCGATGCACGACCAGAACGCCAATGTCGCCGCGAAGAATGGGAAGCGGGTGGCGGGGAAATCTTCTGCCCGGCAGCCGCAGTCCGGTCGGGAGCCGCTGGCCTCTCAGGAACCGCTATCTGAGCGCGCGCTTGACCTGGGCCGCCGCATCTGGCGCCCCGCGGGCACGCTGGTTGCGTTCGCTCTTGCGCTGCTGCTCACCTGGCACGTGATCAACGGCAAGCACGGCCTGAACGTGTGGATGCAGAAGCGGGCGGAAGACAAGCAGTTGCAGCGCGATATTCAGGACCTGAACCAGGAGAACGCCCGCCTGCGCGATCGCATCGACCATCTCAAGTCCGATCCGGACACCATCATGAGAGAGGCGCGGCAGAAGCTGCACTACGCCAAGCCCGACGAGGTGATCGTGGCTCTGCCACTCGACAAATCGGACAAGGTGCAGCCTTCACCGGATCAGAAGAAGTAGCCGCTCAGCGGCGGCCAATTAGCAAAGCCCCGTCAGGGCGTCTGGGGCATGAGTTCGAGCTTGGCCGCGTCGTAGCCTTTCGCTGCCAGGCGGCTTACGACTTCAGCATAGATACCGTCGTCCATCTTCGGCGTACGGCTGAGGATCCATAGGTATTTCCGGCCTGGTTCGCCCACCACTGCGTACTCGTAGTTATGGCCGAGCTCGATGATCCAATAGTCGCCAAAGAACGGCCAGAAGAATGTGACCTTGAGTTTCGCGCCAGTTTTCTGGTCCACGACCTTGGCCCAGCCGGTGGACACGGTCGGCTTGCCTTCGCGCGTGGTGCAGGCATTTACAACGCTGATCTTGCCATCGGGACGAATCGCATACGACGCGGTCACGTTGCGATCACACTTGCGTTCGAAGCGGTTGGGGTACTTTGCGATCTCATACCAGCGTCCGATGTAGCGACTCAAATCAACGTGCGAAACGGTCTGAAGGGCAACGTTCGTGCCCGCATCACCAGCCATAGTAGACGCTCCTAACAACATGAGGGCGAGAAGAAGAACGTCTCGCGGCAGAATCCTGGAAAGACCATTCACATTTGAAACGTAAATCATGCGGCCCACGGCACGACGTTCGCTTTTGCTCAGGCTCGATGTATGGAATCAGACCTCAGCAATTCTCTAGAAGTCAACGTGTGCGCGGACTGACCCAACCCACACCGGGCCGCGGTCGCGGTTGTAACCCGGATTGTCAATGTGCTGAATATCGAGCGCGTAGAACATGCCCCGCCACGCGTGGTAGTTGTAGTAGCCCTCGACGATGTTCTCGCGTCCGTAGTTCAGGTTGCCGTCGCCGAGCAGGAAGCCTAGGCCTCCCAGCTTCAGGTAGTTCTGGTGGTCGCGCTTGATGGCGTTCGACACCATGACCAGCCCGACCTTGTCGACCGGACGTTTCCAGCGCGTGCCCGCGTAATCTGCACCGAACTCAAACGTCTGGTCCACCTCTGTGTAGGCGAACGACTCGTGCTGGCCCTCGTTCCAGCCGAAACGCCCGAAGACGCGCAGGTTCTCCGTCACTTCCTGCTCGGCATTCAGCCCGATTCCATACTTCAGCGCGCCGAAGTGCTCGTGCTTTGTAATGTCGGGCGTCGTGAGTCCGTACTTCGCCTGGTCCGTGCCGTTGAGAAAGTCCTGAACGGCTTCGCGATACGTGCCCATGTGCGCGCGATTGTCAAAGTAGAGCAGCCGCGCGATGCCTTTGCGATTCTTCACCAGGGTGCGGCGCAGCTCGAACTCGGCATTGCCGCCGTGGGCGCGGCTGAAGGCCCAGTCCATGTCAATGCCGTTGGCAACGGTTGGCATCGCAAATAAGCCGTAGCGGATTGACCAGCTCACGTCGTCGTACTCCACCATCCCGCCCACTGTGTACCCGCGGGTGTCGGCCGCGTAATCCCACGCGCCGTTGTTGTCCACCGTCCAGTTCAAGAACTGCAGGTGCGAGTCAGATCCGGGCCCGTTGACGTCAAAGAAGTCGGGCAGCGTGATTTTGCCGACGCGAATCTCGATGCGACGCAGCGGCACGCTCGGCGCCAGGGCTAAGGGCCCTGCTTCCTGGGTGATAGTTTTCTGGGTGAGCCCCAGCACCTGGTGAATCCCATAGCGCGCCAGGTACGGCACTGGGCCCAGGTTGGGATTGCGCACCACGTCGAGATTGGTAAAGCCTGCCAGCCCCAGCGCCTGGCTGAGCCCGCGGCCTCCGGTTGACTCCAGGTCGAGGATGAAGTCGGTGTTCCAGCGGATGGAGCGGTTACGCCGCACAGCTCCATAGAGCGTCCCCACCAGCGATGTTTTGTATTCGCCACGGCTGACAAAGCTGTTGGTCCCCTGATAGGGCGAATGAAAAGGCAGATCACCCTGGATGATGATGTTCGCCTGTCCCGAGATCCACCACAAGCTGTCTTCCGGATGGGAGGCTATCGCGACCAGAGGCGCAGCGGGCGGCTCGTGCATCACCGGGTCAGTGGGCTCCTGACCAGCGCCCTTCATCGATTCAGAATCCACTGCAACGGGGCCGGTCTTTGCCAGCTCCGCTGCCAGCTTCCGCGGGGATGCGGGCGATGTCTGCGGCTCCGGTGCAGACGGCAACTGGCCCGTATCCGGCGGCACTTGCGCCTGGCCGAGTGCGGATACCGGCACGAGCGCCAGCGCACAGGCAATGCCCGCGGCAAGCGCTCCGATTCGATTCAACATGCCGGTGTCGCGGAACATCCGTTGTCCTTCGCGAGGGGGGTGCCTATATGGGTTGGGGATTCGGGGGGTAGAATGGGAATTCAACTATACCCCCACTGGGTATGCTGAGCTTTTTGTACCATACCCCCCATGGGTATTGTCAATTGGAGCGTGCTCATGTCCCAACACGAACGAGAGAAGGTCAAACTCCTGCAACGGCTGCGCAAGCTCCGCGGCCAGTTAGATGCAGTGGAGCGGTCTCTGACCGCCGATGAGGACTGCGGTGGCCAACTCATGCTCCTCGCTGCTGTCCGCGGCGGCGTGAACGGACTCATGGGCGAGATCCTCGAAGACCACATCCGTTTTCACCTCAAGGACGGCGCCAAAGAACAGATCGCCCCCGAGCTTGGCGAGGACCTCATCGACCTGGTGCGCGCTTATTTGAAATAGGCCCCCTGTTGCAAGGCCGGGAGGGGCCAATCGCCCCTCCTATCCTAGCCAGCAGCACCCTTTCGCTTTGTTAAAGTACGGTTGAGATTCGGGCTGCAACCCACTTATCCAGGACTCACGGCCGCGGCCAAGGTCTCACAGATTCTCTGCGTCGCTGCTGCGCCGCCCCGGCGCAAACGGTGTTGCATCTTCTCTAAATAACCTAAAAACACTTGCGTTTAATTTCCTCAAGTTCAGGTATGATTCGGACTCATCCGGCGCAGTGCCTTCAGCGCAACGCTGAATTCTGCCGCTAGAAAGAGGAAACGCAATGGCAAAATCCCCCAACTCCAAGACGCCCAAAAAGGCCGCGGCAGCGCGCATCGCAACCCCGCGAATATCCGACGCGCCGCGCGTCGTGCTCCCCGGCAGCGAGAAAGCTCCCGCAGCGGAAGCCGTTCACGTAAAACCCACCAACGCCCGCTCCAAGGTGACGGTCTCAGTGATTGTCCCGCGCAAGGAGCCGCTCAAGATCAACCGCCGTGGCGGCCGCGCCGCGGGGCCTGTGCGCATGAGCCGCGCAGAGTATGGCCGCAGCCACAACGCCAACCCGGATTCGCTGAAAGCCGTCAAGGCCTTCGCCCGCGAGTTCAATCTCAAGGTAGAACCGGACCCCACCGCTGCCGCGCGCCGCACCGTCAAGCTCACCGGCACGGCCGCCGACATGCAAAAGGCCTTTGGCGTCACCCTTGAGCAGAAGAAGATCGGCGATGTCGAGTATCGCGTGCGCGAAGGATCGATTCACCTGCCCCAGTCGCTGGTCGCCCATGTTGAAGCTGTGCTCGGCCTCGACAACCGTCCCCAGGCCAAGCCTCATTTTCGCGTCCTGGATGGAGCCCTGAGCGGCGCGCACCCCATGGCCGCCGGGGCTGCGCTCTCCAGCTACACGCCTCCGCAAGTTGCGCAGGCCTACCAGTTTCCCGCCAACGCAAGCGGAGCCGGTCAGACGATTGGGATCATTGAGCTCGGCGGAGGCTACCAGCCCGCCGATATCACCGCGTATTTCAAGACCATCGGCGTCGCCGCGCCCAAGGTGACGGCTGTCCTCGTCGACGGCGGCAAAAATGCTCCCAGCAACGCGCAGAGCGCCGACGGCGAAGTGATGCTCGACATTGAAGTGGCAGCCTCGGTAGCACCGGGCGCGAACATTGCCGTCTACTTCGCACCCAACACGGACCAGGGCTTCATCGACGCCATCTCCACTGCGGTCCACGACACCACCAACAAGCCCAGCGTCATCTCCATCAGTTGGGGCGGTCCCGAGTCCAGTTGGACCGGGCAATCGATGACCGCGCTCGATGCAGCCTGCCAATCCGCTGGGGCTCTCGGCATCAGCATCACAGTGGCCGCCGGGGACAACGGCTCGACAGACAACACATCTGCCTACGCGGTCGATTTTCCCGGATCGAGCCCGCATGTACTCTGCTGCGGCGGCACCAAGCTGGTCGCCTCAGGGTCCACCATCAGCTCCGAGGTGGTGTGGAACGAGACAGCCTTAAACGACGGCGCAACAGGCGGCGGCGTCAGCAACCAGTTTCCGCTCCCTTCGTGGCAGGCGGCCAGCAAGGTTCCAGCCTCCAGCACGGCGATCGGCGGCCGCGGCGTTCCCGATGTTGCCGGCGACGCCGACCCGGCCACTGGCTACACTGTTCGCGTCGACGGCCAGACCTTCCCCATCGGCGGCACCAGCGCGGTCGCGCCACTCTGGGCCGGACTCATCGCCGTTGCCAACGCGCAGATCGGCAAGCAGGTGGGCTTCATCAATCCAGCCATCTACGCGTCGAAGGCGGCGTCGGCGTTCAACGACGTCACAGTGGGCAACAACGGCGACGGGGCAAACTTCCCGCTCTATCCCGCGGGTCCCGGCTGGGACGCCTGCACGGGCCTTGGTTCGCCTATCGCCACCAAGCTGATCCCGCTGCTGGCGCCTGCCGGCACAGCGCCCACGCCGCCGACCCCGCCGACACCGCCCGCTCCGACGCCTCCGACCAAGAAGCCACCGAAGAAGC
>PMXB01000170.1:24691-25272 GCA_003165935.1 Acidobacteriaceae bacterium | reverse complement strand
GGCTTCAGCCCCTGTGGGATGTCTCTGTCCCTTCGCCCAGAATGCATTCTGTCTTTCAACAAGCTCCCGGAGACACAAGGATGGCAGTAGTCAGGATCGGCTTATCTTGGCGCTGCGGGTGGTGCGGGGAGCCTTGTAAGTCAGGCTGGCATGGTTGGGGCTCGGGTGTTTGACCTTGGAGGGGCGGCCGCTTTCGCGGATGCGCCGGTCCGCTTCTTGCCAACTGGGGAGTGAAGACTCGGGCTGGGTCCAGTGGGTGACGGAGGCTTCGTCGCACCAATGGATGAGATGAGTCATGGCGGCCTTGTGTGCGCCGGAGATCATGAACTGGCGCATGCTTTCTTCGCTGTCCCAGGCGGTCATGGTCCAGAAGGTGAAGTGTTTGTCGGGGAGGAATGCTCCGGCGAGGAATCCGGGGGCGCGGCGGACCTGGCGCATTGAGCGCGTGGTGTGGATGAAGAAGAAGGGGAGAAAGCGGATGGAGCGGATGCGGAGGCGGGTGAGGGAGATGAAAGGCATTGAGAAGCAGTTTACAGTTATCAGTTTTCAGTTGTCAGAGATCAGAGAACAGGGAACAGGGA
>PMXB01000170.1:0-24669 GCA_003165935.1 Acidobacteriaceae bacterium | reverse complement strand
TCTGGAGACCGGCGCTACTTTTTGAGAGCGAGGGAGAAAAGCTATGTGGTTTTTGGGAATGGATGTGGGCACGGGCGGGACGCGGGCGGTGGTGGTGGACGCTAATGGAAAGCTGATTGCCGGGGCCGCGGCCGAGCACGCGCCGATGAAGACGGCGCATCCGGGTTGGGCGGAGCAGGATCCTGAGGACTGGTGGCGGGCGGCGAAGGCGGCAATTCATGGAGCGCTGGCGGCCGCGCCTGAACCCCGAGAACAGATTGCGGCGATTGGGTTGACGGGGCAGATGCACGGGGCGGTGATGCTGGACGAGGCGGGCCAGGTGCTGCGCCCGGCGCTGATCTGGTGTGACACGCGGACGCAACCGCAGTGCGACTGGCTGACGGAGAAGATTGGCTACGAGCGGCTGATCGAGTTGACGTGCAATCCCGCGCTGCCGAATTTTACGGTGACCAAGATTCTGTGGGTGAAGGAGCACGAGCCGGAGATCTTCGAGAAGATTCGGCACATTATGTGCCCCAAGGATTATGTGCGGTACCGGCTGACGGGCGAGTTTGCGATTGATGTGCAGGAGGCGAGCGGGACGCTGCTGCTGGACGTGACGAACCGGCGGTGGTCGAAGGAAGTGGCGGAGGCGGCGGGGATTCCTGAGAGCTGGCTGCCCAAGGTGTATGAGAGCCCGGAAGTGTGTGCGCGGATCAGCGGGACGGCGGCGGGCCTGACGGGGCTTGCGGCGGGAACTCCAGTGGTGGCAGGGGCGGGCGACCAGGGCGCGGGCGCGGTGGGGATGGGGATCTTGCAGCCGGGATCGGTGTCGGCGACGATTGGGACGTCAGGGGTGGTATTCGCGGCAACAGCCGCGCCTACAAAAGACCCGAAGGGCCGTCTGCATACCTTCTGCCACGCGGTGCCGGGCCTTTGGCATGTGATGGGTGTGACGCAGAGCGCGGGGCTGAGCTTTCGCTGGTTGAGAGAAACATTTTTTGCGGCGGAGAACTATGACGCGCTGACGGCGTGGGCGGCGGCGGTACCGGCGGGGAGCGAGGGACTGGAGTGGGCGCCGTATCTGCTGGGCGAGCGGACTCCGCATCTTGACCCGGAGGTAAGGGCCGCGTTTGCGGGCATTTCGACGGTGCACAAGGGCGAGCATTTTGTGAGAGCGGTGCTGGAGGGGGTGGCCTACTCGCTGCAAGACACTTTCAGCTTGTTTGCGGAGTTGGGGATTCCGGTCAAGGGGATCAGGCTGGGCGGCGGCGGAGCACGAGGTCCGCTGTGGAGGAAGATTCAGGCGGGGATTTATGGGCACGCTGTGGAGGTGCTGACGGCGGAAGAGGGCGGGGCATTCGGTTGCGCGCTGATGGCGGGCGTTGGCGCGGGACACTGGGCCGATCTCGATGAGGCGTGCGCGGTGGCCATTGAAGTGGCGCAGCGGATTGAGCCGGACGCGAAAGATGTGGCGGCATACAAGGCTGGGTATGCGAAGTGGAGAAAGTTGTATCCGGCGCTGAAGAGCTTGAGATAAGGTCTGGGGCAATCGGGTATCGGGCTTGGGATGGTGTACATGCGGAGGATGGGTGAGTTAGCCTGACTCCGACCCTACCTATGGAATGAGGGATCCCCGATGCGCCTCCGCCTGACCCTGCCTTCCTTCTTTTGTTTTGCAATTGCACTGACTTCGCCTGGCCAAACAGCTGCACCAGCAGGGACGACGGCTGCTGCGGCATGGCTCACCTGTGCCGACCTGCATCTGGTTCCGGCGGCCCGCGAGTGCACGGCTGTCGCGGCAATTCCAATTGGCAATCTTGGGTTCTTTGTTACCGCGCTCAATGACGCAGAGGATGGTTTTGCGGCCGAGGATCTTGTTGAGCAGAGCCTGGGGAAGAGGAGCGTGCATGCGGATGCTCCGTTTATACGGCTGGAGCGCGCGGATACAGACGAGGCGAAGGCGCTGCTCGCTGCGCATCATCTGGCGTTCGATGCGGAGATGCACGACGAAGGCTACGTGATTGTGCCGGACGACAAGGGGGGGCTGGCGGTAATTGCGGAGACGGCGCAGGGCATGTTCTATGGCGCGCAGACGGTGAAGCAATTGTTGCGCGGGGCGGGCAAGGACGCCGTGTTGCTGGCGCCGACGCTGCGGGATTGGCCGGCGATGGAGCATCGGGGGTTGAGCGACGATTGGTCGCGCGGGCCGATCCCGAATATGGAGTTTTTGAAGCGCGAGATTCGCACGTTGGCGGCGTACAAGTACAACATCTTCTCGCCGTACTTTGAGCACACGTTTGCATACGCGAGCTCGCCGGTTGCGGCGTTTCCGGGCGGAGCAATGACGCCGGATGAAGCGCGGGAGATGGTGGAGTACGCGGCCAAGTATCACATCACGATCATTCCCGAGCAGGAGTCGTTTGGGCATCTGCATCACGTGTTGAAGTTTGAGCAGTATTCGCACCTTGCAGAGAATCCGCACAGCTCCGTGATGGCGCCGGGCGACCCGGCGACGCTGCCGATGATTGCTGAATGGTTTGGCGAGCTCGCGAAGGTGTTTCCAGGGCCGTGGGCGCATATAGGCGCGGACGAGACGTTTGAGCTGGGGCTGGGGCGCACGCGGGCTGCGGTGGCCGATCGCGGACTGGGCGCTGTGTATATCGACTTCCTGACGCAAATTCACAAGGCGCTGGAGCCGAATGGCAAGCAATTGTTGTTTTGGGGCGATATCGCGGAGCACTCGCCCGACCTGGTGAAGACGCTGCCCAAAGACATGATCGCGGTGCCGTGGGATTATGACGCGAGGCCGAGCTTTACCGACATTATTTTGCCGTTTACCAATGCCGGTCTTGAGACGTGGGTTGCGCCGGGAGTGAACAACTGGAGCCGCGTTTACCCCAACAACAATGAGGCGCTGGGGAACATTCGNNGTTTGGAACGACGATGGGGAAGGCATCTTCGACGAGAACTGGTACGGGATATTGTTTGGCGCGGCGGCAGGATGGCAGCAGGGGGAAAGCTCTGAAGATGCGTTCAAAGACAGCTACGGTTGGGCGTTCCATCGCGATCCGACCGGCAAGATCAACGACGCGCAGCGAGCGATTATGGCGGCGCACGCCCTGCTGAAGAAGGCTGGCCTTGAGGATGCCGAGGACGGACTTTTCTGGATTGATCCGCTTGATCCGCTGTCGGCGGAGGGCCAGCAGACGGCGGCAAAGATCAGGCCAGTGGTGAGCGAGCTGCGTATGGATGCCGAGCGGGCGATTACTCTGCTGGCCGAGGCGCGCGCGGCAGCGAAGTCGGAGGAACGGACGCTGGAGAATCCTGAAGCTCTTGACGCGCTGGAACTGGGTGCCCGCAGGGTTGATTTTATTGGGGCGAAGTTTCAGGAGATGGATGAGGCGATCTCGATCTACAACCAGGCGCGGGCAATGGTGGCCACCAAGACGCGGACGAACGAAATCTCGTCGATGCTTGATAACATTGGCTCGAACAACGGCAAGATTGAGGACATGCGCGACGGGTATACGGAGTTAGGGGAGTTATACAAGCGGGCGTGGCTCAGGGATAACAGGCCGTATTGGTTGGATAACAACCTGCGGCGGTATGACCGGGCGGCGGAGATGTGGATTGGGCGCAGCGATCGCTGGCAGAGCCAAGTGGTTCAGCAATGGTGGGACACGAAGACGCTGCCATTGCCGGAGCAGGTTGGGTTCCCGCCGGTGGATGACGGTGGGCACGTGCCGAGTGGGTTTCCGAGGTAGGAGTGACAAAAGAGCGCGTGCTTACCCTGGTCGTCCTTTATGTTGAGGGGAGGATGAGATGCGAAGAATACTTCTCGCTCTTTGGTTTGGGTTATGGCCGCGCTTTTGGGGCGTGTTTCTCCCGTACTTTCAATTACTGTGTCGGCTCAGACTCTACAACTACTTTTGGGGCGGGGTGTGCGGCCTTGGCCTTTGGGTAACAGACATTACAGTGGGCCTATCTCTTGATTCGCGGCTGTTGCTTGGCCTGGGAGCGCTAGTCTGGCCATTGGGGGTGTCGATGGTTATGTTTCTCATCGGCTGGATGGTCGACAAGATAACTTTCAAGATGCGACTCGTGGTGATTTCCGCTCTACTTGTTTCGTGTCTCTTGACGGAGAATCTTCAGACGCTGATGCAGCCGCCGATGTCAAACATACCGACGTACTACCGGCTATTCGCAGCTGTTTGGTAAGGGCCGAGACGGCCCAGCCGCCGACCCGCCGAACATTTCGCACCAAACTTAGTGACATGCCGGCTGATCTTGAAACGCGTGGCTCTCGGTCATGGACACAAACCCGCGCGCGCAATTCAGGATCTGGTCTTCAAGAGGGGTGTTATGGAAGGTGTCAGGGGAAATGAAAGTGGCCGCGTTGCGGATAGCGACGTAGTTTGCACTCAGGGTTCGCATGTTATTGAACTCTGTAGAGAGTAGGGGGTAAGCGCTGTGGTCGTCACTTGTGGATGCGGCGGCGGAGGCCAGCTCCAGATTCTTGTTAGCCAGCGCCTGCTGATCGGATATCCAGTCTTCTGATGCGGGGCTGTTTTTCAAGACCGCGTTGACGATCACCGTCCGCCATTCGCGGATGACGCTCATCTCCTCAATGCCCGCCTGCGTAAACGCTCTCGAGAAGCCCGCAGTTGCATGGTTCGCGGGGGCCGGCGCCTCTTGTTCGGAGGGAGGAAGCGTAAGAACTGCCTGATTAGCTTTGAATGACAGCGTTCCGTGAGTTAGCCGCGCAAGTGTCTCGATGTCGATATACGACTTGCCGTTGACCTGAACGAGCTGCGCCTCTCCCTGGTGTCCCGCGATTGTGAGTGTGGAACTCTTCGGGGTCGTTTGCGCGTGGCCATTTGCCGACAGCATTGGTATTGCGGTCAAGATGGCCGCAAGCACAGCAACTCTCATTTTCATCGGATGTTCCCCCGGCTGTCCGCTTGCTGTTTCTCCGGTTCCTATTTCTCTACGTCGATTTCTGGATACTTGCGCTTGACCGCGGCGACCACCGTGGCGTGTTCCGGTTTTCCGCTGGAGCGGGCCAGCGCATCGCGCGCATGGGCAGCGTCCTCAATCGGGTAGCGCCGCGTCTTCGGATAGACAAAATCTGCTATCGGTAGTTCCTGCCGCTTCTCATACGTAAGCTTTGTCATCGTTGTTTCTCCTTTCGTTGCTGTTCCGGGTCTTCCTCACCGGTAGGATGGCCCAGCCCGAGCGCGATTTGCACCGGGCCTCGATGCTGTGGAGTCCGCGGGCTGAAGAAAATATTCTCTTCGAGCAGACGGAGAGAAATCTGAGCTATCGGATACATAGCAAGCACGCAACGCCGGGCGCATCGCGAGCGGCCTTGCGATGCGCAGGCGCAGGTGCAGGCTATGGCCGCACGCCGGAGGAGACTAAAATGGCGCTGGAATGGAGACAAGTGAAATGGTGTCACGACGGAGCTTTGTAAAGAACTCGATGTTGACGTCGGCTGCGGTGCTGTTGGATGGAGCATCGGTAATTGGAGCGGCGGCTCCGGCGGTTGAGGCCGGTGTTCCGCGCTTTGGCGTGAATTATGTTCCGCGCAAGCGCTGGTGGTACTGCTGGCTCGATTGGGATCAGCAGGCCATTGAAGAAGATTTGAGCGGCATTGCGGGCCTCGGGCTGGATCACATCCGCATGCAGTGCCTGTGGCCCTATTTCCAGCCGGGCATCGGCACCGTGAGCGAACAAGCCCTGGCCCACCTTCATCAACTATTGGATGCGGCCGACAAGGTTGGCCTGGATGTTGAAGTAACCGTGCTGAATGGATGGATGAGCGGGCTCTCGTTCATGCCTCCGTGGGTTGCGCCGCTGGTTGATCCCTGGCATGGCAAGGCGGGAAACATCTTCACCGATCCGAATGTGATTGAAGCCGAGAAGCTGCTGTTCAGGCGGATCGCGGAGACAGTCGGTGGGCACAGGCGCTTTCTTGGATTTGATATTGGCAATGAGTTAGGCGTGTTACAGGGCACGAATGGGAACCGTGTGACGACGGCGGAGGCTGATGCATGGGCGACGGAGATGCTGGGCTACTGCGACCAGGTTGCGCCGGGAAAGTTCCACGTGAACGGCATCGACCATGTGCATTGGTTCAACGACTACGGGTTCAGCCGCGAGGAGATTGCGACTACAGGGCACGCGTCGGTGGTGCACTCGTACATCTTGTTTGACGGCGTTTTGCAGCGGGCCAGGTATAACGACCCCGCGGCGCTGCATTTGGCCGAGTATGAGATCGAGCTTGCAAGCGCGTACGCTACCGATCTGAACCGCAAGGTGTGGGTAGAGGAGACAGGATTTGGCAACGAAGTGCCGGACAGTTACAAGCCGGAGTTCATGGAGCAGTCGGTTCGCAACATGATGTCAACGGGCAAGGTGTGGGGCGTGACCTGGTGGGGTTCGCACGACATCGATCCGGCGGTGAAGGGCTTCGATCCGCTCGAATACACGCTGGGGTTGCTTGATTTGAGCAACAAGCCAAAGCCGCAGGGGCGCAAGTTTGCAGAACTCGCTGCGGAGTTCAGGCAGACGGGGCAGGCGACAGAGGCGCGAAAGACGGCGCTGGTGATTCCGGATCATGGGCTGTCGACCAACTCCTGGCCACCGGATTGGAAGTTCGCGACGGCGTATATGAAGCTGATTGAGCGTGGAGTGAGGCCGGCGATCGTGCTGGAAAGCCGGGCGAAGGAAGCTGATTATCTGAAGGCGCGCGGCATCAGTGAGCTGATTGCGCTTAAGGCATAGGGCTGGCGGACGGTGCGCAGTTGCATCGCGCTGTCGACTATCTTCTCGATTTAGGGATTCGCCCGAGGCGAGGATCGCGACGAAGCAGAAGGTCGCAGGCGTGAAGGGCCTCTGCCTCGAAGTTTGGACCGTCGCTCGGGATGAGGAGCCAATGGCCGATCATGTCTCCCAGAAGCTCGATGGAGCGGAGGGAAGGGAACTCGCGGCGTAACTTAGGATCTTTGGGGTTTGCGGTTGCAGAGAGAACAAGCCAGACGCCGTTGTCCCGCGAGGATTTTGGAGAATCGCGGAGCATGAAAACCAGGTGGTCGCCGAGGTAGACAGCAAAGCCGGAGAACATGCGACGCACCTCGGGGCTCAAGGGCATGAGCGCATCCAGAACGAACGGATGCGGAGGGGCCTTTTTAGGTTTGGGCGGACGCGGCATGGTGTTTATGGTCTAACAGAAGGGACGGTGGAGTCGATCTGAATGGAAGATAACAGACCAGACTGGGATGGGGACCAAAAGGTAACAGGGGCTTGGGGCCGTCCGGCCTTGGCAATCTCATTCAGGGGGCGATAGCATTTCAGCGTGTTGCATGAACAGGGAGATTCCGCATGAATCCAAAGGTCGACGCATTTTTTCGGAAGGCGAAAAAGTGGGTTGAAGAATCGGAAAAGTTGAGAGAGATCCTTCTAGACTGCCCGCTGACCGAAGAGTTGAAGTGGGGCGAGCCTTGCTATACCTATCAAGGAAAGAACGTCGTTCTAATCGGTGCGTTCAAGGAATGCGTGACGCTCTTGTTTTTCAAAGGCGCGTTGTTGAGTGATCCGCACAACATTCTGGTGACGCCGGGAAAACTGCAGGCGGGCCGGCAGATCCGGTTCGACAGTGTTCGCGATATCAAGGCGATGGAAACGACGATAAAGACCTATGTCTATGAAGCGATAGAAGTGGAACAGGCCGGATTAAAGGTGGCGCTGAAGAAACATGAGGACTATGTGATTCCAGAAGAGCTGCAAAGGAAGCTGGATGCGGATCTCGCCTTTAAAGCGGCGTTTGAAGCACTCACTCCGGGACGGCAAAGAGGATACATGTTTCATGTCGCTCAGCCGAAGCAAGCCAAAACGCGTGAGTCACGAGTTGAAAAGGTGATGCCGCGGATTCTTGAAGGCAAGGGATTGACCGACGACTAGAAGCGGACGCGGATTGGGGTGGACGATTGAGTGGGTGTTTTAGCTTGAGGGGATTCGAGTCAGTTTTCAGTTGGGACTTTCAACGCCTCATCCACAACCAACACGGGCACATTTCCTTTGCGGCCTTCAATTCTCAGCCCCAACTGATCTTCAAGGGTCCTGTGCCATAGCGCGAACATATCCGTGCCCAGCTCAGGGTGCATATCCACGGTGAAGTCAAAGATGCCATGCATCCCGGTTTCGTCGAGCACCGGAATCTGGGTTGCGCTGGCTCTTACTGGCTCGGCTGGATTGTCTGCTGCCGGAATGGTTAGCTGAACGGAAAGCAGGTCAGCGAATTCGCGCATGTCCCCATGAAAGTGAAATCCAGGTGCGGCAGAGACAGCTTCTCCGTGGCTCGCCGGGCGGATCTTCAAACCCGATTTTCCCACCTTCAGTTCGTATGCGCGCATCTCTCGATTTTCGCTGTGCCGCGTCAGCTTGAATCGCTCGGCAAGCAGGTTTCGCAGCATCATTGCAATTTGCTCCCGTGTAACAGCTCCAGCCGACTTGGCGTCGATATCGTATTCGTTCTGCCCGATCCAGCGTGGCCCGATCACTTGGCTCAGTTGCAGATGGTAAGCCTCGGCCAGCAGGCGCTTCACGGTGACATTCCTGGCGGTGATCCCAGACGGCGAATACGTGAGTTGGTTGTTATAGTCCGGTCCCACCGGGTGTTGGCAAGGCCGCACCGAGGCAACGTCAAACGCAGGCGCCGGCGTTGAGGCTTGACCGAAGGCCACTGAGCAAGAGAGCGCAAGAAGAGTGATTAGGGGCGGGGCGCGCATGGCATTGAGGATACCCGCGGGCAGAAGACGCGGCAAACTGCAAAAGAAGCGACAGGTCTCACTGTGCTTCGGGGTGTCTTGCTCCGCGGCGTACGAAGCTTGGGGAGCTGAACATCCTGGGGGTCGGATTTTGTCGGTCGAACGGTGTGATTTAAATCACAGGGCGGGGTGCAGAATGTCACTGCCCCAGGCTCAGGGTTAAGCGCAGACTCGAAATCCTAGAGGATTATAAGTAAATGCGCCTCAGGGTGTTGGAGGTTCGATGAGCTTCGCTACGGGTATGAAAACAATCGTTGTTGCGACTGACCTGACGGGCCAGTCGGAAGCGGCTCTCGAGTATGCGCGCAAACTTGCCGGGGGGTATGGGGCCCGGATTGTGCTGGCACATGGCACCGATCCTGTGGAATATGCGGCTGTGGACGCGGTGCCGGGGCGGGTGCTGCGAAGCATGACGGAAGAGGCGCGGACGGCACTGGAGAAGCTTTCGGGCGAATTGCTGCGGAAGGGAATTCCCAGCCACTCCGAGATTCGGCAGGGAGCGGTTGCGGAGATGCTGGTGGCCGTGGCCAAACAGTATGAGGCCGGGCTGATTGTGATTGGAACGCGCGGGATGCAGGGGGCGGGCGCCGTGCTTGTCGGGTCGATCGCTGAGCATCTGGTAAGGTTGTCGCCGTGCCCGGTGCTGGCGGTGGCCGCGGACTGGAATGCGGGTGAATTCCGTCCCACGCCGGGAGGACCGGTGCTGCTGGCCATGGAGCGCAACGATGCGGCTGCTGCGGCAGTGGGAACCGCGTATTCGCTGGCCGAGACGTTTCATCGGACGTTGATTGTTCTGCATGCGAGAGGGCCGGCTGAGGCCTCGGCATTTCTCAACACAAGTGCTTCCACATTGGAGGAGTTTGGCATACAGCCCAGCGGGCGTACGCCCGTCCGCTTCGTCGTGAAAGACGGAAATCCCGGCGATGCGATTGTGGAGGCTATTCACCAGTACCAGCCGAGCATGCTGGTGGCCGGCGTAAAGCGGACAAGCGATTCGACGGGACCACACGGGACAGCCTTCGCGCTGCTGGCACGCTCTCGAGTTCCGGTCCTCTGCGTACCGCCTGAGACCTTAACCCCTTCGAGGGAGCAGGAGTTTCAAGTTCAGGCCGCCATCAAATAATTTCGACTCGTAAAAACCCGGAGCAGGCTGGAACCGGGAAACGAGCAACAAGGAGGAGCAATAGCGAGCGGCTCGACATCTGGAATTGGTGGAGATTTGAGGGATTGAATTTTTCGGTCCTGCCACGTCATCCAGAATCGGCATCAGGTACGGCCGCGAGAGATTGAGGTGGATCTTGAGAAGTCTCGATCACAAACGCGTTCACCCCCCTCCGCGAGCGGCGTGGCCATCCATTGGCGACCAAACCGTCGATGCAGTTCGACAGGCGAAAACGGGAGATAGAAAGATGCAGTCCGAGGAGAGTTCCAGGGAGGGGTCTCGGGAGAGATCCGGACAAAAACCTGGAGAAAGACCCGAGCAATTAGACCTTGCACATCCTCGTCCGATTGCCGAGTTGCTCGATTGCCCTCCGCCGGCCCGGGAATTGCTCGATTTGTCGGCGCAGTTCATGAACTTCGATGTCCCTGAAACAGTGTTCCGCCAGGGAGCAACCTGCCATGGCCTGTATGTGGTGATCTCGGGGCAGTTTGTGCGGAAGGCAGAGAGGCAGGAGACGAGGCTCGTTCTGGGACCGGTTCGGCCGGGACAACTGGTGGAACTTGGTCCGCTGCTGTGCGACGGAACTCATACCTACACGCTCAGCACACAGGAGGCGGGTTCGATTCTAATGCTCCCCAAAGATGCGCTTTATGAGGCATTTAGGCAGCATCCGCCGCTCCAGATGCATCTGCTGGAGGAGCTGGCCAGGGAGGTATCGCGGGGCTACATCACAAGCTGCAGGGACTGGGCCGGGAGAATGCGCCAGCGGACCAACGTCTTGACATCGGATTAGGCCGGGAATTTTTCCGGCGTGTGGGAAACGTAGCGAAATCCTGGGTTTCGCTCCCATTTGCGTGTCAAATTGGCCGTTTGAGCTTCTTGCAAATGAGCTATACTCGAATGGACCGAGCATTGACCTAACTATGGCCTCTTTCCATCCGCATCACCCGCCTGAAGATTGCATTAACTGTGAGCATCGCCATCTGCGTATGTTCTGCAATCTCACGCCGGAAGCTCTTCGGGACTACGACGGGATTGGAATCATGATGAGCCATGCGAGGGGAGCGAAGCTCTTCTCGGAGGGCGACGCGGCTCGCAATGTTTTTGTGATCTGCTATGGCCAGGTGAAGATCTCCTCGACGTCGCGCGATGGCAAGACGATGATCCTCAAAATTGCCGGGCCGGGCGACGTGATGGGACTCAGCGCGGTTCTGGCAAACGTTCCTCACGAGGTTACGGCGGAAGCCATTGAGCCATGCCAGGTGAAGACGGTTCGCAAGCAGGAGTTCGTTGACTTCCTGAGCCAGCATGGAATTGCCAGCATGCATGCTGCCCAGTCTCTTTCCGGCGAATATCTGACAGTCTTCCATGATGCAAAGCGGCTCGCTTTGTCTGGCTCTGCCGCCGGCCGTCTTGCCCGCCTCTTGCTGGATTGGGGAAAAGCGGCGCAAAATGGCAAGCCGGAGATTCGTTTTACCATGGCGCTGACCCACGAAGAGATCGCCAACATGGCGGGGACTTCGCGCGAGACAGTGACACGGCTCCTGAACCAGTTTCGGCGCGATCAGTGGATCACGATCAAGGGCGCCAGCCTGACGATCGTGAAGCCGGATCAGCTCGAACGCTTGACCGCATAAGTTCTGCGCCTTAAATCAGAATTCAAACCGAAATGCTCGATCCGGATGCGGCCCGTGTGTCGCGACTCCGATTTCCCGTGTCCTTGAAGCCCCTCCTGCATGGAAATCAATTCTCCCGCGCTCTGGCCGGGAGTTGGTCGAGCGGAATTGATGCCGAATTGTCTCGATTCGGCACACAAGGTGCTCTGCAATTGGAATCTGCCAATGACGCTGTGCTGGCCGCGGGGACGCGACCTCTTAATGAACTCTCAGACGTGGTCCGATAAATGGATTGAAGCCTTGGAACCCATTAAGGCTCTCTCCTTGGAGCGCGACACGTGCAGGCACAGATCAACGAACAAACAGTTGTGAACGCCAGTCGCCAGTTTTGGGAGCAGATGCTGTCGATGAGCGTTGAGGCTTTGCCGGCAACGCAGCAGGGCGCCTTGGCTGCCGGGCACATGTTGGGCAGTGTTGCGCTCTCAGGCGTCTGGAAGGGCCGGATTGAGGTCCGGATGGCAATCGGGCTGGCGTACGAGGCAACAGCAGCGATGATGATGCAGGCGGTTGATTCGGTGGCCGAAGCAGACGCCCTGGATGCGACCAAGGAGATCGCCAACATGATTGCGGGGGTCATCAAGTCGTCGTTGCCTCGACCATGCACGATGACGGTGCCAGAGTCGGGCGTTGAGGCTGAACCGCTGCGCAGGGGAAGCATGAGCGAGGACTGCCTGGACGTCAGCTTTCGGCACGCTTCAGGCGAGTTTCTGGTGCGAGTGTTGGAGCAGGAATGCGTGGCCGGGCTGACAGTCCGAGAGTGAGTCCGCGGAGCCGGAAGGTCATCGCCGCATCGGCAAAGGCAAGGTAAAGCGATTCAATTAAAGTGCCATCAAATGAGAGGGTTTGGAGCTGAGCCAAACTCGGATTTCTTTATTGAATCCTTATGGGATTTCTTAGTACTTTGGGGAATGGATAACTTTCCGCTTTGTAGATTCCTTGTACAGCCCACAAAGAAAAAATAGCCGAAACCTGCGTTTGTGAGCGGTCGCTCATTGACACGCAACTCGAGCTTTTTCGATCGCCTGATATGCAACTCAACTGGATTATCTGGAGGTAGGCGCAATGTCTTTTCATCGGAATCGAAGTGTATTCACACTGGTGCTGGTGGTTCTGGCGCTGCTGTTCACGGCTCAGCGAGGCGCATTGGCGCAGACGTTTCGCGGCGGCATCAGCGGCACAATTACAGATCAATCGGGAGCAGTCGTGCCTGGGGCATCTGTGACTGCGGTGGAGACGAGCACGAATACCTCCTACAAGGCTGTGAGTTCGAGCGCCGGTGAATTCGCGTTTGCCAACATGCCCCTGGGCAGCTACACCATCACGATCACGGCCACGGGCTTCAAGAACACCAAAGTTGACAAGGTCCCGGTGACCGCGGCCTCCACCTATGCGCTTCCCATCAAGCTGGCGGTGGCGTCGGCGGGTGAGACGGTTGAGGTGACCGCAGACTCGCTCAGCCTGGACACGGTCACGGATACGCAGTCGACCGCGTTGCCGGAAGAGGTGGTCCAGAATCTGCCCAACAGCGGGCGTGACTTTACGCAAATGCTTTCGCAGACGCCGGGCTTTGCCGGGCTTTCAACGGGCGGCGGCGCGGGAGTGGCGAGCGTAAACGGCACGCGCTCCAACTCGGTGAACTGGCAGATTGAAGGCACGGACAACAACGATCTCTGGTGGAATATTCCTGCGGTCAACCAAGGCGGCGTAAATGCAATTGCCGGCGTGATTCTTCCCATTGATGCGATTGAGAACTTCTCGTTCGAGACGGCAGGATCGACGGAGCTTGGCCGCAACTCGGGCGGCACGGCAAACCTGACGATCAAGTCCGGAACGAACCAACTCCATGGCACAACCTACTATTTCAACCACAACGAATTCTTTCAGCACTCGAACCCGTTTACGGGCGTCGACACTGAAACTCGCAATCAACACGCCGGATTCTCGCTGGGCGGGCCGATCTGGAAGGACAAGGCGTTTTTCTTCGTGGCCGGTGAGACTCAGTGGTTCTTGATTGGTGGCCAGAACAAAGCTACTGAGCCGTCGGCGGCATATCAGGCTGATGCACTCGAGGTGCTGAATGCATGGGGTATTCCGGAGAACCAGGTTTCGAAGAACCTGCTGAGCGGGACAGGTAGCTACAAGGCGCTCTGGCCCGCGTCGGCTCTAACCGGCCCGGACTCGACGCTAAACTACACTGCTACGGGCAACACCACGGGCCACAGCTACAACAGCATCGTGAAGTTTGACTATCAATTGAGCGAGAAAGACCACATTGCCGCGAGTTGGTTTGCGGGAGAGGGAACTCAAACCGCGCCCACGCATTCGGCTTTGTCGCCTTATTTTGAAAATGCGCCAATTCACGTTGAGAACTATTCAATTGTTTACAACCGCGTGCTGACGTCGTCTATCACGAACCAGCTTTCGGCGGGCGTGAGCTATTTCAACCAGGTATTCAGCGATGCCGAGACGGACTTCAATCCGATCGGCCTTGGATTGAATACTGGGGTCACGGACCCTTCTCTCAAGGGATCGCCGAACATCATTATTGGGCCCACCGCGGCGAGTGTGGGTCTGACAGCCGGTGGCAGTGGATTTGACCCAATCGGGGTCACGGCGCCTTCCGGCCGAAACGACATTACCGGCCACCTGGATGACTCGCTCGCATGGACCAAGGGCGCGCATGAGTTCAAGTTCGGCGGTGAGTACCGCCAGGCCCAGGTTGACGACTTCTATCAGACCGGGGAACGCGGCACGATCTACTTCGATGGTTCGCAGGGACCGTGGGCTACGAGTGCATCTGCTTGCGCGGCGCTGTCGAATAAGACCCCGACCGCAGCCACCATTGCCGGTCTTCCCCAGGATCCGAACGTCTACTTTCTGGCAGATTTCCTTTCCGGTTGCTTTGACCCAACTAACTCGGAAGAGGTGGTTGGCGATCCGAAGCGGCAGGTATTCGTTGATACGTTCTCTCTTTCCGGTCAGGATTCATGGCACATTACCCCAAAACTGAGCCTGGATTACGGGTTGCGCTACGACTGGGAGGGGCCAGTGCACTCGCAGTTCGCGAACCTCTCGGTCTTCGATCCAGCCGTAAGCGGTGGGCTTCGGGTGCTGAAACCGAATCAAGGGGTGTGGAACAATTTCTGGGGCGGAGTGAGTCCTCGCGTTGGCTTCTCTTATGCGGTTCTTCCGACAACCGTGGTACGCGGTGGATTTGGCTTCTACTATGACTCGATCTACATGAAGTCGGTCTTGCAGAGCAACGGCTCCACGAATATTGCGGTCTTCGGCCCGGGGCTCAATCCAGCCGGAACCGAGGAAGTGGCGCAGGCGTCGGGGATTCTGAACACTGTAATCGAGCCCGGAACGCCGATCTTTCAAACATTGGGTCAGGCTTTGGCCGGCGCAGGAACAGTGAAGATCTCGACATTCGATCCGAACTTCCGTCCGTCGTACACCGAATCGTGGGACCTGAACATTCAGCACAGCTTTACACCGTCGATCATTGGGCAGGTTGGATATGTGGCGACCGCGGGCAGGCATCTGATGGGGCTGTTCGACATCAATCCTGGTCAGTTGAACAGCTTGAATGTTTCGGTGCCGTACCCAGGGTCGTCGGAAGGGACGATCGCTCGTCGCCAGACCGCGGGAACAGTTGCCGGGTGCTCCCCGCAATACAGCGGCGCGACGCCAGACTCGCCGGGCAATTTCCTTCAATGCTCACGCCCGTATTTCAGCCAGTTCCCGAACTTCTCGGTGATTGACGAGGCGAAGAGCAACCTTGGGTCGATCTACAACTCATTGCAGTCGAGCTTGAGAATCCAGAGCTGGCACAGCCTGAGTGCGCAGATTGCATACACCTGGAGCCACGCTCTGGACTATGAGACGGGCCTGCTTCCGTACGAGCCACAGGATCCGACCAACGAGAGCGCGGAATACGGAAACTCGGACTTTGACGTTCGCAACACTTTCACCGGCTATCTCGACTACCATGTTCCGACTCTTCCGGGACCCCAACGGCTGATGAAGGGCTGGGAGGTAAACTCTGGCTTCTCATTCCACGGAGGAACGCCTTACACAGTGGCTTCATCGAGCAACCCGAGCGGCAACGGCGAAGGTGCAGACCGAGCAGTTCAGGTTGCGCGAAATCCGTCTGCCGGAATTTCTCACGCGATATGCGGGGGAGGGGTACAGTGGTTTGCTGCGAGTTCAAATCTGTGCGGGGAGTCGACGCCGGCGGCATTTGTTGACGCAGCCTCCGGCACGTATTCGCCGACTCGCCGCGGTCAGAACTACAACCCTGGCTACGGTGCCGTGGACGTCGCAATCTTTAAGACAACGCAGATCACCGAGAGGTTGAGCGCGCAGTTCAGCGCTAACATCTTCAATATCTTCGACCGCACGAACCTGGCGCCTGTTGGCTTTCCAGGAACCGGGGAAGGCGGCGTGATCGGCTCAACCGTTGGAGTCTACCTTGGCAACCCGGGCATTGGGCCTGGCGAGCCAGTGAACGCGGAGTTTGCGATAAAGCTGATGTTCTAAAAGCAGTTCACAGTTCTTAGTTCGCAGTTCACAGTTAAAAGGCCCGGTCGCTCCTTACGGAGCGGCCGGGTTTTTTGCGCTTGATGACCTGCAACTCCGGAGCCGCTTGAGTGCGCGGGTAGATGTGCAAGAAGTGAAAAGCCCCGCAAGCATACGGGGCCTCTCATGAATCTGAATGGGGAACAGTAGCCAGAGGGCTACGCTGCGATAACTACGAACTGTGAACTACGAACTGTCTTACGACAGGTGAGTGAAGGGATGTTCGGCGAGGCGGGCGGGGAGCCTTGGCGGTACGAGACCAGCGGTCGGGCTGGCCATGACTTCTTCAAACGCCTTGCGGAATGCAAGCATTTCGTCGTGGGTGCCCACGGTGATGCGAACCTGGGTGGGCCAGGCCGGCCAGATGCGGCCGATGTAGATGTCCTTCGCGGCCATGCCTGCCAGCACTTCCTTGCCGGGCCGTTGCACGTCGAGCATGAAGCAATTACTCACCGACGGAGTGCAAGCATAGCCCTTGCTCTTGAGCCAGTCGAGAGTATCCACGCGAACGTCGCCGATGATCTTGCGGCGCTTGAGGACGAGCTCATCGTCGAGCAAGCTGGCCTTCGCCGCCGCGAGGGCAGTGATGGGGAGAGCATTGAATCCGCCGTGCGTGGAGATTTGCTTGAGCAGATCGGGGCGACCAACAGCGAAACCCATGCGAATTCCGGCCATGCCATACAACTTGGAGAAGGTGCGNNTGGTTCCGGTCGGATTGTTGGGGTTGCAAATATAGATGACGCCGGGCGTGGAAGCGGCAGCGATCATTGCCTTGATATCGTGCGTCGCCTCGCCTTTCGGGTCGGCCAGCGGAACCTTGATGACGGGCGCACCCACAATCTGGGCAGCCCAGGTGGGAGCCTCGTANNCCGGCAAACGCCATGACCGAGTCGGGTTCAAGCCCTTCCTGCTTTGCGAAGATCTCTTCTATCTCTTCCTGCATGGGCATCAGGTAGCGTCCGCCGCGGGGAACGATCTCGATCATGGCCTGGCGCGCAGCCTCAGAAGGCCCCAGCGGGTTCTCGTTTGCGTCGATGTGAATGCCCTTGTTGGGATCGGCGAAGTGGGGGCGCTGGGCGAGGGCGAGATGAGCTTCAGTAAGGATGGGAACCGTGGCAAGCGCGGAGGCGCCGGCGGCAAAACGGAAGAAAGTACGGCGCGAGAAGCCGCTACAAAGGGTGGGATCAACAGCGGTGTTCATGGGCGACACTCCTTGAATCGAGGATGGAATTGGGAATTGAGGATGGGATGAGCGAGGCTTCCCGCCACAGGCACGAGCGGTGCAAAGGGCTCTAAATGTTGGTTTTTAGGGGGAGAAGAGGGTTCCATATCTCAAGGTATCGCCGAATTGCCGGGAACACAAGGGGGAAACACATCAGGAGATTTCATCCGTTTGTCATCGTGAATGAAGTGAGTAAAAAGTGGGCGGAAGCTTGGAGAAGTCCGATGTTTGATGACTATGGTAGACTTCGTTCGGAAAACGCTTTCCGTTTCAAGTTGACTTCTTGTTTGGCACTGACTCCTCCAGAGCGACAGGCTCAGTTTTGTTCAGCAGGCGGCAGGTTTTTGCGGCTTGACAACCGCACGAGTAAACCCATTTACTTAGGGGCGAACGTCTGATGGCTCCACAGGCGGAATCACCCTGGTTCAGGTGACTGAATGTTCGAATTGACTCAAAGCATCGCGGGCGGTCTGGTACCGGCTTCCGCTCCCAGGGCACTGGCCCTGGGCGCACCATCGCTGGCCCATCTCAGCGTTCTCGACCTCGCCGTAATCGCCATCTACTTCGTCATCGTGATCTGGATCGGCTTCTATCTGAAGTCGAAGTCCAACACCAGCGAAGAATTCTTCATGGCCGGGCGCGAGATGACCGCGTGGATCGCCGGACTGAGCTTTGTCTCAGCCAACCTCGGCTCGCTCGAACTGATGGGCTGGGCGGGCTCGGCATATCAGTACGGCATTCTGGCCGCGCACTGGTACTGGATTGGCGCCATCCCCGCCATGCTCTTCCTGGGTATGGTAATGATGCCGTTCTACTACGTGTGCAAGACGCACTCGGTGCCGGGATACCTGAAGCTGCGCTACGGACAGGGTTCGAGCACGGTAGCGGCTGTCTCCTTCGCCTTCATGACCGTGCTGATGAGCGGCGTGAACATGTTCGCCATGGCCGAAGTGATGAAGATTGTTCTCGGCTGGGATTTGAGCTTCTCCATCATCGTTTCCTCGCTGGCTGTCGCCGCTTACGTCGCCCTCGGCGGCCTGCGCTCCGCCATCTTCAACGAAGTGCTTCAGTTTGTGCTCATCTGGGGCGGCGCGCTGCTGGTGCCGATTCTCGGACTCATCGAAGCGGGCGGCTGGAACGGTTTCAAAGCCAAGCTCGCGGCGAATATTGCCAAGGGCGTTACAGCCAATGGCGACTACACCCACATGTGGCGCAGCATGGGCCACTTTGCAGATAACCCGATGGGCATTCACTGGACCGGCATTGTGTTCGGCCTGGGATTCGCGATCAGTTTCGGCTACTGGACTACCGATTTTCTTGTAGTCCAGCGCGTGCTGGCGGCCAACAGCCTTCGCTCAGCGCGTTTGGCGCCCGTGATCGGCTCCTTCTTCAAGATGGCCGTGCCCTTCATCGTCATCCTTCCCGGCTTGCTTGGCCTGGTGGTCTTGCAGAATTCGGATGGCAGCCTGATGCACCTGGTCGGCGAAAACGTGGTCGCCGCGAATCCGGGCGCGGGCCTGCACAGCTATAACGAAGTGCTTCCGCTGATGATGGTGCGCTACCTTGGACCGGGCCTGCTCGGCCTCGGCATCACCGCATTGATTGCCGGCTTTATGAGCGGCATGGCGGGCAATGTGAGCGCCTTCACCGCCATCTTCACCTACGACATCTATCAGCCGCACATCGTCAAGCACGCCAAGGACGAGCACTATGTCCTTGTCGGCCGAATTGTCACCATAGTCGGCGTGGTCATCTCCATTGGCGCAGCCTATATGGTGATGCATGCGGCCGGCATCATGGATTATGTGCAGGCGCTCTTCAGCTTCTTTATCTCGCCGCTGCTGGGCGTGGTGCTGATGGGAATGTTCTGGAAGCGCGCCACCAGGGCGGGTGGTTTCTGGGGCCTGCTGATCGGAACCCTGACCTCGATCTCGCTTTGGGCGTGGGTCCATTTCGATCCCAGCGCGCTGCGCTACGTGGCCATCTCGCCCGATGCCAAGCCCATGGCCGAGGACATGTACCGCGCCCTGTGGTCGGTCTGTACTTCTGTCCTGGTGACCTTCATCGTGAGCATCTTCACCAAGCCAAAGACGCTTGCCGAGTTGAACGGCGTCGTCTACGGGGCAACCAAGCTGCCTACGGAAGAGCCTGTTCCGTTTTACAAGAACGAGTGGTTCTGGACGGTGATCGCGATTGTAATCTTCCTGGCGCTCAACATTTACTTCTGGTAGAGAGGAAACACCATGCACAATTCAGGGATCTCGATCTGGTTTTTCATTGGAGTTCTTCTCACCATCTATGGGGCCATGGTTCTGGGTTACGGAATCTTTGAACTCGTGACTGGGCATACGGCCAACGTGATTCTGGCCAATCTGCACGCGCCGGTCTGGTGGGGTGCAATCTTGTTGGCGCTCGGCCTGTTCTACGGCTTGCGCTTTCGCCCGGGCCGCAACGGTTAAGCATTCAGTGCGGATTTAAGGAGCAATCATTTTATGGCAGCGCAAAGAACGATGACATTTGGTGTGGTGGTTGGAAATCGCGGATTCTTCCCGGATCATTTGGCGAAGACTGGACGCGACGAGATCATTGCAGTGCTTGAGGCAGCGGGGGCCAAGGCAATTGTGCTCGGACCCGAGGACTCAAAATATGGCGCGGTGGAAACCTATACCGAGTCACAGAAGTGCGCCGAGCTTTTCAAGAAGCATGCTGAAGAGATTGACGGCATCATCATCACGCTGCCCAACTTCGGTGAAGAGCGCGGCATTGTGGACGCGATTCGCCTGAGCGGCTTGAAGGTTCCGGTGCTGGTGCAGGCCACGCCCGATCGCTCTGACAATATGACGATCGCCGTGCGCCGCGACTCGTTCTGCGGCAAGATGAGCGCATGCAACAACATGATGCAGTACGGCATCGACTACTCGCTGACCACGCTGCACACGGAATCGCTCAGCTCGCCCGAATTCACGGCTGATTTGGAGTGGTTCTCGCAGGTCTGTCGCATCGTGAAAGGCCTGAAGAACTTGCGCATCGGCGCGATCGGCGCGCGGCCCACGGCGTTCAACACGGTCCGCTACTCTGAGCGGATTCTTGAGACCAGCGGCATCACCGTTGAGACGCTGGATCTTTCCGAAGTGTTTGGCCGCATCAACAAGATGAAGGACAACGACGACGCGGCCCAGGCAAAGCTGGCGGCAATCAAGAGCTACGTGACGACCTCGGGAATTCCCGAGGAGGCGCTGATGAAGATGGCCAAGCTGGGCGCGGTGATTGACGGCTGGATGAAGCAGTCGCACATCGGCATCAGCGCTGTGCAGTGCTGGACCTCGATGGAAGAGTACTTCGGCGTGGTGCCGTGCACCATCATGAGCATGATGTCGAACGACCTGATTCCTTCGGCCTGCGAAGTGGACGTACCCGGCACGCTGAGCATGTACATGCTGGCGCTGGCTTCGGGCTCGCCTTCGGCCTTGCTTGACTGGAACAACAACTACGGCAGCCACCCTGACAAGTGCGTATGCTTCCACTGCTCCAACCTGCCCAAACACTTCTTCAAAGAAGTGAAGATGGACTATCAGGAGATCATTGCCGGAACGGTGGGCAAGCTGAACACGTTTGGCACCTGCGTGGGCCGCGTGAAGGCCGGCGGCATGAGCTACGCGCGCTTCTCGACCGACGATCGGCGTGGCGTAATTCGCGGATACACCGGGCCGGGCAAGTTCACCGACGATCCGCTGGATACCTTTGGCGGCGCGGGCGTGGCGGAGATTCCGCAACTCCAGAAGCTCTTGAAGTACATCTGCCGCGAGGGCTTTGAGCATCACGTTGCCGCGAACTTCAGCGATGTCTCGAAGGCAGTCCACGAGGCAGCGCGGTATCTCGGGTGGGAGAGCCACTATCATCCTGGTCTCGACGACTAGGCGGAAGATAGGGCGTTCGCCGCGGCGAACGCCCTTTTCACATCCGGCAAATTCTCAACTGATCCCGTTCCATTCAACCGAAATGCATTGAAGGATAGTCATGAGCGCGCGCATCTCAAAATCTCTCGTCGTCAACGGAAACGCACTGGTCTCGCAGGCGGACTGGAATGCCGAGCTTGAGGCCAAGCACAATCAGCTTGTTGCGTTTTTGCAGGCGAACAAGCTGGGCGGAGTGCTGCTGCGGCGCAGCGAGAATATTGCGTGGCTCACGGGTGGCGCGGTGGAACTGCGTGTGCTGACGCCGTGCGAGACGGGCGTTGGTTCGGTGCTGGTGACGGCTGAGGGGAAGCGCTACTACTTCACCAGCGAGAATGAAGGGCCGCGCCTGCACGACGAAGAGTTTGGCGCGCTGGACTTTGAGCCGGTTTTGTTTCCGTGGTGGGCAGACGACACGGCTGCGACGGCTGCGAAGCTGGCGGGTGGGCCGTTGGGATCGGACTCTCCCGGCACGGCTGCGCATGTTAGTCTTGCGCCCTTGCGTGCCGCGCTGATCGAGAGCGAGATTGCGCGGTACAAGTGGCTGGGAGCGGAGACCGCTGCGGCGACGGTGGAAGCGCTGCACCAGGTTGAGCCGGGACTGAGCGAGTACGATCTGGAGGCAATCACGGAGCAAGGGCTTCTGCGCCGCGGAATCATGCCGTCGGTTGCGCTTTACGCGGTGGACGATCGCATCTACAAGTACAAACATGCGGTGCCACGGGGCGCGCGGCTGAAGCAGTATGGAATGCTGAATCTCTGCTCACGGAAGTGGGGATTGGCGATTTCGATTACACGGTTCATTCACTTTGGCGCGTTGCCGGCGGATCTGGCGGACAAGTTCAGGATTGCGGGCGAGGTGAATGCTGCGCTGCTGAATGCTTCGCGCGTGGGCGCGACCTCGGCCGAGTTGTTCAAGGTTGCGCAGGCGGGATATGCGGCGGCGGGATTCCCCGGCGAAGAGCGGTTCCACCACCAGGGAGGGCCGACAGGATACGGCGAACGCGAATGGGTTGCGACGCCGACCGGCACGGACGTTGTGGTCAACAACCAGGCGTTTGCATGGAACCCGAGCATTCGCGGCGGCAAGGTGGAGGATACGGTGATCCTGCGCGACGGGGTGATCGAAAACCTGACGCCAACGCCGGAGCTGCCGGCGCTTGCTGGGGCCGTGGAAGGCAGCAGCTACAGAGCGACGGGCGTGTTGGTGAAGGAGTAGGGTTGCAGGGAACAGGGAACAGGGAACCGATCCGTTCCCGGGGGTTCATTCTGGCTCCATTGTTATGCGGGCGGCGAGGACGACGAGTGAGGCCCAGAGGGTGTCGGCGGCCATCAGGTGGGCGACCTGAACCCACAGTGGCGCGAGCAGGGCAACGTCAAGTAGGCCGAGGGTAAATACAACCGCCAGCAGCGCGAGCACAAGCGCTGACAGGCGGCGATTTTCAGTTGGGGCCTGGCGTTGCGCGCCGCGCACGATAAGCCAGATGAGAATGATGCTGGAGAGGAATGCTGCGGCGGGATGCATCCATCGCCAGCGCACCAGCCAGCCGCTGGTTGATGCAAAGTCCTGCGCCATGGCGAGGCCTAGCGACGATGCGGGGAAGAGCGTGTCGCCGAGCGCCGCCAGCGAGCCGGTGACGCCGACGGTCATGACCACAACTACGGTGGCGATTGCGCCGAAGGGCGCTCTCAGCTTGATTGTGCTGCGCAGGTAGCCCCTCTTGCGGCTGAGGAAATGCGCGGTGAGCGTGATGGCGGCGAGAAGTAATAGCGTGTTGGTGAGGTGCAGCGCGAGAAAGGCCGGCCGCATGGGCGACTGGCTCTGCGCGGTGTAGCCCAGCTTGACCAGCAATGCGCCGAGGATGGCCTCGACCAGAGTGAATGCGACCGATGCGACGGCTGCGGTGCGGGCGAGATGGCCGCGGACGGTGCCGGCAAATGTCCACCAAAGAAGGGCGAGGACGGAGATGAGCGAGATGCCGCTGGTGATGCGATGGGTGAACTCGATCATTGTTTGCACGCTGGCCGAGTGCTGCATCACGGTGCCGTTGCAGAGCGGCCAGTGAGCTCCGCAGCCCGCGCCCGAGCCTGTGGCACGAACGAGGGTGCCCCAGAGGATGACCGCAATGAAGTAGGCGAGCACTCCCCAGGCGAAGCGGCGCAGTGCAGGCGATGGAAGACGTGTTGAATCGGCGGAAACGGCGGTAGCAGGCATAAATATGACTCCGAAGTTAACCAACCAGTGTAGAACAGCAGTGTTGTTGCCGCGCTCCGCCGCTTGAATCCACATCCCAGCCAGGCGTACAATATGTCTTACCTGGAGGTAAGACGAGCATGGGGCAAATTGCGACGATAAGTTCGAAGGGACAGTTGGTGATTCCCGCAGCGCTTCGGAAGAAGTACAAATTGAAGGGCGGCACCCGCGTTTCTGTGGGCGAGAAAGACGGCCAGATAACGCTCACGCCCAATCCCTATGACGCCCTGCTGGCGCTTCGTGGATGTTTGAGCGATGTGAAAGAGGACGTTGAGGGGTGGATGATGGAGGAGAGGCGCAAAGAGCGCAAGCGCGAGGATTCCAAGTACGAGGGGATGCTGTGAAGGAGTATGTGCTGGACTCGAATGCTCTCGTGCGCCTGTTTCGCAATGCGCCCGGAGCAGAAACTGTTGACGAACTTGTAAGGCAAGCAAAGACCGGGCGAGCGCGGTTGAGCATCTCCGTCGTCAACTTGATCGAGGTTGTCTACGTGCTGACGCGGTTCTTCGGACGTGAAAAGGCCCTTGAGTGTGTCGACAAAGCCCGTGACGTTGCCGAGTCGTTTCCGGTGGACGAGCAAACCGCGCTGAACACAGCGGATGTGCGCATTCGTTACAAATTGGGCCTTGGGGATTGCTTTGCTGCGGAACTAGCAATGCGCCTGGGCGCGACGTTGGTTACGGCCGACCCGGAGTTTGCGAAGCTGGGAAAACAATTGAAGGTCCTGGCCCTGCCTCGACATTCCGCGTGATCGGATGGCACGGCTGCGAGCGGCATGCCGACGGTATTCATTTCACCAGCAACCGCATCACATGATTAACAATAATCAGATCTTCCGCGGGNNCGGCTGTCGATGTCGTTCTCGCCGATGCCGCCGGTGAAGACCAGCAGATCGAGTCCACCCAACTCCGCAACATAGCTTCCAATCCACTTGACGATGGTCCAGGTGAACTTGTCCACCGCGAGGCGTGCATCGGCGTTGCCGGCCTTGATGGCTTCGCGCAGGTCGCG
>PMXB01000054.1 GCA_003165935.1 Acidobacteriaceae bacterium | reverse complement strand
GGGTGAGGGGGCGTGAAAACGCTTTGGTGGAGCGAGGGCGGGGTGAGGCGAGGGAGCCTGCGGGGCTCGTTCCAGGATCGGGGATATCGCAGCGGGCGCGCGAGGCAGGTAACCAACAAAGTAATGCGTTAGAAACCGTCGCTCGGGAATGAATACGTTTACATTGCTCTGCGTGATGGATCATCTTCTGCTGGCTACGACTTACGCGTCATTGGCTGCAACATTTGGGTAGTTACCTTTGCGCGGCGCTGCAGGTTTACTGACGCTATGACAAGCATTGCACTCCCTCGGCTGAATCCCAAGACAGCGATCAATGGCACATTCGGGGGATGTATACGGCTTCAGTCTTACAACGAAGGTTGGTTGTAAACATCCGTATACACCTCTGTTGGATCCAGGATGCGTTCGGTCGTCTCTAAGTTGTTGATTTGTATAGAAGCGACTTTTTGTAGAAAAGTCGGCACGTCGCATGCAATGAGCGCGACAGCTATTTGACGGGCAGATCGCCTACGGGTCCCATGCGCGGTAAAGCAAGATAGGCGCTCAGATGCCTGTACGTCAGTGAACCTCACCCCTTGGTCGAAAGCCACAGGAGGGCTTCGATGTCAGGAAACATAAGCAGGAACAATGGGATTTCAGAAGTAATGGTTGTTGGCGAGCCGGCTTGGCATCGCCTTGGAACGGTTTTGGATGGACCAGCCACCGCCGAGCAGGCGATTAAAGCGGCCCATCTGGACTGGACAGTGAGCAAGCGCCCGATACTCGTAGGCGGTGAAGGGCTGGGCGAGCGGCGCTGCCGCGTGGCCGACCTGAACGCGGTAGTGCGCGACGACGAATGGAGCTTGAAGAAAGCAGCCGTCCTCGGATATGCCTTCGAGGATCACAAGCCGTTGCAGAACCGGGAAGCCTTCGATTTCTTTGACCCTATCGTGGGAGAAAACGCAGCGGTCTATCACACAGCGGGCGCGCTCGGCGACGGTGAGCGGGTTTGGATTCTGGCAAAGCTCCCTGGCAATATTTGCTTGCCCGGGGACGACATCACGGAGAAGTTCCTGCTTCTCAGCAACACTCACGGCGGAGACGGCGGCGTTGCAATCAAGTTCACCCCGATTCGGGTGGTTTGTCAGAATACGCTGACACTGGCAATGCAAGAAGGCACAAGCCTTCACATCGCCAACGCAAAGGACATGAAAGAGCGCCTGGCAATTGCAGCCGGGATCGTAAACGCGGTGACAGCGCGTTACAGGGATGTTGAAGAGGTCTTCGGCGAAATGGCCAATTTGAAGTTGGGGAGGCGTGAATTGCAGTGGTACCTCTCCCAGGTCTTTCCCGATCCCAACCGAGCCGATTTCGACGACGACGATTCGTACGAGCGAGCGCTCAAGTGGGCACGCGCCGATAGGTCCGGAGCTGAGTACTTTTTCCACGAGGGCAAAGGCAACGGGGTGAAAGGCGTGGCGGGAACACTTTGGGCGGCCTATAACGGCGTTGCCGAATATGTGGATTACCGGAAATATTCCGGCAAGAGCGCGGATCGCCGCCTCCATGCGATCTGGTTCGGCAGGGGCTGCGCAATCAAAGAGCACTCGTATAAGTTAGCCGTGGCCGGCCTGTTTGCAATGAAGCGAGGTTCGCCGTCGTTTTTCCACGAAGCGCTCAGGAACGCGTGTTGATGTGCAATGTGGCCGGGCAGGCCGCCGCTCGGCCACCGAACTTCGATGCGCCCGTATTGCGCGATTGGATGGAGGGATCATGTGGGCGTGGATGATATTTGGGATGCACTACGGCGGGCTGGAGAAAACGAGGAAGGCAGCGGCAACATTCCGAAACAGAACGAGCGGCTAGCCTCACGGTCTCATCGGTTCGTGCCGGAACCCAAAGAAGAAAATGTCTGCTTTGTATGTGGGCTTCTGGAGGGCGGAAAGATTCACACGCTACGCTGAAGGCGGAGGGGGGCTGGTATGGTCTCGCTCCCTAAACGCATGGAACGCGTTTAGGATGCGGCGCCCGGCGTGCTGGGCGAAAGCGCGGGCAGGGATGCCCGCGCTACACGGGGCGAGATGCTTTCCTTTGGGCTGCTTTCCCCGGGTTACACCCGGGGCTACACTCATGCCGCCCCTCCGGGGCGTCGAAGGCGGATGGAATCCTGGGCGAAGGCGCGGGCAGGGATGCCCGCGCTACAGCCGGCTAGGAAGCCGGCGCTACACGGTGCGTCGCGATGGTGCTGGCTTACGGGATGAGGGGGCGGACTCTCGCCGCGCCGCCTACGGGGCGCGAGGTTTCTTTTGGGCGGCTTTCCCCGGGCTGCACTCGCCACCCCAACGACGAAGACCTGTCGTTGGGGACCCCGGCCCGGGGCTATTCCCGTGCTGCCCCTCCGGGGCGTCGCGGAGGTGCTGGGATGCGGCGGCAGAGAGAATTCTGTGATTTAGGAGAACTGAAAAGACTATAGATATCCCAGGTTAGCCGCAAGGGACGCGGCGAACCTCCACCCCACGGACTTGGACCCATCCGTGGGGACCCCGGAACCTGGGGCACCCACGAAGTTGTGGCACTTGGCTTGCGGGGAGAAAGCGCGGGCAGGGATGCCCGCGCTACAGCCGGCTGGGAAGCCGGCGCTACAAAGGCGTCGGCTA
>PMXB01000114.1 GCA_003165935.1 Acidobacteriaceae bacterium | reverse complement strand
GCAACCGTCTGCCGAAGCGTGTAAGAGCTCAGCGTCTTGATGTAGTTCCCGCGGTCGAACGGCGAGGTATCTGGAACCGATCGCCGGCTCAAACATCCCCGCGTCTCCCACAGCGAGCTATATTCCCGCTTCTCCAGCCAGTAGTTCATGTCCGCCAGGACACGTCCTATGTGTTCTATCCCGTGAATGTGCAGCGCCGAACACATCATCGTTATGCCTGCGCCGGCCATGATCCCCTTCAGCACGTCTTCGGCTGAGTGCACCCCGCCCGAGATCGCCAGATCCAGCTTCATCTGCCCAAAGAGAATCGCCGACCAATGCAGCCGCGGCAGCAGCTCCGACGGAGTCGAGAAGTGCAGCATCGGCCGCACTTCCATCGTCTCAATGTCAAACTCTGGCTGATAGAACCGGTTGAACAGCACCACGCCTTTCGCGCCCGCATCCTCAAGCCGCGCCACCAGGTGCGGCAGGCTCGTAAACGACTGCGATAGCTTCACCGACACTGGAATCTTCACCGCGCTCGTCACTGCGGTTACCAGGTCAAGCAACTGCAATTCCAGCTCCGTTGAGGTCTGGCTCCGCTCGGTCGCCAGCGCATATGTGTTCAGCTCAATTGCATCCGCGCCGGCCTCTTCCATATCCTTCGCATAGCGCACCCACCCGCCTGTCGTCGCCCCATTCAGGCTCGCCAGAATCGGAATATCCACCGCGATCTTCGCCCGCCGCAAATGCTCGAGATAGACCTCGTGTGTCATCCGGTAGTCGTCCAGGTCTGGCAAGTAACCAAGCGACTCGGCAAACGAATCCGTTCCTCGCGAAAGGTCCTCATCCAGTGCCCGCGACTCCAATGCTAACTGCTCTTCAAACAGCGATGTCAACACCACGGCTGATGCTCCGGCGTCTTCCATGCGCCGGATGTTGTCCACCGAGTCCGACAGCGGTGTCGACGAAACCACGATCGGACCGCTCAATTTGAGTCCAAGGTACCGTGTCGAAAAATCGATCATTCCGCACCTCCTTGGGCAGCGCTGACCAGGTTGTCTTCCTTCTCTTCAAGTGGTGCAATGTGCGGAGTCTCGCCACGGCCCGGCATCGCCGCACGCGCCGAGTAAACCCTCCACTGCCGCTCCACATCGTCCTGCGCCTCAACCAGCAGCTTCGCTGCCAGATCCGGATTGCTCCGCGCCAGCATCGTGTACCGTGCCTCGCGATAGATGTACTCCTTCAGCCGGATCGCCGGTGCCTTCGAATCGAGTTGGAACGGATTCTTGCCCGTCTCTCGCAGCGCCGGGTTGTACCGCATCAGTGGCCAATAGCCCGACTGCACTGCCAGCTTCTGTTGCTCCAGCCCGTGCACCAGGTCGTATCCATGCGCAATGCAGCTTGCATACGCCAGAATGATCGACGGTCCGTCGTGTGCTTCAGCCTCCTGGAAGGCTTTCACCACATGGGTGTCGTTTCCGCCCAGCGCCACGCGCGCCACATACACTGACCCGTAGCTCACCGCTTCCATCGCCAGGTCTTTCTTGCTCGTGCCCTTGCCGCTTGCGGCAAACTTCGCCACCGCGCCCCTTGGCGTCGACTTCGAAGCCTGGCCACCGGTATTCGAATACACCTCGGTATCCAACACCAGCACGTTCACGTTCTTGCCTGAGCCCAGCACGTGGTCCAACCCGCCAAACCCAATGTCGTAGGCCCAGCCATCGCCACCTAGAATCCAAACACTCTTCCGAACCAGCCCATCGGCAATCGCCAGCAGGTTCCGCGCATCCGAGCTATCGATCCCAGCCAGCTTCTGCTTCAAGACATGCACGCGGAACCGCTGCTGGTTGATCTCCGGCTCTGTCTGCTGTTTCGCATCGAGCAGTGCCGTCACCAACTCTCCGTCCAGCACCGGCGCAACCCGCTTCAGCAGCGTCTGCGCAAACTCATGCTGTTGGTCGAGCGCCGTCCGCATTCCAAAGCCGAACTCTGCATTGTCTTCAAACAACGAGTTCGCCCACGTCGGTCCACGCCCCTGCGCATTCTGGCTGTAAGGCGTCGTCGGCAGGTTGCCGCCGTAGATCGACGAGCAGCCCGTCGCATTCGCTATGTACAAGCGGTCGCCAAACAGTTGCGTCAACAGCTTGATATACGCCGTCTCGCCGCAACCCGCGCAAGCGCCGCTGAACTCAAACAGCGGCTGCAGCAGTTGAATATCCTTCACCTGCCCGTGCGACACCTTCGTGCGATCCACTTCCGGCAGCCCCAGGAAGTAATCCCAGTTCTCCCGCTCGCCTTCGCGCAGCGCAGCTTGCGGCGCCATGTTGATCGCCTTCTTGCTCGCGTCGCTCTTGCTCTTCACCGGGCACACTTCAACGCATACCGCGCAGCCCGTGCAATCTTCCGGTGCCACCTGCAGGGTGTAGTGATCCTGCTCCATGCCCTTCCACTTCGGCTTTGCCCATTGCATAGTCGCTGGAGCCTTATCCGCCAGCTCCGAGCTATACACCTTCGATCGGATCACCGCATGTGGGCAAACCATCACGCACTTGCCGCACTGAATGCACAGGTCCTTGTCCCACACCGGAATATACTGCGCAATGTTTCGCTTCTCCCACTGCGCCGTGCCCGTTGGAAACGCTCCGCCCGCGGGCAACGCGCTCACCGGCAACCGGTCTCCGTGTCCCGCCGCAATCTGCCCCAGAACGTCGCGCACAAACTCCGGCGCCTTGCTTGATATTGCAGGAATCAGGTCGAAGTCCGCAGTCGCCTCAGTTGGCAGCGTCACCTTCTCCAGATGCGCCAGCGCTGCGTCTACCGCGGCATAGTTCTTTTGCACCACCGCTTCGCCACGCTTCCCATAAGTCTTGTAGATCGCCTTCTTGATCTGCTCGATCGCTTCTTCCCTCGGCAACACGCCGCTGATCGCAAAGAAGCATGTCTGCATAATCGTGTTGATGCGCGTTCCCATGCCGGCCTCGCGCGCCACAGCATATCCATCGATCACGTAGAACTCAATCTTCTTGCGAAGAATCTCCCCTTGCGTGCTCTTGGGAATGTGATTCCATACCTCCGCCGCAGGGAATGGCGAATTCAGCAGGAAAACCGCACCCGGCATCGCCGCTTCCACCACTTCCATCTTTTCCAGGAAGCTGAAATTGTGGCACGCCACAAAACTCGCCTGCGTAATCAGGTAGCTCGACCGGATCGGGTTCGGTCCAAACCGTAGGTGCGACGTTGTCATCGACCCCGACTTCTTCGAGTCGTAAACAAAGTAGCCCTGCGAATAGTTGTCCGTCTCCGTTCCAATAATCTTGATCGAGTTCTTGTTCGCGCCCACCGTTCCATCCGAGCCCAGACCGTAGAACAGCGCCCGCACCGTCTTCGGATCTTCTGTCGAGAACGTCGGATCGTACGTAAGACTCGTATGCGTTACATCGTCGTCAATGCCGATCGTGAAATGGTTCTTCGGCTCCGGCTTCGCCAGTTCGTCGTAGATTCCCTTCACCATCGCCGGCGTGAACTCCTTCGACGACAGCCCATACCGCCCGCCAATCACCGTGGGCTTCACAGCAAACGGAAGCTCAGCGTTCTCCGCAAGCACCGTCACGATGTCCATATACAGTGGCTCGCCCGCCGCGCCAGGCTCCTTGCATCGATCCAGAACCGCTATCGACTTCACCGTCGCCGGCAATGCCGCAAGGAATGCCTTCGCGTCGAATGGCTTGTAGAGCCGCACCTTCACCAGGCCCAGCCTTTCGCCCTGCCTATTCAGCAGATCCACGGCCTCTTCCGCCGCTTCGGCGCCCGAGCCCATAATCACCACCACGCGCTCTGCGTCCGGCGCGCCGTAGTAATCGAACAAGTGGTATGCGCGTCCAGTCAGTGCTGCAAACCGGTCCATCACGTTCTGCACCACTCCCGGCACCGCTGCATGGAACGGGTTGCACGCCTCGCGCGCCTGGAAGAACACATCCGGATTCTGCGCCGTGCCTCGAATCACTGGCCGGTCCGGGCTAAGCGCCCGCTGCCGGAACTCGATAATGTACTTGTCGTCCACCATCGCGCGAATCGTCTCGTCCGCGATCGGCAGAATCTTTCCTACCTCATGCGACGTCCTGAACCCATCAAAAAAATGAATGAACGGAATCCGTGACTCCAGCGTCGCAATCTGCGCCACCAGCGCCATGTCGGCCACTTCCTGCACCGAGTTCGAGCAAAGCATCGCCCAGCCTGTCGCCCGGCAGGTCATCACATCCGAGTGATCGCCAAAGATCGACAATGCATGTGTTGCCAGCGTTCGCGCCGTAACGTGCATCGTCGCCGGGGTCAGCTCGCCGGCAATCTTGAACATATTGGGAATCATCAGCAGCAAGCCCTGCGATGCGGTAAACGTCGTCGCAAATGCGCCCGCCTGCAGCGCTCCATGCAGCGCACCCGCCGCACCGCCCTCACTCTGCAACTCCTCCACGATAGGCAGTGCGCCCCAGATGTTCTTCTTCCCCTCCGAGCGCCATTGATCGGCCCACTCGGCCATCGGAGACGAAGGCGTGATGGGATAAATCGCAACAACTTCAGCCAAACGATAGGCCACCGAAGCCGCCGCCTCGTTCCCATCCAGAATCACCATCTTGCCTGCCTGCTTCTGTTCACTCATCCGCTTTTCCTCACACCGCGGCTCGCTAGGGTTCTCGCCGCTACCGTGAGTCTCTTCTCCGCCCCTTTTCAGTCGCAGTGATGCGAGACACAGGGCCCCTTAGGTTTCCCACATTATGGCAACTCATGTTGCCCTGCGGGAGATTCTCTCCATTCCACCTCGTTGCCGTCTAACCGTCATCTCACTGACATATTCAATTCCCTGTGATATCCAAAGATGTAGAGGATCAACCATGAATTTCCGTCATTCGGGTTGTTTTGCCGTCCTTGCGCTTGCCGCCGCCCTTCACGCTTCAGCAGCCCCAACCACTGTCGGCCAGCCTGCTCCCGCTCTCACCTTCACACAACTGCTTCAGGCCCCCGACGGCACAAAGACCGACTGGCCTTCCCTCCGCGGCAAAGTTGTCGTCCTCGAGTTCTGGGCCACTTGGTGTTCCGGATGCATCGAGGAGATCCCCCATCTGAACTCCCTGGTCCAGCAACTGGCGTCGTCCAACGTGCAGATCATTGCCATCGACGACGAGGACCCCGCGCTGGTCCAGAAGTTCCTGAAGAAGACGCCGATCAGCGGCTGGTTGGGCATCGACACCACCAGGCAAATCATCGACGCCTACGACGCGCAGGTGCGTCCCCGCACCGTTGTCATCGATCCGCAAGGACGCGTAGCCGCAATCCTTAACCCCCATCAGTTGGCCAAAGAACAGTTGCTGGCTCTTGCCGACGAGAAACCGGTTGTCTTTCCCCAGGACGATAATGCCGCCATCCGCGAGGAGGCACTTAAGCAAGCCAAGGGCCTGTCCGACGCCTCGGCGGCCGGAGATGCAGGCCCCAAGCCGCTATTCGATATCTCCATCCGGCCCGGTGATCCCGCCGGTCAAACCGCAATCGCCCATCGCACGGGCAAGAACGGCGATTCCTACACCTACGACTTCCTCAACGCCCCTCTCGGTATGCTCATGCAGATGGCCGGTGGCGTTTCTGGAACACGGCTGGTCATCCACGGAGACTCCACGGCAAAGTACACGCTCCACGTCAGTGCACCGGGCGGCGACTTCGATCAACTGGCCCCCGCCGTCCAACTCGCGGTCGTTACGGCGGCCGGGCTCAAGCTTAGCCACAGCACCAGCGTTCAAGACGCATACGTGCTCCAGGCAACGCACAGGGCCGCCGCCCTGTTGCCCCCGGCGACCTCCGAGCAGGGCAGCATGTGTTTCTACAATCCGCAGGCGGGCAAGCTGGTCATGATGCAGTCCACCCTTGATAGCCTCGCCCAGCAACTCGAGACCATCCTTGGCGCCCCCGTCGTCAATGAAGCCGGACTCCCGGGAAAATTCGACGCCAATTTCGACCTGACCACGGGAGATGTCGAAGCCACTCGTACGGCGCTTGAAAAGAACCTCGGACTGACATTGATTAAAGCCTCGCGCAGCATCGACAAAACCATCCTCGATCCGCTTCCCACGGCGCCCAAGGTTATCATCCCCGAAACGCCTGGCAAAACTGCTCTCGTCCCCGGGCAGCTTGTTCAGACCATCGCCGTCGCCAAATAGATACTCGGGATTTATTCGCTGACCTGCATTTCTCGCAGTTCGCCGAAAACCGTAGCGCCGATCTCCAGATCGGCTGTCCTGAGGGCCTCCCGGCCCTCAGAAACCTCGCCAGACCCCGAATTCTTAGCTGCCGCGCAGTTTGTGAGAAATCCACGCTAACCGCTCGTTAAATACGCGTATTCGGCCCCTACCCGTTCGAGACCTGGGGAGCGAGGTGCAGATTAAATTGGGCGCAGAGGCTGGATCTCAGGCAAGCACAACGAACTGCTATTCGCTTCTGCCTACAGCAGATCCTTCGATAGCGGAACATCCGCCATCGTAGCGTCAACCGGACCCGTATACCGGTAACCGAGCACGCGCATCGTAACCCCGCGACGCAGAAAGCTGCTGCTCTCAATCGGCTTGAACAACGACGGATTGGAAAGATCCTGAAGCACATCCGTCGAATCCGTTGGCGCAAGTTCCACCAGCACCGTCCCAATCCTGTATCTCTTGCAGGCATCCGCCATCGTCAAGCCGCTTGCCAACAACCGCTCTCCGCGAACAATGTGTACCTGGCGGTCCAGATCGTGCTCGCGGATGATTGCCACGAAAATCTGCTTGTCATATCCGAAGGCGAGAACATTCCCTGGGTTTCCCAGCGCAAATAACTCATCAATCGGCGGTTGAACCCCTCGGTAATCGGTATAGTCCGTGTGCCAGTCCTCTCGCAGTTGGAAAGGAACGGGCAGCAAAATCAAAAGCGGCAGTGTCCACGCCCATTTGCGCGGAACCCGCTGCATCACTACCCACAGGAACCCGGCCCCCAGAATGATCAGGCTCGGCCACCAGAACGCTGCAAACCGCGGCCGCCTGTTGTCGTAGTAGCTCAGCGTCAGATACCCCAGGACAAACCATGTCAGCCACAAGGTGTACTCGCGCCGGAATCGAAAACTCAGGAACGCCAGCACAATTGCCCCGGCAAGACCCGCCAGAATCACCGGATTGACCAGTTGCAGTGCGTAATTTGGGTAAAACGTCCAGGCTGCAACCGACCAGCGTGCCAGATAGTGGTTGTTCAGCACCACCTTCAGCCTGGGGTCCTGAATTACCGCCTGCGACAGATCGGCACGCCCGTAAGTAAGCGTGAAAACCACAAGCGGAATACACAACAGGAAGGTCGTCGCAATCGTAGCCAGAACCTCAAGCTTGGCCACGAACCGCCTGTGCAGTAACAGAAAATCCACCATCAGCGCCGGATAGATAAACCATGCCGGCTGCTTCGTGTAAATAACCGCCGCACAGCAGCACCCGCAAAGCAGCGCCCGCCCTATGCTTGTCCGCTCTTCAAGATGTTCAACAACATGCTGATACGCCAATACTGCCAGGCACATCATCGCCAGCGCCGGCATCTCGAGCATGATCTGGTTGAAGTCCCAGGCAAGTCCCGGCATTACGATTGCCGCTATCGTCGCACAGAGGCTCAGCCAGATAGAGAACCGCTTGCGCAGGATCGCGTACAGCGACCAGGAAAACACCAATCCGAAAAAGAACAGGCAGATGCGCGCCGTCAGAACATGGACCCCGCCCACAAGGCAGAACAATCCCAGAACCAGCGAGAAAAACGGGGGCCAGAAGATGAAGCCCATCGCCGGATACTGCTTGTAGTAGTTCAGCGCATACTGCTCCAGGTGTCTGACAGGATGGTCAACAATCAGATCCCTGAAGAAATACCCGTCCACCAAATGGTGCGCCGAATCCAGATCGTCGATATCCGGACTACGAAGGGTGGGCAAGGATACGAGGTATACAAAGGCCAGGATCAACACAAGAGCGGCCAGATTCCAAGCCCCGGAACGGCTCTTTACATATTGAACTGCCGAATTGACATAGCTCTGCTTATCGGGGGAATTCGGCGTCTCCATCGTGCCCTCATCATATCGTGCGCTCACTGGAGTGGCAATTCGTGCGACCTGCCCTCAAACTATGCATTCACTCGCTTTCAATCAACCAATTAGCCTCTGCCCAGTCCCTCCACGAGCGCCTCCCACTCCGCGTCCGGCGTCTCTCGCCGGAATCTCTTCCCCGCCCGCGCATTCCAGTAGTCCGCGTTCCACGCCTCGCCCTCTTTCCTATGCAGGTAGGCATGCACCGCCATCCCCTCCGCTGTCTCGAGTTCGTCTACTAACCCATGCGCCCGAGCCCAATCCCCCTTCGCATCCCACCACAGCGCCTTCAGCGGCTCCGACAACCCTGTCGGCGGTTCGCTGCCTGTCAATGTGCCGCGGAATTCTTCTGCTTTCATGCCGCTCCCCCTTTACCTCCATTCTCACCCTGCCGCCTCGTCTTCGTAATTCAACCAAAGGTGATCCAGATCACTTTTTCGGCGCCTCTCCCTTGATAGAACTTGATTGAAATCGCGCATCGCCCCGATAAGGCAATCGAGGGGGATGAGGGGAAATCCCCACCGGCCTCAGTCTGCGCCTGAGGCCAGTCTTCTCCCTGCGGAGGCCTTCGTATGTTGCTCCATCAATTGCGTCGACCGTTCATTTGCAACTCAGACCTATTTGGTCCTATACTGAAGTCCGACCTTTCTGGTCGTAATTTTCGGGTGCTTCCTTTTCGCAGGCCCGTCGGAGTCCCTCGGCAGGTGAGTATTCTCAGCCAACTCAAAGTCGGTGAAAGCGCGATCCTGGTGGCACTTAACCTGCCCGAATCCGTGCAGAACCATCTGATGCATATGGGCTTTGTCCCTGACGCAGAGATCATGGCCCTTCGCCGCGCCCCCGCCGGCGACCCCACCGTATACCTCATCGACGGCATGGAGATCGCCCTCCGCCACGAAACCGCAGAAGCCATCGCCGTCCGCCCAACGGGCCCCATTGCCTCCGTTCAGGCCCCAGCCAGCCAACCCATCGAAGAGGACACCGCCCCCCAGTTCGTTGAGGCCCGTCGATGAGCGCTTGCTGCGAAACGCCCGCCTTTGTTCCACCGCCGCCCCCAAAGGCGCCGTCAGCCCTGCGCACTGTCGTCCTCATCGGCCCTCCAAACTCCGGCAAGTCCACCCTTTTCAATCGCCTCACAGGCCTCCGCCAGAAGGTCGCAAACTATCCCGGCGTCACCGTCGAGCAGCGCATGGGCCTCATGGCCGGCGTAGGCCGCGACGATCTCACCCTCATCGACCTGCCCGGCATCTACTCCCTAACGCCCTACTCTGAGGACGCCCGCGTCTCCATCGACGTTCTTCGCGGCCGCATGCCCGGCACCCCCAAGCCCGACGCCGTCATCATCGTTCTTGACTCACAGCACCTCACGCGCCAGCTTATGCTCGCCGCTCCCGTACTTGCCGTCGGTCTCCCCACTCTCGTCCTGCTCAACATGTCGGACCTCATGGAGTCACGAGGCGGCCACATCGACCCCCTCCAACTCGCCCGCGAGCTTGGCGCACCCGTCGCCCGCATCAGCGCGACGCACGGCACAGGCCTCGACGCGGTCTCACTCTTCCTCAACCAGCCNNGAAGGCACCCGCAAGATCGACAACATCCTCCTTCATCGCATCTGGGGCCCGCTTCTCTTCCTTATCGTCGTTATCGGAGTCTTTGAAGTCGTCTTCTCCATCGGCCAGCCCCTTTCCGACGGCTTCGGCGACCTGCTCGCACGTGCTGCCGACCTCATCCGCCCCCTGCTCCCCGCCGGCTGGATCCAGTCGCTCCTCCTCGACGGCGCCTGGAAGGGCATCTCCTCCGTTCTCGTCTTCCTCCCCCAGATACTCCTGCTCTTCCTCTTCATCGGAATCCTCGAAGACTCCGGCTATCTTGCCCGCGCCGCTCTCATCGCCGATCGTGTCATGCGCACCACCGGACTCAACGGCAAAGCCTTCATCCCTCTGCTCTCCGCTTACGCATGCGCCATCCCCGCCATCATGGCCACCCGTACCATCGAGAACAAGCGCGACCGCATGGCCACCATCCTCGTCACCCCCTTCATGACGTGCAGCGCGCGACTGCCCGTCTACATGCTGCTCATCGCCGCCTTCATCCCCAACATCGTCTTCCTCCACGGCTTTCTCGGCCTACGCACCATCGTCATGCTCAGCCTCTATCTCGCCGGCTTCGTCGGAGCCATGACCACCGCCTGGCTCCTCAAGAGTTCAATCCTCAAGTCCAGCGAAACCCCCTTTATCCTCGAGTTGCCCCAGTACCGCATGCCCACGATGCGTTCCCTCGCCATGCGACTCTACGACCGCGCAAGCGTCTTCCTTCGCCAGGCCGGAACCGTCATCCTCTCCGTCACCCTCGTCCTTTGGGTCCTCGCCCACATCCCGCCCATTCATCTCGGCTCCGGCTCATGGGCCGCGCCAGAGCTCGCCAACTCCATGATCGGCCGCCTTGGCCACTTCATCGAACCAGCCATCGCCCCACTCGGCTTCAACTGGAAGATCGGCATCGGCCTGCTCTCATCCGTCCTTGCCCGCGAGGTCATGGTCAGCACCATGGGCACTCTCTACGGCGCAGACCCCGCCACCCAGGCCATGCACCTCCAGACCGCTCTCCATCACGACATGACCCTCGGCGGCGCGCTCGCCCTCATGATCTTTTTCGCCTTCGCCATGCAGTGCACTTCCACGATGGCCGTCGTACGCCGCGAGACCAACTCCTGGAAGTGGCCGGCCATCCAGTTCCTCTACATGCTCGCCCTCGCCTACGGCGCTGCCTTCCTGGTCAACCACATCACCATGGCGTTTCTCGGGTAGACCAGCCTGCCCCGCGGGCCTTCACCGCCTCTACTGCTCCCAATTCCCTTCCTGTGAGAAACTAGAAAAGCCAGCGTTGTTCGGGCCTCGCCTGCGTGCGCCCTCAACCACTCATCCAATTCACCCTTATCCGGCCCGCGCGGCCCTTACCGGGCTGCGGCCTGCAACCAAGGAAACAAGACCAAGCAATGATCTCTGTCAGCAACGTCTCCATGCGCTACGGCGCAAAGATTCTCTTTGAAGATGTCTCGGTCGCCTTCATCGAAGGCCGCCGCTACGGCCTCACCGGGCCCAACGGCTCCGGCAAATCCACCTTCATGAAGGTCCTCACCGGCGAGCTAGACGCCCAAAAGGGCAACGTAGTCCGCCCCCGCAAGTTCGGCGTCCTCCGCCAGGACCAGTTCGCATTCGATGCATACCGCGTCATCGATACCGTCATCATGGGCAACAAGCCTCTCTGGGCCGCCCTCGAAGAGCGCGACCGCATCTACGAAAAACCCGAAATGACCGACGAGGACGGCATGCGCCTCGGCGAGCTAGAAGGCACCATCGGCGACGAAGACGGCTACACCGCCGAAGCCGACGCTGCCATCCTCCTCGACGGCCTCGACATCCCCGAAGAAATCCACGACCGCAAGATGTCCGAGCTTCAGGGCGGCCAAAAGGTCCGCGTCCTCCTCGCCCAGGCCCTCTTCGGCAAGCCCGAAGCCCTGCTCCTCGACGAGCCCACCAACTACCTCGANNGTCACCACCCACACCGCCGACATCGATTACCAAACCATCATTGTCTACACCGGCGGTTACGACGACATGGTCATGGCCAAGACCCAGATCCGCTCCACACTCGAGTCGCAGATCTCCCAGCGCGAAAAGAAGATCGCC
>PMXB01000355.1 GCA_003165935.1 Acidobacteriaceae bacterium | reverse complement strand
CCGATGCCGTTGATGGTGCACTCGACCTGACGCGCGCCGTTCTGGATAGCGGCGAGAGAGTTTGCAACGGCGAGGCCGAGATCGTCGTGGCAGTGGGAAGAGAGGACGATGCCCTGGGCGTCGATGGCGGGAATGCGTTCGCGGACTTCAGCGAACATGCGGCCGTATTCTTCGGGCGTGGAGTAGCCGACGGTGTCGGGCATGTTAATGGTTGTTGCGCCGGCTTCAACGGCGATGCGGACCATCTCGACGAGGTAGTCGCGGTCAGAGCGGGTGGCGTCTTCGGGCGAGAACTCGACGTCATCGACGAGCGAGCGGGCGAGGCGAACGGATTCACCGCACAGGTCGAGAGCTTGTGCGCGGCTGACCTTGAGCTTGTATTCGAGGTGGAGGTCGCTGGAGGCGAGGAAGACGTGGATGCGAGCGCGGTCAGCAAATTGCAGAGCGCGAGAGGCCATCTCGATGTCTTCGGTCTTGGCGCGGGCCAGGGAGGCGATGCGCGGCTTGCGGATGGCCTGGGTGATGGTGGCGATGGCGGCNNTCTTCGAGGGCGTGGGCCATGGTGAGCTTTTCCTGCGTGGTCATGGAGCAACCGGGCGACTGCTCGCCGTCGCGGAGGGTGGTGTCAAAAAACGCTATGTGATTTGTGGTCATCGTCTCGCCTGCCAGGGGGAAGCCTGATGCAACTGGTTGATTTTCTCAAGGAGGGGCAGTATAAAGCAAAGTTATTCTTGTTGGGGATAGGATAAATATTATTTATGCTAACAGGGAACAAGGAACTGTGAGGCTGCGATGGAACTGAATCAACTGGAGACGTTTTTGGCGGTGGCGGAGGAGCGGAGCTTTTCGCGGGCGGCGGTGCGTCTGCACAGGACGCAGCCGGCGGTGAGCCAAGTGATTCGCAAGCTGGAGGAGTCGGTAGAGGAGAAGCTGTTTGACCGGGCGGCGCGGGATGGGTCATTGACGGCGGCGGGGGTGCTGTTGCGCGACTATGCGTTGCGGCTTCTGGCGCTACGGCGGGAGGCTTCGAGCGCACTAGGTGAGCTCAAGAGCCTGGAGCGCGGGAAGCTGCAACTGGCGGCGAATGAGTACACATGTTTGTATCTTCTGCCGGTGATCGATCGATTTCGGCGGGAGTTTCCGCATGTAAACGTGACGGTTCAGCGGACGCTGGCGAGCCGGATTCCGGAAGAGCTGAATTTGAGGGCGTTCGAGCTGGGGATGATGTCGTTCCGGCCGGACCCGGCGCAGTTCCGCTCGATTGCGGTGTATGGAGACAGCCTGGATTTTATTGTGAGCCCGCAGCATCCGCTGGCCGGGGCGGAGCGGGTGTCGATCACGGACCTGGGCGAGGAGCTGTTTGTGGCGCATAACGTGGCGTCACCGCTGCGGCAGAAGGTGATTGAGGCGTTCCAGCGGTATCGGACGCCGCTGAAGATGGAGATTGAGCTTCCGACGATTGAGGCGATCAAGCGGTTTGTGGGGATGGGGAATGGTGTTGCGCTGGTGCCGCACCTGGCCGTGGCTCAGGAACTGGAGAACGGAGAGCTGGTGCGGATTCCGGTGGATGAGCTGGAGATTAAACGGGTGCTAAGGCTGGTGCATCGGCAGAAGGTGACGCTGTCGTATGCGGCGCGGGCTTTCCTGAAGACGGTGCGGGCGCTGGCCGAGGAGCGGGGGGCGCCGTTTCATTATCATGTGGAGCGGGTGGGGTGAGCAGGTCAGCAAGTCAGCAGGTCAGCGAGTCAGCCAGTCAGGGTGGCGACCCGGCTGCGAATTGGGCGAGCGGGTGAGGAGCAGCCGATTTGGAATGGGGTGCGTCTAAAGGGCAGATACAAACCCATGCGGTTGGAAGGGGAGATGGGACCCGACCCGTTCCGGCCATTTACAATTCTTAGAGCGGTGCGCAGAGGATATTTGTGTGCCGGAATCGAATAGCCCGATGCGAGCCGTGAGGTTGCGCAGTCGTGAGGTTCAGGACCGAATGAAGAAGATCGTAGTGTTTTTCTTTCTGGTGGCGATGGGAGCGGCAGCAGGACACGCTCAGGAGAGCCGGCAGGACATCAGCATCAGTGGAATCGGAATCATAGAGCCATTCATTGCCGCTCCGACGGATGTTCAGGTGAGCGCGAACCGGGGCTTTGGCGCGTTGGCTAGCTATCGATTCATGTTGACCCCAACAGCCGCGGTGGAAGCCAACTACGGGATCACGTATGCGAATAAGATTCGCTACTTGATCAGCAACACGAATAACTACGTGGTGAATACGCGTACGCAGGAGATTTCCGGTGCGTTCGTGAAGAGCTTCAACTATAAGAAGTGGAACCCATTTGTGGAGGGCGGTCCTACGGGAATTGTTTTCCTGCCGATTCGCAACACGGGTACGACATCTCTTGATGTGAAGCAGCAGACGCAGTTTGGCGCGATGTATGGGGGCGGTTTTGCTTACGAGATCAGCCCGAGCTTCGACATTCGCGGCGAGTTCAGAGGGTTAGTGACGAAGGTTCCGACCTTCGGCTACAGCCAACTGGAAACGAACAAGTGGTACAACATCTATGTTCCGACGGTGGGCGTGGCGTATCACTTCTAAGGTTTAGGGAACAAGCAGGAAAAGGGGATGGGCTCAGGCCTGTCCCTTTTTTTTCGTCTTTATGGGAGCTTAGGGTTGGCGGGCTTCGGCGTATCGGCCGAGTTCCTTGACCATGGAGCAGTGGGCCTGGAGGGCGTTCATGGCGCGGGTGCCTTCCTCAGCGGTGTGAATCTGACAGTCGACGTAGAAGATGTACTCCCACGGCTTTCCATGGACCGGGCGGGACTCGATCTTGGTGAGGTTGGTTCCCATTGTGGAGAGTTCGGAGAGCGCGGAGACGAGGGAGCCGGGGCGATTTTCCACAGAGAAGGCGATGCTGATCTTGTTTGATTTGGGATCGACTTTAATGTCTCGGGTGCGGCGCACGAGGAAGAAGCGGGTAAAGTTTTCAGGATTGTCCTCGATGCCCGCGACGAGGATCTGGGCTCCGTAGTGACGGGCTGCGGCCTCAGAGGCGATGGCGGCGGCGTGGCGGTCGCGGAGTTCGACGAGTTGCTTGACGCTGCCTGCGGTGTCGTAGAAGGCGAAGGCTTCCATGCGCGGATGGCTGGCCAGGAAGGAGCGACACTGCGCCAGTGCGACCGGGTGGGAGAAAACGCGGTCGATGTGGGCGATGGAGGAGCCGGAGATGGCGATAAGGTTGTGGCGGATGCGGAGCAGGGCTTCGCGCTCGACGCGGACGTCGTGATTGAGGAGGAGATCGAAGTGCTCGGAGACAGAGCCGGCGAGGGAGTTTTCAATGGGGACTACGGCAGCGTCGACCAAGCCATTTGAGAGGGCGGAGAATGCATCGGCGGAGAGGGCGAAGGGCGCAATGACAGCGTCGTCGACCAACTTGATGGTGGCCTCATGGCTAAAGGAGCCGGGCTCTCCCTGGATTGCAATCTTCATGCCTTTATTTTGATCTCCGACGGGTGATTGCGGACTGGGGATTGTTGGTTCTGACTGCAGGTAGTGCTTTCTCGCACCATACCACAGGGTGGTTGGGGATTCATTGGGCTTTTGATCGTCGGGCATAAAAATCAGCGCCTTATCCAAAGGTCAGCGGCCACAAAGAGAAGAAAGACAGTGGCGATGACTCCGTTCATGGTGAAGAATGCGGCGTTGAGCCGGCGCAGGTCACGGGGAGAGACGAGCGAGTGTTCATACGCCAGGAGAAGTGCGACGGCGGCGATGCCCAGCCAGCCGGCCAGGTGGAACTGGAAGAGGATTGCGAACCAGCAGAGCAGGCCGAGCATGGTGAGATGCATGATGCGGGCTGCCCAGAAGGCGGCGGGAATGCCGAGGGCCTGCGGCAGGCTGTGAAGGCCGACGGAGCGATCGTGTTCGAAGTCCTGGCAGGCGTAGAGGACGTCGAAGCCGCCGACCCAGAGGGTGACAGCGGCGGTGAGGACGAGGATGCGTGGGTCGAGTGAGCCGGTGACGGCGATCCAGGCGGCGGAGGGAGCGATGCCGAGGGCCAGGCCGAGGACAATGTGGGACCAGCGTGTAAAGCGCTTCATGTAGCTGTATGAAAAGAGGGTGAGGAGAACGATGGGAGAGAGGTAGAGCGTGAGCCGATTGAGCTGGGAGGCGGCGAGGACGAAGATGAGGGCGGTGAGGAGGGTGAAGCCAAGAACGAATTGGCGCGAGAGCAGGCCGGCGGGGATGGCTCGGGTGCTGGTGCGGGGATTGGCAGAGTCGAGATCGGCGTCGGCCCAGCGATTGAAGGCCATGGCGGAGGATCGGGCGGCGACCATTGCAACCAGGATCCAGACGATGGTTCGGAAAGCGGGGAGCCCGCGGGCCGCAAGCAATACGGCGGTGAGCGAGAAGGGGAGCGCGAAGATGGAGTGCTCCCACTTGATCATTTCGAGCGTGATGCGAGTTCTGGTCCAGAAGCCGGGCATGTGATTTCCAGCAATTAGTTTACCGGAGGGATGGGGGCGGGGCGGCGTCATGGTCTCCCAGGTCTCAGAAGCGAGACATGGGGCACCCGAGGTCTTTGGGCGAGTGGATTAGCGGCTCAGGAGCCTTCGGCGTTCTTGACGGTGTCGATGATGTGTAGGACTTCATGGAGGCGGGTAATGCGGAACATGCTCTGCACACGCTCGTTGACGTGGGCGAGGGTGAGACGGGTGCCGTGGTCGCGGCAGTAGATTTGGTGACTGATGATCTCGCTCATCCCGGCCGAATCGACATAGGGGACGGCCGACATGTCGAGTATGGTGTGGCTGGGCAACTCGCCGGAGCGGAACGCGTTGCGCACGATGTGTGCGCCGCCGAGCGTGATGGGGCCAACGATGCGCAGGATCACGACGTCGGGTGAATTTCCGGTGAGGCGCTCGATGGTGACAGGGACGATGGGAGACATGCTGGGTCCAGTGTAAGCAAAACGGCTGGAGAGTGGCGGGAAAAGCGTTGGCCCGGTTTCGGAAGGTGAGGATGAGGGCTTAAGGGCAGCGCCACTTGAAAGCTGAGGACTACTTTCTGAGGGCTTTCATGTCGTGGCCGCCCTGGTGCAGGACCAGGTGGGTGACCTTGCCCTGATCGTTCTTGAAAAACTCCACCTGCGCTTCAACGACGGTGAGAAAGAAGCTGGTTTCCGACTCGGCGTAAACAGGAAACTTTGGCTGGCCGGAAGCCTGGGTCATGAGCTGGCCGTTCTCGACTGTGAAAACCAGGTCGAAGTTGGGCGCGAGGGCATAAGTTCCCGCGTATTGGGCGAGGATCTTGGGATCGACCGAGACGGTGGTGCGAATCCTTGGGCGATAGTCGGGCCAGTTGTATTCGGTGGCGATTGCATGAAGGATCTCGTCGCCGATCTGGCCTCCGCTTTCTGAATTGGTCATGACCACCGCGCCCTCGCCGCTGTTTTCATAGGCGACAAAGATGCTGACGAATCCTTCGTTGACGCCGCCGTGGGAGAAGTATGGGTTGGGGGCGTCGCCGCCGATCTCGAGGCCAAGGCCCCACTTGCCCATGCCAGGAGTGAGCATCTGGCGGGTCATATCCTGGGAGAGCACATGGTTGGCCTTGCCGTGCGAGGAGAGCTCGACTTCGATGATGTAGCGGGCGAGGTCAGTGGGGGTGGTCCAGAGGCCTGCCGCAGCCATTTCGGGATAGGTGTGCGCGCCGCCTTGGATCGGTGTGCCGTTGCCATGGTAGGGCGTGGCGGCGAAGGACTGAAAGCCCTTGGGCAGGGGCTGCTCGTAGGTGCTGTGCTTCATGCCGATGGGAGCGAGCACTGAATCGTGAAGGAGCTTCGGGAAAGGTTCTTTGGCAACGTCGATCATTGCCTGCTGCATCACGGTGAAGCCGCCGCCGGAGTAGTTCCAGTGGTCTCCGGGAGGGGCTTCGCTACGGATGGCGGGGGTGTTGGCTGGCTTTTCACCGTTGAGCACCTGGACAAGGGTGGGCACGGGGTCGGTGGAGGCGTAGCCGGGAAACCCGTGGATGGTAGTGCCACCGGTATGAGTGAGCAGTTGGCGCAAGGTGACGGGCTTGCCTGCGGCCACCTTGTCGGCGGGGAACTTCCAACTGGTGAGGTAGGTGTTGATGTCAGCGTCGAGCGAGAGCTTGCCCTGCTGGACGAGACGCAGCGCTGCCATGGCGGCGAGGGGCTTGCTGATGGAGCCAGCCTGGAACATGGTGTCTGCAGTGACAGGCGCACCGCCGATTGCGGCCACGCCAAAGCCCCGCGCCCACTCAATGGCACCGTGATGAATGACGGCCACGCTCACGCCGGGAACATTGAGTTCCTTCATCCGATCAGCGAGGTTGTGGGTGGCGTGCGGATCGTCTCGGATGACGATGCCGGGCATAAGGCCCTGCTGGACATGCTGGATGTGTTGGGCAATCTGAGCGGAAGGCGACGCGGGCTTAGATGATGAGGGCGCGGATTGCGCAACGGCGAACTGAGCTGTGGAGCAGGCCAGGACGAAGACAAGAAGACGGCTGGCGACGCATTTCATGGCGGGAATTCTCCGCACCAACGATAGCCCTGCGGTGCCGTGCTACAGGCTTGCTTCTGCGTCCTCGACGCTGGGCTTGATGGTGATGACGCCGTCGACGCGGGTCATCTTGAAGAGCTCCATGATGCGAGCGCTGACGCCGGTAACGATGAGCTTGACGCCCTTTCCGGTGCAGCGGACATGGTGGTTGATGACCGCGCCCATCCCGGTGGAGTCCATGTAGGGTACGCCGGACAGGTCGAGGATGGTGACGGGTGGGGGATCGCCGGCGCGAATCACGGACTGGAACTCAAAGAGATTGCGCAGGGTGAGGGGACCCTTGAGGGAAAGGATCGTCGTGCCGGGAGCTTTGCCCGTCTGCTTCTCAATGGAAAGGGGTTCGTCGAAAGCCATGGAGGTAAGTGTAAGGAATGGAAAGGAGTTTGTCGTTACAATTCTGTGAATGTCCTGCAACGAAGTGGCTCGAGGCTTCATCCCAGAGTTTCTGTAGTGGCTGGGGAGGACGCGGCGTGGGTGGTTTGTCAGGTCCGATTTCGTCCTCGATGAGCAGGTATCAGAATCTAGACTTGGGGCACTCGCAGGAAATAACAGCGAAATGAGGGTGGGAAAAGGAGATGGCCCCGGAGGGAATTCCGAGGCCATCTCCTTTTAGAAGTCCAACTTGCTGCTGCATCGCATCCCACCCTTTCCGCAAAGAACGCGGAAAGGAAGGGGCTCCAGAATCGCCGGTTATTGAGCGGCGATCTGTTTGGATTCGGTGGGCTGGTTGGCCACCTGGAGGTAGTTCTTGACCGAGAAGACGCCGGGCACGCTGTTTGCCTGGATGAAGGCGACATTCTTGTCGGTCTGGTTGTCGACTATGCCATAGAGCTCAACATGGCCGTTCTGCACGGAGATGCGGATAGGCTTGGCGGGGTCGATGGCGTACTTGTTCAAGACTGGATTGCCATAGACGGCACGGGCCAAAGCCATACGCGTATGGTCGTCCATGATGGAGACGGGATCGACTTCGATGTTGCTGATGACCTCTTTGACGCCCGGATAGTTGCTTGCGAGCGAGACCGCATCGTCCTTGTCCCAATCAAAGAGGGCGTGTCCGCCGAGTGTGACTACGCCATCGTGGACGTCAATGGTGATGGCGTTGAAGATGGTTTCGCCGTATCCGACGCGATCCCACGCGATCTTTTCACTGAGTTTTGCCTGGATAGCGCTGTCGGGGACACTTGGTCCTGCAACCTGGATGAGATTGCGGACGGCATTGACGCCATCGACCTTGTGCATGGCCTTCTCCGCGTCGGTCTTGTACTCGTATAGGTCGACAGTTCCGGTGAGGGTGGCGATGCCGTTATCGATGGATACCTTGACGTCTTTGAACTGCTTCTTGTTGAGCCGGTTTGCGGCGGAGGATTCTTCGTGGGCCTGTGCGGCTACGCCTGAGGGGCGCCCCGCAGCCAATGAGATCTGGGGAAGGCTCAGGAGGGCGCCGGCAAGCGCGATCGCGAAAAGTGTATTGCGAGTTTTGGGGAGGTTGCTTCTCATGTGATTACTCCTACGTGTACTGATTACGTTTCTTTAGCGGCAACGGATTGTTTTGTTCGACGCACTGCCCGCGAGCATTGGAAGCCCACGGCGGCCGGACTTTCCGTTACCGTCCGGCTGTATAGACACGAATAGCGGAAAAAGGTTTTGAAAGCAGTGCAAAAGTGAACATGTGAAGGAGTTAGGGGCAGAAGCGCTAGCGGTAGCGGCGGGTAGCTTTGATGACCATGGAGAAGACGCCGGATTCGTCGCGGGCGACGAGCAGGGAGACATGGCGGTTGACGGCGACTTCAGCCTGGAGGAGCTGCTGACCGGTGGTGTTGACGTTGGTGGCGTATGTGAGGGTGAGGTTGCGTCCGAGCTGCTCCTCGACGATGATGCGCGAGGTGGAGTTGCCGAGCGCGCCAAGGTAGTTGGGGTCGACTTTGACGGAGCCAGCGCCGAAGAGTTTTTGAACGCGGTTTGAGACGGTTGCGTTGAGCGCGCCGCCGAGGAGGGCGTCGGTGGTGGGGTTTGAGATTTCCTGTTCCTGCTGCTGGGTGTACAGGCGCTGCTGGTTGCCGGTGCGCCCCAGGGCGAGAAGTGCGACGACATCGGCTTCAGGCAGCGGCGGATCGCTGCGGTAGGAGACGGCGAGCTTTTGCGGAGTGCCGTGGAGGCCGAGAGTGATGTCGTAGTCTTCAACGCGGGCGGTGGCGTTGAGGTCGATGGAAGGCTCAATGCGGACGGGGTTGGTGAAGTTGATGTCGCCGCGCTGGAGTTCGTAACGGGTTCCGGCGAGCAGAGCGCTGCCCTCAGTGATGGCAATGCTTCCGAGTAGCGATGGCGAGGCGAGGGTGCCGCGGAGGTGGAGATCGACGTTGCCGGCGAGCTTGGCAAAGGCGTTTTGGAAGTTGAGCTGAGGCGAGGAGGCGAGATGGATGTCTAGGCGAACGTGGTTGGATGGCGCATCGGGCGGAGCAACCGATTGAACGAGGTTGGCCTGGGCGGCAAGGGCGGCTAGATCGAGGTCGGGACTAATGGAGAAGCGTGTGATGAGGACATCGCCGGATAGAAGCAAGCTGTTCTGCGTGCCCTGGAGATGGAGGGTTGTGTCGGCGAGGGAGCTGACACCGGCGGGGTAGCGGATGCGCATGGACTTGCCCGTGACAGTGAGATCGGCGAAGAGGCCGTGCTGATAGGCGAGATAGCCGCCGACGCTGAGCAGTCCGCCGCCGGTCATTGCGGTAAGGGATTTCACCTCGAGGCGGTTCTGGTTGAACTCGAGGGTTCCATGGAGCTGGCTGAGTCCGTTGGGGAGATCTTCGAGAGAGAGGGAGCCGTTCTGGAAGTCGACTCGGCCCTGAAGGCCGGGGTTCTTGAGGGGTCCGTGTGCCTCAACGGTGAAGGTGCTTGTCCCACCGGCGGTAAGGTCTGAGTCAAGGGTTTCGGCGAGTTTTAGATTGATGGTGCCACTCGCTGTGAGGTCGAGGCGCTGGTCGCCCTTGAGGCCGAGGGTTCCTTTGGCCTGCAGGTCAGTCTCCTCGCCGGTGACGTGGAGGGGATCGAGTTCGATGCGGGCGTTGGCGAGGGATGCGTGGAAGCCGCCTTGGCTGACGAGGTGTACGCCGTCGACGGTGACGGCCATCTCGGGCAGTCGAGCTTCTCCGCGAAGCTGTTCTGGGTGATCGAGCGGGCCCTCGATGGTGATTACGCCTGCGAGGGATGACTCGCCATTGAGGGCGCGGAAATGGGCCATGCGGAGCGGCGTGGCGATGTTGAAGTGAGAGAAGTCGACGCGGGCCTGGGTGGGGTGGCCCTCCTTGAATTCCGTGCGGCCGTGGAGTTTGAGGTCTGCGCTTTCCAGGCCGCTGGTGGCGTCGTAGATGAGGGCGTTGCCTTCAGAGTGGGCCTGCAGGACGAGGAGTCCGAGCGACTGACCGCCGATGGTGAAGCTGGAAACATTGACGTGGCCCTGGATGCGTGGATCATCGAGAGTGCCGGAGCCGGTAAGCGCGAACTCAAGACGGCCGGTCATTTCGTCGTTTAGCTGGCGAAGGGATTGGACCTTGGCGACGTCGATGCCGTCGGCCCTGCTGTCGATTTGGAAGCGATGGGCGTTCAGGTCGTAGCTGCCGGAAGCGCTGAGCGAACCGGCGGGTGAGGAGGCCGAGATGGAGGTGAGGTGAAGGAGATTCTTGGTGAGCGATCCCTGGGCGTGGAGGCGGGAGATCGGTTCACCATAGACGACGCCGAAGGTAAGGTCGGCCGAGCCGGAGCCGCCGAGGTTGTTGACCTTGCCGTCGGCATGGAAGTCGGTGTCGAGGGTGCCGGATACGGGGATGGTCTGGTTGAGGAGCGGGAGCAGATCGTCCATGGGCACGTGAGCGGCGCGGAGGTGGAGATGGAGGTTGGAATTGCCGTCGAAGGTCGGCTCGGCGATGCGGCCGCCGGGCGGAGTGGCGTCTAGGGAGCCTTCGAGAGAGATTTCGGCTGTGCCGCGACGGAGCATGGCATGGTCGACGACGACACGTTCTGCTGAGTAACTGCCGGTGGCGTCGATGGAATCCCAATGGACGGACTGGAGCGGTGCGGGCGTGGGCGTGACGGTTGAATTGTTCGGGGCCGGTTTGGCCGGGAGCATCTCGACGGCGATTTGCGTGGTTTTGAGGGAACCGGCGAGATGGGGATCAAGGACCGAGCCGGACCAGGTGCCGTGGAAGTCGCCCTGGCCAGCGAGGCTGATGGGCAAAGCGGCAGTTCCGGAGCGGCCGAAGCGGGAGACGCCGAGATCGCGGAGGACGGTGTCGAAGTCGCCGAGGTTGGAGGAGTGGAAGTCGACGCTGATGCCGGTGGGTCGGCTCATAGGGTGAACGCCGAGAAGACCTGCGGCCTGGACCTGACTGGAGGGGAGCTGGACGGCAAGCTTACGCAAGGCAACTGAGCCGTCCTTGTGGGTGTAGGTGGCATCGAAGACGCCGGTGGCCGGCTGTTCACCGGGCAGGGGATGGCCGGTGGGGTCGATGGCGAGTTGGACGCTTACGACTGTGGTTGAAGTATAGCCATCATTGAATGTGGCGGTCATGGGGCCGTTGAAGCGGGCATCGAAGCCAACGCGCTGGAAGGGCGGGTCGGTGACGGCGTCAAGGATGGTGTCGAGAGGGAGATCTTTTGCCTGGGCGTTGATCTTGCCGTTATAGGGGATGAAGGGCGGCTCGTACGGCAGCTTGGAGGCGGGGTGGGTTTCGTGTTTTGTGCGGGCTGACGCCGGGGTTGGGGATAGATTGGCCTGGCCGGGAACGGAGCTCAGCCAGGGTGAGAGGGTGAAGTCGCCTGTGACTTCACCGCCCTGAGGGAAAAGCGCAACTACTCTGGAGAAGACCATCTGCTTTTGGTCGACGTGGACGTGGGTGTCGACGCGAAGCCGCTTGAGCACGAGTCCGGGCATGACCAAAGCGCCATCGTCGACATGGACGACTCCATCAATGCGAAACTCACCGGTATCGCCAGCGGCGTCGACGTCGAGGCGGGCTACGCCGGCGGGGGTGTTGGGAAAGTCAACGAGCGGATCGAGCAGACGCATGTCGAAGTCGCCCTGAACTTTTGCGCGCCAGTTAGGGTGGGCGAAATTCTGCAGGTTGGCGGAGACATCGAGAGTGCGATCGGGGAGGCCGCGTTCGCGGCAGGTGAGGCGGAGCGAGCGAAGGTAGAACGCGGTGCGGGTGAGGTCGATGGTGGATTGGAAGAATCCGTGGAAGGTCTGCGGCTTGCCGTGGGAGAGGCGGAGATCGGTTGCGCCGGCTTCGATGCGGTAGGTTTCAGGGGTGGTTGCGGCAGCGGGGACCCAGGCCAGGTGGAGCGAGATGTCGTGCGCTTCAAAGTTCACAGGCAGTGAGAGCAGGCGTTGGTGTAGTGCGTCCGTGCGACTGTCGATGAGGACGACGCCATCGATTACGCGGGCATTACTCGCCTGAAGATTGAAGAGCTGGTCGATGGTTGAGCCGTTTGACCTGGAAGGATGGGCGGGGTGCGGCTGGTTGGTGGAACCGTCGGGATAGCTGATGAGATGGAAGGCGGGGTGGTCGATCTGGAGATCGCGGAGCAGGATGCGCGGGCTCAAAAAGCCAAAGATGCTGACGCTAGCGCGGAGGTGATCAATGGTGGCGTAGGGGATCTCGCCAGGGGCTTCAGTGCCGTGAAGGACGATTCCGCCGGCTTCGGCTTCAAGGCTCATCAGGTGCCACTTGAAGGAGGCGATTTCAGCTCGGCCACCAGTGCTTTGCTGGAGCAAATGAACCATGCGCTTGCGGACAAGGGCCTCAAAGGAATCAGAGGATGCCCAGATGAAGAGGCCGACGATGGCAGCGGCAACGAGAAGCGCGATGAAGGTGGCGGAAAACAGCAAGTGACGCCAGTAGCGACGGCGACTGCGTGGCCGGGCGTCCGCATCGGCTGGCAATGGAGTCTCGGGGAGCCTGGATGGGTCGTCGGTCATCGGGCTCCTACTTGTGGATGGGCTGCTTGCGGGTTGGCAGGGGATGTTTCTTCGAGGGAGGGATCGAGGACTTCGATCTCACCCTGGGAGCGGAGGTTGCGGAGCCAGTCGTCGAAGAGGGCATTGACCTTCTGCTGGAGAAGGATCTCCTGGATGCGCGGGGCGACTCTTTCGAGGGGCGGGATCTCCTCACCCTTGCCATAGAGAGGAATCAATTTGTCGTGGTAGTAGGCTGCGATCTCCTGCTCGGAGACGCTGATTCCCTGACGGAAGCGGAGTTCAATGAAGCTGAGAATCTGGAGGCGGTTGCGGAGCGAGGCCTCGACAAGCTGCTGGGTTAGCCCGTGGGCGGCAAGAAAGGCCTTCCAGCTTGTTTCGGAGGCGCAGTTGGCATGAACGCAGGCGGGAAGCTCGGTGCGAATTTCTTTCAGGCGGGCGTCGACTTCGGCTTGCGTAGGCTCGGCGGCCTGGATGTCCTCCTGGCGCATTTGCTGCTGGATGAGATTGCGGCTGATGAGCTGTTCGAGGGCGCGCTGAGGGGTAAGGACGCCTGAGCTTTGGTCAGAGGGGTCGAGGATGGAGAGGCGAATCTCTTCGTCGATGTCACTCAATAGAATGGCGTGATTGTTGACGACTCCGACGACGCGGTCGAGAACCCGTGGCGCCTGGGAAACAGATAGCTCAGCGGCCGGGGCGGGGGATTGTGCACGGGCCGGAAGAGCGAAGAGCGCGAGAGCGAACGCAAAACTGAGGCAGGCGCGGGACGAAAGCACAAAGGCGAGAAGGCACGCAACGCGGTGCGGGTCGACAGCAAGAGGTCGGGATGGAGAGGATGCGAGCATTAGAAGGTTTGGCCGAGGCTGAAGAAGAAGTTGAAGTGGTTTGCCTCACCGACGGTGGGAAGGGCGGTGGGATTTGAGTAGTTGTATATCACCGGATAGATGGGGGTGTTGAGGTTGTAAGAGAAGTCAAGGCGGATGGGGCCCGCGGGAGTGTGATAGCGAAGGCCGGCGCCGATGGCGTGGGAGAAGTAGTTGAAGCTGCACTCGCCCTGCCAACCGGTGGAGTTCACCGGGCCGGGCGGCGGCAGGTCGGGTTGAGCGGGATAGGTGGGATTCTCGCAGGCGGAGCGGTTGGGCTGATGAAAGCGAAGGAAGCTTGCCCATGCGTCGGATGCCCTGGAGAAGACGTTGCCCATGTCGTGGAAGAGGACCAAGCTGAGTGAGTCGCCGATCCAGGGAAGATTGGGAGGAGGCAGGCGCAGCTCGGTGCTGTTGATGAGTGCGCCAGCTCCGCCGATGGGGTAGCCGGTTTCAGGATCGCGTGGGCCGGCTGCGTTGATGGAGAAGCCGCGCAGGGATGTGGGGCCGCCAGCGTAGAGGCGCTCGGGGAGGGGGATGAGCTCGCTCGATGCATTGCCAAAGGCGCGCTCCTGTCCGTAGCGGGTGTTGCGGGCGAGAACGTAGCGGCCCTTATCGAAGCTGTAGTAGCTGGAGTTGGAGACGTCAAGACGGTTGAACTGGGCCTGCGCGCCGAAGGGCTTGGCGGAGAGGAACTCCTGAAAGCTGGTGTATGTGCCGCGATGGGCATCGAGGGCAGAGTCGCGGGAGTCGCGAATCCAGGTGAAGGCGGGGCCAGCGACGCGGACGGCCGCGGCAAGCTGTTGAATTTCGCCTGGGGCGACCTGGAGGGTGGTTTCCTGCACCTTGACGCGACGGAAGTTGAACTCGTAGATGAAGGTGTTGGCCTTGGAGACGAGGGAACTTGGAGCGGAGAAGTGTTCAGTGAGGCGGGTGCCTGTTTCGAGCTTGGAGGCGACGTAGGTGGTGACGTCGAGGCTGTTTGCATAGCCGCCCGACCAGGTGAGCGCGAAGTCATGATTGCCGATAAAGTGAGGAATCTGGTAAAGGAGATCGAGTTTTTGTTCGAGGAGTCCGTAGGTGCCCTGGACGGATGCGGATTGCTCGCGGCCGAAGAGGCCGTTGCGTGTGATGTCGGCGATGATACGAGGGCTGACGCCGGTTTTTCCCTGGGGATTGCATTTTGCGCCGCTGACGATGATGCCTTCGCAGTTGTACTGGGGCTGGCCGGTCTGGGCCTCGAAGCCGAATCCGTAAGTGAGTGCCCAGCGTCGGGCTTCGACGGCCTCGAGCAGGACGGTTTTATAAGCGTTGCCACCGGCAGGGTTTTCGACGGCGGTGTCGACTTCGTTGAAGAGAGCCAGGTCGTAGAGATTGCGCTGCGTGTCGATGAGCGCGGATTGATTGAGGGGGTCGCCGGCATGAATGGTGATGGCCTTCGCTACAGTTTCAGGGCGTGTGTAGTGAAGCCCGGTAAGGAGGACCTTGCGGACAAAGACCTGCTCGCCTTCAGTGAGATGGAAGATGACGTCGGTCTTGGCGGGGTCGTCGGTCTCTATTTTCTGGGTGATGTCGACTTGAGGGTTTTCGTAGCCGCGCTGGAAGAGATCAGTGAGCAGCGTGTCGCGGTCGCCGGCGAGGTTGCCGGGCGAGAGCAACTGGCCGGGCGAAGTGTTTAGGAGGGCGAAAAGGCGCAGTGTGTCGTTGAGTTGAGTGCCTTCGATGGAAACAGTTCCGACGCGTTGCTGGGTTCCTTCGGTGATACGGTAGACAACGGCGAGGGGCGCATTGCGGGCGCGGGCCGTGGAGGCAGAAGGCGGGGCGGCGGGCGATTCGGGCAAAGAGATATCCGCGGCGACAGTTTCAGGGGTGCTGGTTTCGGGGACGATTTTGACGTCAGGGAATCCGTTGCTGCGATAGACGTTTTGGAGGGCGGCGATATCGGCTGAGACCAGCGACTGGCTGTAGGCGCCCTGACGATCGAGGTCGCCGGCAGCGTGAACGCTGAGCAATTCCTTGAGGGTGTCGGAGCTGAAGTAGTGGTTGCCCACGACGGATACGCTTTGTACGCGGCGGCGGGGCCCGAGAGCGACGCGGTAAAGGATGGTGACCTGCTCGGCAGCGGCGGCTGGGGAGTCGTGATCGACTTTTACGTCGAAGTAGCCGAGGCGCTGGAAGTAGTTGCGCAGGCGGCGATTGCCTTCATTGAGGAGATCGTCGTCGACTGCGCCTTCCTGAAAGACAGGGACGACGCGGCGCAGGCGTTCCGGATCGACTTTCGCACCTTCGGCGAGTACGCGAACGATGGGGCCCTCATTGGCGGAGAAGCGGAAGTTCTCGCGATGCTGGCCGGGCAGGTACGTTTCGGATTCGAGTTTGACGTCGGCCTCGAATCGGTCCTGTTTCTGGTAGTGGCGGAGGACGCCGTCGAGAGCGCGGTTGGGGGTGTCGTGGTCGATGGTGGCGCCGGTATGCAGGCGGGCGAAGTGGCGGAACTCTTCGAGAGACATGCCGGAGTCGCCAGTGACCTCGATTGCGCCGACGCGGGCCTGGGCTCCAGAGGCAACGTGGAACGCGATGTCGACGAGTTGTTCGTCAGGACGGGGTGTGAGGACGTCGTGGATGGTGGGCTCGCGGAAGCCGTTGTCAGCGAGGGTGCGGCGCATCTCGGCGAGGGCGCGGGCGAGCTTGTCGTCATTGAATCGAGTGCCGGGGTTGAGCTGGCTGGCGCGCTGAAGCTGCGCGTTGATGGTTGCCCCCTTTGCGCCGTCGACGCTGACCGTGCCGATGAAGGTGCGTGGCGCGCCGCTGAAGGTGATGGCGACACCGTCGTCAAGTGGCGACGCGTCGGCCTGGATGGTGTCATAGAGCCCGGTGGCAAACAATTTGCGGAGGCTGGCGCGGATATCGTCTTCGTGCATCGGCGCGCCTTCGAGCTGTGGCAGATGGCCGGGAAGGGGCAGGAGGCGATCGGGAGATACGCCCTCAAAGGCGATGCGGCGAACGGGAACGCCCTCCCAGCGTGCGAAGGGCGAGAGTTCAGGGGCGTCGATGGAAGACGCAGCAGAGGACGTGGCGGAGTCGTGAACGGGCAGCGGCGCATCGGGCAGCGTTGCGGATATCGTGGCCGGCCTGGATGGTTGCTGGGCGAGTGTGGGCGGGACAAACTGAAGGAAGGCGGCGAAGAGAAGGGTTGAGACGGAGCGGCTGATGCTTTTTAAGGGAAGCGGAGCCAAAGGAGTGTCAGAGATGGGGGAAGGATAACCGGACTGCCCTACCCTCATTGACGTCAAGATTTGATCTCCTCTAAACATCCGCAGAACTATATTCGCGGAACCACAGAAATCCGCTTCCGGTTAGACGTGCCCGATGTCTGACGGGGCGGAGTTGAATGCGAAGCTGCCGGAATGGATTCCGCCAGGAAAATGGGCGAATGCCGGTCCGGGCGAGGCTTCCCCGGCTGGTGCCTCTGCATCCTATACTAACGAGGAATGATGCTCGGCGCAGAGCTGGAAGAGACGCCTGGGTATTCTCAAAGGAAGCTGATGGGGCAAGCCAGAGTTCCGGTGAAGGGGCCGAGTGGGGAAGTGTCTGGCGCGGAGCCGGCGGAGGGAACGGCTGGCCAATTGGCAGCGAAGCAGGTGAATGCCCAGCAGCGCACAGCGACAGTTGTGTCGATTGAACTGCTGGGACGCGCGGCGGCGGGCGACCACGGGGCGTTCGGGGAGATTTACTCGCTACACAAGCGGCGAATCTACTCTCTATGCCTGCGCATGGTGGGGAATCCGGCGGAGGCAGAGGACCTCACCCAGGAAGCATTTCTCCAACTGCATCGGAAGATCGCGACATTTCGGGGGGAATCGGCGTTTTCAACGTGGCTTCATCGGCTTACGATCAACGTGGTGCTGATGCGCCTGAGGAAGAAGGGGCTGCAACTGATCTCTCTGGACGAGGCGATGGAGCCTACAACGGAAGAGCGGCCAGGCCGGAGCTTTGGGGCGGATGATCTTTCTTTAACTGGTGCGATTGATCGGATGGCCTTGCAGCGGGCAATCGACGACCTGCCGGCCGGCTATCGACTGATCTTCATGCTGCATGATATTGAGGGTTACGAACATAACGAGATAGCGGATATGCTGAATTGCTCGATAGGGAACAGCAAGTCGCAATTGCACAAGGCTCGGCTGAAGCTGCGAGAAGCGTTGCGGGTTCACTCCAGGGAGGAGGGCCAACGATGAGCGAACAGCCCAAGTCCATGACGTGTGCTGAATTTCAGGCGCAACTGCCGGAGTTCATCGGATCGGGTGCGAGCGCGGCCGGGCACCCGCATTTGAAGGAGTGCGCACTGTGCCGCGAACTGCTGGAAAACCTGGAGACTATCGCGCAGGCGGCGAGGCAGTTGTTTCCGGAGGTTGAGCCACCGGATGAACTGTGGGAGCAGATCGAGCTGGCGATCAAGAAGGATGAAGGCGGAGAGGGATAAGGCGCAAAGAGGCGGACCGGCGGGGGTCAGGCGGCTTGGACCATGGGACTTGGTGGGGGCGGGGTTTCCGCAGGGGCATAAGCGGGGAAAACTGTAAAACTTGTGGCTTGCGAACCTGGCGCGAAGCGCGGGAGGCGCTCACCTTTGCGAGGAATTGGCCGATAGATAAGCGTAGTTCCCATGGCGCGATGTCTTGTAAGTAATTCAGGTTGAATGATTTGTTGGAGAAAGTTGTAAGGCAGGTGGAGAGAATGCGAGCCGCAGACTGAAGGGTGGGAGTGGGGAACAAGGAGCGGGTTGTGGGCGTAGAGATGAGGGAGCCTCGGGCTGAGGGGGGAGCGCAGCCGCAACCAGAGCGCGGAAAAGTGAAACTTAATGGTATTCTTCGTTGTCTAATGAAGGAAAGTTGATACGAGGACACTCAATGCTTAATCAGAATCCGGCTTCACCGAATGGGAAGAACGGTGCAACGAAGACAAATGGAGGACTACGGCGGATTCCTGTGCTTCCGGTCCGGGATACGGTGCTGTTTCCGCACGCGGTGCTTCCGCTGACGGTGGGACGAGAGAGCTCGATCCAGTTGATCGAGGCGCTAGGGGAAGAGCGGACGATTGTGGTAGCGGCGCAGCTTGATCCGAGGCTGGACGCCCCCAAGCCGGACGACATGCACACGGTGGGGACGCTGGCCACGGTGCACAAAGTGGTTCGGATGCCGAACCAGAGCCGGTTTGTGTTCACCGAAGGTGTTGAGCGAGTGAGGCTGGTGAAGTATGTCCAGACTGAGCCGTTCATGATTGCCGAGGTGGAGACAGTGGAAGAGGTTGAGGTTCCGACGGGAGCGGGGCTTGAGGCGCTGACTCGGAATGTGATCGGGCAGTTCCAGCAGATCGTTTCCGAGTCGCAGACGCTGTCGGACGAGCTTCGGACGATTGCAGCGAATATCGAGGAGCCGAGCCGGCTGGTTGATTTTGTGGCGTCGTCGCTGCCGTTTCTGACGACGGACGACAAGCAGCAACTGCTGGAGTCGGCGAGCATTCAGGAGCGGCTGGAGAAGTTGAATGCGCATCTCGCCAAGGAGCTGGAGGTGCAGCAACTGCGCACCAAGATCCAGACCGAG
>PMXB01000005.1 GCA_003165935.1 Acidobacteriaceae bacterium | reverse complement strand
CTGCGCGCAGTCACCTATTACCGCAATGTCGCGTGGGCATGGCCAGCATCAGATCCCCGCTATCGGGCCATGATCGAGAAATCGCGTGCGCTGTTCGAGAAATTCGCGGCCTTGAGCGATCCGCCAATCGAGGTCGTCCAAATCCCTTATGAGGGAACTGTCCTTCCGGGGTATTTCCTGCGGCCAGATGCCAGCGGACAAAAGCGTCCGACGATCATCATTGGCGATAATGCGAGCGAGGAACTCTACTATTGGGTTGGGCCTCCCGCGCTTGAACGGGGGTATAACGCGCTCTTGGTTGACCTGCCCGGCGTCGGCCTGAACTCTTTCAACGGGATCGTGTCCCGCCCCGATACCGAAGTACCAGTAAGGGCAGTGATTGATTACCTTTTTACGCGTAGCGATGTGGATACCTCTCGGATTGCCGCCTACGGAGGCGGTGAAGGCGGCGGATATATGATGACCCGCGCGGCGGCCCACGAGCACCGCATCGCCGCATGCGTGGTCGATCCGCTGGTCTCTGATATGGAGCCTATCGCGGCGTTGTTTCTCAAGCACGTCCTCCCCGGATCTGAAGGCAAGGAAACGCTGGCCTCGAATGCCCACACGATTATTTCGCGGGTTTGGGGCCTCACCAGTCCCGAAGCGATCAAAAAGATGAAGGTGGATACGCACAGCATCACGTGCCCGACACTCGGCCTCAATGACTCGCGTGATTACCCAGAACTTCTTCAGCAAGCTCGCGAGGCCATTGCAAGCATAGCGAACAAGAACACGGCTCTGCACCTATTCACTCCCGAAGATGGGAGCAACTATCGCCAGATCGACAATTTCGGTTTGAAGCATCGAGTGATGTTCGACTGGCTTGATGAGGTCTTTGACTACAAGGGAAAATAACCCCGAGTTTAGAATAGATAAAGTCGAAGTCGAGCGATTCCTTCATAGGGCAAAGGCCAACTGAAGAGTTTAGCCTTATTTAGCACGATCAGGCGCTTACGGCGTCGGGACAGGAGGCCCGCAGGAGGAAGAGTCACTGAGTTATCCACAAGCTCTCTTTTTCTAAATGCTACACTGAAGTCAAATCCATGAGGGCAAGGGCAGGGCGCGATCGTTGAGCAGGTCATCAGGAAACTGGACAACGAACGCATTCAAGCACAGATCCACGCGGATGTGGCGGCACTGGAACAGATTTACGCCGATGATTTCATCGGGGTAGGGCCAAGTGGGACTGTGCGAACTAAGCCGCAGGTGATTTCAGATTTCACGTCAGGTGATTTGAGATTTCAGTCCATAACCACTGATGACGTTCGGGTGCGCGTTTATGGAAATGCGGCCGTAGAGACTGGCCGCTCAACAATGAATGGGCAAGACAAAGGCAACTCAGTTCCCCGCGACACTCGCTTTACCAGGGTATGGATAAAACAGCAAGGGCGCTGGCGATTGGTCGCTAACCATTACTCCCCCAGCATGTCGCATCAATAGGTCTGATTGTCGCTAAGAGTCCCTTCATGAGCGATTGCTGGCGATAACAGGCCAACTCGCACCCTATCTGAACCGGATGGAATATGTTCCACGGGAGTCGGCCAGCTTCCGGCAACCGCATTGGCACCACCACTTGGCCGTATAACGCTAGGGCCTTATCGGAAGTGCCCCGGCGTGAAAAGACCAAGGAGCGCCTCAGCGTAATGCCGGGGCGCTTTCGATAAGGACGTTAGAAGGAAGCCGCTGGCACCAGGGGTGCGTGGGCCCTCAGGTTATGGGTTTTGAATGTTGGTGAAAGCGTCGAAGGCGGGTAGAAGGGTTGGTTGGTGCAGGCGAATCCGGCAGAGCCGATTGGGAGCAAAGCGGATATGGCGTGTTGAGACTCTCCTGTGACGGTTGGAACCAGAGTTTTCGCCTGCCAAGGCACACGCATTGTACGCACGCCGAAGCGCGCATGCTTCTCGTCAAAGGGACCGCCTGGTTAGGAGCTATCAAGGATATAGACCTGGTGTCCTTGTTCTTGCTGCATGTGGGCGGCGGTTAGCAACTCCACAACGTGCATGGGGCTACCGCAGATCGGACACTGCCAGACCGCGGCTGCATCGGTTTTCGCTTCAGCCAGTGGAGGAGCGACCGCTAGTAACCTCCGGCAAAGCGGCAGCAGCTCCCGGCGGCGGCGATTAGCGAGCCAGCCAAAGTAGCGGATGCGTGGAAGACCCTTGGGCAGAACATGCTGTAAGAACCGACGCAGGAACTCTTCTAACGTCAGAGTCATGGCACGGGACGTACTGTGATGCGCGTAGTCCTTCCAACGAAAGGTGACGTGATCGCCATCCACGGATAGAAGCCGATGATTCGAGATGGCCACTCGATGGGTATAGCGGGCCAGGTACTGCAGCACGTGCTCCGGCCCGCCAAAGGGAGCCTTGGCATAAACGACCCAGTCTTCTCGAAACAGAGTGCGCAAGAAGGCTGCGAATGCCTTCTCGTTGGCCAACGGCTGACACGGGCCAAAAAAGACAAGTTGCTTCCTCTGAAAAGCCCGCCGTAATCCAGCCACGAACTTGCCCCGAAAGACGCGGCTGAGTACTCTCACCGGTAAAAAGAAGCGGGGTGCCGAGGGGATCCACCGGGAGTGGTCAGGCGACAGTCCACCACCTGGCACGACACAGTGGACGTGCGGGTGTCGCTGCAGAGTCTGTCCCCACGTATGCAGAATGCTGAGGAAGCCGATCTCGGCCCCGAGGCGAGCCGGATCGGCCGCAACTTCCAGCAGCGTTGCGGCACTGGCATCGAACAAGAGTCCGAATAGATGCCTCTTGTTTTGCCAGATCAACGGAACCAACGCGTGCGGCACGCTGAAGACCAGGTGAAAGTAGCAAACCGGCAACAGTTCCTGTCGCCGGGCACACAACCACTTCTCCCTGGCATTGGTCTGGCACTTCGGACAGTGCCGGTTTCGGCAGGAGTTGTAAGAGATGGCCTGATGCCCACAGCGAACGCATTGATCGCGATGCCCACCGAGTGCGGCCGTGCGACAACGCGCGATGGCGCGAAGCACTTTGAGTTGGGCTGTGGGTCATCAAAACATCTGGCACCCGTAATATCAATGACTCGGCGATGAGTTCATTTAGCGACCGGGATAAGATTGTAGCCATGATTGTTCGCCTCCGGCACCTTCTTGGCTGGGTCGTTAGTGCGTTTCGTTCGCGCCAGGACCTCATCGTTGAAAATCTCGCTTTGCGTCAGCAACTGCTCACTCTGCATGCCAAGCGGCCTCGCCGACGGCTCCCTGTCTCACACAAGCTGTTCTGGGTAGTATTACGAAGGCTGTGGGCTGGATGGAAACAACCTCTCATCCTGGTGACACCCAGAACGGTCGTTGCCTGGCATCGTGCTGGCTTTCGGCTGTATTGGAAATGGGTTTCCCAACCTAAGTCGAGGGGAGGTCGCAAGCCGGTGAGCAAACAAATTCGAGCCTTGATCTTTCAAATGGTTGCCGAAAATGCAACCTGGGGTGCACCCCGCATTCATGGCGAGTTGCTCAAGCTGGGCTTCGATCTATCAGAACCAACGGTTTCGCGATGGGTTCGGCGAGCCCCGAGACCTCCAGATCCCACGAAGCGCTGGCTGACCTTTCTGCAGAACCATCGTGAAGCCATTGCGGCGATGGACTTCTTCACCGTGCCGAC
>PMXB01000332.1 GCA_003165935.1 Acidobacteriaceae bacterium | reverse complement strand
GCCATCACGCTGATCTCGCACTCAAGCTCAAGCGCCTGCTCGGCAACCGCTGATGTCGCGCCAAGCTCCTGCCACACTTGACCGAGATCCGTCGTCGCTCCCGGCGTTATACGAGCCTGTCCGCGCCCGTCGTATCCACCTCGGCCAACCTTGAGAAAGACATTCCCGCCAAGTGCTGGCACAGCCTCGCGCAGATCGGCCTCGTTCCGCACCACGCGAAACGGCCCAACAGGAAACCCGTTCTCAGCCAGCCACGTCTTCTGCAGCGTCTTGTCCTGAATGATCCGAATCGGCTCGACGCTCGGACGGANNCGTCCACGCCCGTTGCCAGGCGCCGCGCAGCGTCCACATCGTCCCAGCGGCCCACAATCGTCTCATCGGCCACAAAGCTCGCCGGGCAGGCCAGCTCAGGATCCATCACTCGAACGCGATATCCCATGGTGCGCGCGGCCATAGCGGTCATGCGGCCCAGTTGCCCGCCGCCCAGAAAGCCGAGCAGCGCTCCGGGCAATATGACTGGCGCAGTGTTGAGAGAGGCTGTGTTTTCGGGAACGGGGCTCACCCCTGCGGCTCCTGCCCGACTGTCTGATTGAGCACTTCCTGGGTGCGATTCTCGCGCCATGCAACGAGCCGCTCGTAGAGTGCGTCATCGTTGGTGGCGAGGATCTCAGCCGCNNGCGAGCATTCCGGGCAAATGTGCCGCGCCGCCCGCTCCGGCAATGATCACCCGCAGGCCGCGGGCCTTGGCCGTTTCGGCGTATTCAAAAAGCCAGTCCGGGGTGCGATGCGCGCTGACGACTCGCGCCTCATGCGGAATCTGGAGCGCCTCGAGGATCTCCACTGCAGCAGACATGACTTCATAGTCGCTCTTGCTGCCCATCACCACGCCCACCATTGGCTGAGTGCTCATAGGGCTGATTATAAGGGCGCAAGGGCACCAGCCCGCTCTCAAACTCAGTCCGAATTTCTTTGCGATCCGCTGCCCGCGCTCACCGCCGGAACCACGCCTGCACGGCAACTTCAATCACCGCGAAGACTACGCTGACCGCGGCCAGAAAGCCTTTGGCGCGCTGCCAGTTCTGTTCGTGACGGTCCATGCGCCGCTCGAGCTCCGCGATGCGGCCGCCGTTGCCGTCGCCCACGAGCCCGGTGATCTGCGTCTTCAGCACGCTCAGGTCGCTCAGCACCTGCGCTTCGAATTCATTCATCATCCGCATCCGCCTTGCTCCAAATCTCGATTCACTCCCAGACAGCCCCGCTCAGGAACCCAGCGGCAGATTGATGAACAACGCCGTTGAGAACTCTGAGTAGTTGGGCGGTGTCGAGCCGTCATACATCCTGATGTAGAAACGATCGTTGGCGGTCTCGCGCAGAAATGTAATGTTGGGCACCGTGGCTCGCGCCACCAGGTCTGGGTCCTGCCCCGCCATGAAAGCAAAGTCGCGTCGCCGAATCTCAAAGCCGCCTTTCGTTGGAGGCGTAACGCCCGTATTGATCGTGATCGAACTCCCGTTCAGCGCGGTCACCGTGAGGCTGTTGAGATTTGCAAGCAGCGTCGGAGCAACAGGAGCCGGCAGCCACGCATCCGCCGGTACGGTCTCGCTGGTCTTGATGGCCAGGTCGTCTGCCCAGTCATTTGCGAACTCGATTGCATACTCCACCAAATCGGGAAGGCTGGCGCTATAACTCACCTTCACGCTGCGCACCACCATCTGCGCATTCAAGTTAGTTGAGGGTGCATTCAACTGCAAAGCGTCTCCCGGCCACACATCTGTGGCAAAGCTGTTCCGCGTGCCGTTGTACCTGCCGCTCCATAGCGCTGCTATCCCGGCCGCCGCCTGCTCCATTGCCGACGCTGCATTGCGGCAATCAGCAGAGCTGCGCGGAGCGGGTTGCGTAACCGTGCCGATCCACGCGGCCACCGATGGTTCACCGGCCTGGGCAAGCGCCTGCTGGCTTGCAGCATTTACCGCGCGCCCGACCGATCTGCCAATCGTCCGATAGCTCACCGCAACTTGTTCGCCCACTGCCGGCTGAAAGCCTGTGTAGAAGACCAGCTTTCCGGTCCGCTCGACGTGACACTCGGCGGCCTCAGCCGTGGTGCCGATCCGGCGTGTATATGGCCCACCGCTCGCGGGCATGCTTACCACCCACGCGGAACCGAGACTCGTCAGATTCAGCGCGCGCATCGTGCCGATGAGGTTCAGGCTGCTGGCTGCCACCAGAGTGCATGTGAATGGCAGTTCGGCCAGCGTGCCGTCGTAAAGCGTTACCGGCATGCCGGCGACTCCGTCTACAAACGGCTGAACCTCCATCTGGATCGTCGCTGAAACCTGGTTCGATTGCCCGCCCAGGGTAATTGACCCGCTGTCGCCGAACGAGCGATAGACCTGCAACTCTCGCCCTACCTCCGGACAATGAACACGAAGCCTGAGTGTGTATTGATTTGCCGAATTCAGCGAGTAGCTCGAACCTGTCGGATGGCCCTGGACCAGCGGCTGCACGCTGACCGCGCCGGTACCCTGCGCCGCGGTCACCTGAAATCCCGCGGTGCATTGCGTTTGCGTATTGGTCCCAGTGAAGAAACCCGCCAGTACGCCCGTACTGCCCGGCGACAAGTTGATGCCTACCGCCTCCAGCAACAATGTGCCGCCCATCTCAATAGGATCAATCCAGGAGAGAACAGTCTCTCCGTCAATGCCGTTTCCGCCTTCAATGCTCAATCCAGCCCCGCTCAGACTGATGCAGTCCGACGAGCTGAGATTGGACCATAATGAGTCGTTGATGAAGGCCTCGTTGAAGAGCTCGCGAACCAGCGTGGTCTTTGCGGAGGCTGGGAAGAACGGATCGGCAGACAGATAGAACTCAGTTGTCGCGCCGTCTCCCAGGAAGTATTCCGTCACATAAGCCACAGGCTCGTGATCGCCACAAACCGTCACGTCATTGGCCAATGCGCGCTTCACGCTGCCAGTGAGCGTCAGGCTCGCCAAATTCAACGAGCCATCGGTTTCGTTCAGTGGATGGACAATGCTCTGTACGCTGCCAAGCGATAGCGCACCATTGACAACACGGTAGGAAGCACGCGCCTGTGTGGCCGCCTGGCCCGCGCTCTTGCTCCACGAGGCACCCGGCTCCGGAACAAAGCTGCCAATAGGCTCATTCAATTCGACGCCCTGCGTAGAGATCGCGGATGATCCGCTGTGAGCCACCAGGCTCGCGATGAGTTCCCCGGCTGTCTGCCCGGCGACTCCCACACTCGACGGCATCAGCAACTGATCGAGCAACAACTCGTCGCTCACAGCCTGGATCGCAATGCGATAGCGCGGACCCTCAAGAGCCAGACCTGCATACTCCGGCAACGGCGAGACCGCAATGTACCCGGTAAAGTAAATGGTTCCGTCATCGCCGACGACAGCCAGATACTGATTGCGTGAAGGCGCCGCTAAGCTGCCATTGGCCGGCAGGCTCAACCAAAGCTGGCAAACGGAAGGCGCATTGAGCTTGCGGTCGATTGTCAGCGGGCGCGCCGCATCGAGGGCTGCGGTGTCGTCCTGCCCCTGAATTGTTATTTTCATAGCTCGCTCTTCCTTGCCTAAATCAATGCGTTGGCTGCGGGCAGAAAGCTGCGATAGCACACCACGCGCTCCCCATCCATCGGGTCCGTGACTGGCAGTGCCATGAACTGCCCCTTCAGTCGAATGCGCGCATGGCCCGTCTTCTGCTTGCCCGCAAGTGGAACAGCAGCTTCCTCCCCGCCAGCCATGCTCTGCAGCCGCGGGTAGTGGAAGAAAATCCGCTCTCCCTGGCTACCTTCCATCACAAACAGCGCCGACCANNTAGAAGCTGCCGCCTTCGCGATCGACAAAGCCCGTAACCGCCTGCACTTTCGCTCCCGCCCCGGGAGCTCCGCCTAAGAGCGGCTCTGCAAGCGTGATACCCGTGGGGTTCACCGCGGTCACCAACCCCACGTTGAAAGTGACGCGACGGATGTAATCGACATCGGTGAGAGGTTGCCGCAGAAAGGCCCCCGCAACAGGCGAACCAACATAGCCAGTCTGCCCTGAATAATCCGTATCCACCGCCGCAAGCGACCCTGGCGAAAACTTCGCCGCATCCACTGCGGTCAGCAGGATCGAGTTTGCTGTAGACCCGCTCTGTGGCGTAACGGCGGCTATCGCCTGCGGCCCATCCGCAGCGACCGTCAGTCCACTCGCGGAAGCAAGCAGATTCATGTGCTGCGAGCCNNAGCGCCATGGTCAGCTTGGTCCAACTCAGAAACTGAAAACTCACCTCGGCCGCAAGCGTCTCGCGCACCTGCTCCAGCGCTGAAGCCGGAATGCCCGCCATCACGGATGCCGTCTTGCTGCTGGACTTGCGCGCAAAATCCTGTATCCAGCCCAGGTTCACCCATGGAGCCGGCGGAGTATCCATGCTGAATCGGCCCTGTTGGACCGGGTCAAAAACCACCGGAGACTGCGCACCGCGATTTACCGGCGCAAAGAAACCTCGCACGCGCCTCGCCACCGGCGCGGGAGCTGAATACCAATTGGCCGCCATTTACTCCCCCTGCTCCTGGTAGCTGTAAACCAGCACCTTCGCCGACCGGCTCAGCCGATCACGCATCGTCACTGCTGGCGTAAAGCTGGGCTCGTCCCAGAACACCTGCGTCAACATCGTGGCCGGCGGCGTTGCCGAGTAATTCAGTTTGGGCGTGTAGAAAGGCTGCACCATCGCCAACAACTCTTCGTCCATCGCGCTCAGCATCCGGCCCCGATCCAGCCCTCCAAAGCTCTGCGTTCCAAGCGTCTGGTAGAGAATCTCGCACTCTTCCGCCACCAGCGTGGAGTCCAGGTCCACATCCACCCCCAGCCCCTGCCAGCGCAGCACAAACACGTCGCTGGGAATCTGACTGAGTGGACCTTCGGCCTCCTCCACCAGAATTCCAGGCCGGAGTGCGCCCCGGACTAGAATCGTCCGCTCCGGATTAATGGTGGTGAGGCGCGTCCGCAGCGCCAGATAAAACGAATCCTTCGCATTTTGCATGAAGGTCAGCTCCTGGTTCTCCAAATCAATTGCCTCAGGCAAACACGCCAAGGCCGCTAAATAGCCTGTTGGCCGGTTTCACGCAACAGCAGCCGATAAAGGTAGGGCGTGCCGAACGCTTCATTGGAGGCGATCGACTCGATCAGGTAATCCTTCCCGTCCACGGTCACCGCCAGCGTCAGCGAGAAGAGCGCCTGTGCTGAGCCAACATCCAGTGCGTTCACCTGGCCCTCAATACTTGTGGCCGAAACCAGCAGCTCGTACTTTGATTCGCCGCCTTCCTTCCACGATGGACGCAGCTTGCGCATCACCACAGGGGCCACCACAACATCGGCAAAGGTAGTCGCCACCAGTCCTACTTCCGACTGGCTTGTATCAGTATTCGTGCCCGTAACGCGCAGCAGCGCCGTAGTGCCCGCCACACTGCGCAGCAGCGCATCGGCCAGCATCTGCGGCGCTCCCACCGGGTTCCGCGGGGCTGTATCGCTCATCGCTCACCCCAGCCTGTTCGCGACGTAAGGGCGCAGCCATGCCTGCACTGTCTCGTCTACCAGCGAACTAGAGAAATACTGCATCTGCATCGTGTCAATCCTGGCCTTGCTCGCGTTCAGCGCCGGCGTCGACTGCGCATTGCGAACAATCTGTGCGCACGCCGTCTTGATGTCATCGCCGATGGTCCCCAGCCCCGCCGTGTAAGTCACCGAGACTTCGTTGTAGGGCAATCCCAGCACGTTCCACGGCAACGTAAGCTCACCTGTGCTCGGATCGAAATCCACTGAATTCGGATCGATCGCCGTCCATTGCCCAGGCAGTGAGAAAGCCCAAACCGCCTCGAACAAGGTCTCGTTCAGCGCTTCGCCTCTGCGAGACCGCGCGTATCTGCCCTCGATGCTCACGATCGGAGTCGTCGCTGCTCCCAGCGGCGCCAGCGGCAGGTAACTCAACAACACCGTCTGTGATCCCGCGGTCAGCCGCAACCGCTCCGTATACTGGATCACGTTCAGGTCAGGCCGCCTGCAGTAGCTGTTGATCAATGCCGTGGCGGCTGTAATCCAGTCCGCCGTCGTTCCAGCCGGCAATCCATAGTTCGGGTAATCCGCTGGCTGCAGATATGCCATACCCCACCCTTCTCTCTTTTTGAATGGGCGCGGGAGCGACGGTTTCTTCGCTCCCGTAAGCCCGCCCCAGCCGTGGTCAACCTGTGCTCCGTTTGCGGCGGCAAGCCCGCCTTCCCCGCTGCCGCCGCGCACTTTGCCTTCGATTGATCTGTTGCCGCCTTCCTTACCGGTCGACCAGCACCTGGTAATGGGCATAGTTCGCGCCCTTCACCACCGGCGCGCCAAACTTCACCGCCACGTACTGGTGAGCCAGCGAGTTCGGCAGCCCGAGCTGGAAGATGCGAGGTGTCGGATCGCCCAACCAGTGGTACTCGATCAAATCCTCGGTGACGATGTAAGCCGGAAGCACCGCAGTGCCCGATCCGGGAACGCCGGTGTAACCGAGGCTCCAGTCAGGAATCAATGGCAAATCGCCTGCCTGAGTGGATAGCATCTTCACCCGGACGCCACCGGTGATGTTGTCGGTATTCAACACCACGTTGAACTCCGTCTTCATCTCGCGGTCAATCAGGTCCAGCAGCACAGGATTGGCATAGATCGCCGTGGGCCGAACATAGTAGCCATTGTTGGCCACCATCTGCGCCACCGCCGACTTGATGCCGTCCACGATCGATGCGCCTACAGCAATCGAGACCGTGTTACCGCCGGCAACGATCTGCGGAATGACGCCCATGTACTGCGTGGTTGTCGGAGTCGCCAGGCTCGTGTCGTTGCCGTTCCACAGCGCAACATCGTGCGTCACCATCACGCCGGAGACGGTGTCCACCAGGTCCTTGGCCTGCAAATAGGCAAATTGCTTCTGCTGTTCGCCCAGCTCGATGTCGAACAGGTTGTAGTTGATCTGCGAAACGATCGCCTTCAGGGGTACGCTCCGCTCCACGCGCGTCGGGCTAACCACCGGAGCTGCAATGGCACGCGGATTCACAAAGCCGGCTGAACCGGGATTCGGGATCGCCGTCTCTTCGAAGAACCGCGACGGGTGTCCGGTTGCCGGAACCTGCTTGATGCGCTGCCCAAACGGGCTCGAACGGCGGCAGATGTCAAAGATCTCGGTCTGGTACAAAGGAACTTCAATTGCGCCCGGCCCAATGAAGTCTGCTGCCGCATGAATATCTGCAAAGGTTGCGTTCATAGGTTTCTCCGCCCCCTCCATTGGGGCAAGTCGTTGCTCGAAAAACTGTCTCCAGCCGCTAGCTTCTAGCTGTTAGATTTCCATTCCGAGCTGTCATCCCACATGTCTCCATAGGCTTTTAGCTAGAAGCTAGTAGCTAGAAGCTAGGAGCTGCTTCTACGCGATTGCACCTGCCCGCAGCAGTTGGCTCTTCACCGCAATGCGCTGTTCCAGGCTCAGCCCGCTGAGAGCCGCGTCCAGCGTGCGCACATCCACAGGTCCCTCGCCGATGCCGTGCTTGGCCAGCATCTCCGTTGTGGATGCCGGCAGCGTCCTGCGCAACGGATTCGAAATTGTTGCTGCCGCGCTCGCCTTCAGGTCAGCAAGCTCGCGCTCCACCGCTGCCAGCTTCTCTTCCAGCTCTGCCTCGCGCCGACTCGGTTCCACGGTTGCTGAGATCCGCTCCACCTCACCCGAAAGAACTCCTTGCCGCTCCTCAAGCCAGCTCAGCGTCTTTTCAAGCAGCGTGGTTGCGGCTTCCAGCCGTTCCCCAATCTCTTTCCCGTCTTTTTCCATGTCTGTCCTTTCCTGTTGCCTTCCACTTGTCGTTCTACCGCTCCCTCTTGCACAGCCCTGAACAAAAAATGCCCCGCAGCGCGGAGCCTTTCTGCACATCCACTTCGTCCACTACTCCCGCTACTTCGTCATGCGAAAACTTGTTGCCCGATAGGCCGCTTTGTCCCTGAGCAAGATCGCCGCCCCGGTAAATGTCACGCGGGTCAGCTTCCAAATATCCGCCCGCAGGTCTTCCACGCGCGCATCGGCCAGCTCGTAGCTCATGCCCAGGGCCTCCGGCGACTGCGCCTCAATTGCACTTGCCACCTCCGGAAAGTCGCGCGCATACAGATAGCCGCGCACCCTGAGCCGCTTCCCAACCACGTCAGCTTCCGTCAGGATGCCAATCTTGCGCCGAGCATCGTGCCCGTCCCAGCCCGGCCGATAGTCCACTGCCATGCCCAGCAGCGAAGGCAGCGCCTTCTCCGCCGCCTCGAGCGTCAACGTCACCTTGTGCCCCCGCGCTCCCGCGGGAGCCTTGTCGCTCGGCGTGTTCACCACCGTCAAAACCCCTTCAAAGGCCACCCGGTTTGGATGCCCATCCACATGGGGAATCGTTACTGCCATCGCTTCCAGTCGCATGCGCTTCTCGCCCTTCTCTACTCCAGTTTTGAATCCACCGCCGCACTCAAACTCAACAAACACTACCCGGCAAGCCCGCCCACGGCCTGGACACCCGGCTTCGCCATGGGCCCAAGCCCGCGCATTGCGCGCACCTCGTCCACCGTCAGCACTCCCGCCTGCAGCAGTTGAACCTGCACGGCCAACTCCGTCTCCTCGTCGCGTGCGCTCAGCTCGTTGAACACAAACTCAAACTCCCGCCAGCCGATGCACTTCCCAAACAGATCGCGAGTTATGTGCCCCGCCAGCAGCATCGCCAGCGGCGAGATCGCCCCCCGAAATGCCTCGTCGTTCAGCTCCGCGGCCGTCGAGCGATTCACGTCGCTCTCCAGCCCCAGCATCAGTGCCGGCAGGCCAAAGGCATTGGCAATCATGCGGATCAAGAACTCCTGCCAGGCCAGACGCAGGTCCGCATCGGTTCCCTGCGCAAAGCGCAACACCTCCGGCTTTTGCTCAGTTGAGATCAGTGGCACGCGCCCCGTGCCTTCGATCTCGTCCTGCCACCACCGTATGAGCCGGTCATGCTGCGCCGGCGTAGCTTCGTTGATCCATAACGCATACTGCGCCACGGCATTGGCTGCCAGCTTGCCCGCAAACTTGTGCGCGCTCAGAAACTGGTTCACCGTCTCGAATGCCACTTCCAGCGGCCCCAGGCCAAACGGAGTAAAACTGCGCGGATTCATGCGCACGTACATCAACTGACTGTCGAGCAACTCAATCGCATTCGACTCCATCTGCCCGGGCATCACCTGCGCGTACCGGGGTGTATCCGCATCGCTGTCCCACTTCGCGTTGATGCGAATCGACGCCCCATCCACAGCCCAAAACATCGCCGGCCGCTCCGGCTCACCCGTCGGCTCCATCTCCATCGCCCCAAAACCGCCGGTGAGCGCGTCTTCAATCACCTGCTCCAGAAGTGTCCGAAAGCTGTCCATGGCATTCGGCTCTTCAAGAACCCGCCGCAGAGCGGCCGCTTTCCTGGCCGCAGCCGCCGCATCCACCCCCTCAGCCCCCCGCCGCACCCGCACCTGCCAGTCCATCGCCGCGACCCGGTCCTTGATCACGTTGATCGCCCGCCGCACAACAGGTGTCTCCGCAAACCGGCGCAGGTTCATCGGCGTCGGCTTGGGCAAGAGCCGCCCAGGAAGCTGGCCCGGGCTCGCCATCGGACTCAGGATCGAAGGCAGCGCCAGAGTCCTGCGCTCCGCCTCGGCGTCCACGGCCCCGGCGGCAACGCCATGGCGGTTCCCAACCCTGCCTGCCGGCCGTGTCGCCTGGCGCCACATCTCCCGCAACTGCTCCGCTACCTTCACGCGCACCTTCCTTCTTTCAAGCACTTCCCCAAAAGACAAAAGGCACAGCCCTCATTGAGGACCATGCCTTCACTTCAATCTCTCTTCTACTCTCCGAAGCCGCTTCGCCGGCGCGTAATCCGCGCTTCTCAGCGCCGCTCTCTTGCGGAGTCCAACTGAACAAAACTGATCCTACAACGAAACCATTTAATTATGCGCAAACTTGAAACATTTTTTCTTCAACAGAGAAAATGCCTTTCTCGCGGCTCATTCTATGCGCCCCAAAGTGCCCGCTCCGCGCTCGCGTGGCTGCTCAGACTCGCAGCTCCCGCCGCGCCGTCTCCGCCATCCGCCCCAGATCCGCGGTGGTCATCACGCGGATGCTGTGCTCTTCCATCGTCTCTACACCAAAACGGTACATCTCCAGCCTCTCCGGCTCCTCGGCTGTCGCCCCCAGCCGCAACGCCGGCTCAATCACCGCCGTCAGCTCAAGCTCCGCCTTCTCCACGCGTTGAACTCCTGTGCGCAGTCCCGCCGCGGAGAACGCCAGCACCTTGGCCATCTCCACGCCCGGATCCAGGCTCACCGCATGGAACATGCGGATCACGCCGTTCGGCCTGTATCCCACATCGATCTTGAGTGGATCACCGGGCTTGGTGTAATCCGACGCCGCGATGCGCTTGCGCATCAACTCCCACACGCCGGCGCGTTCAAACTCCGCGCGCATCCTGTTCTGAATCGCCGCCCGCCCGCTAAGCCGGTTAACCTTCTCCCGCGGCGGCGGCTCCACATACAACCGCATCAACTCTTCCATCCCCGCCGGCAGGCTTTCGGCCAGGTACGCCTTCGGCTCGGTCATCTGTACGCCCAGCGACAGCGACTCGCCGAGAATCTTCATCAGCCGTCCTGTCCCCTCCTCCGCCTCGCTCGCCAACCGCGCCTTTAACTCGCTCTCCATCCCCTCCAACACCGCAGTGTCCGCATCTGGATCAAGACAACGCACCCGTCGCCAGTCTCGCGTGAAGCGCACCCCCACACTCGGTCCCGGGCCGCGCCCCGTCGGGCCGCCCTGATCGCGCAGGATCACCCCGATATGCACATACTCGTTCCGCACCGCATCCGGCACATACCGGAGCAGTTGAAACTCGCATGCACGCCGCCGCTTCTCTTCTGTCATTCCTCTACTGCACTCTCCCTATCATGCTAGTCGTCCACTTCCCCTCTTTCCACTCCCCTTCCACTTTTTCCCCCATCCCCACCCATCTTGGAAATGGCCCCCTCTCCGACTTCCCAAATCCTTCAATCAGCTCCCGGATCCTGCTCCGTCGCGCCAACAGCTTCTCCACCAGCGCCTCCATCGCACCCAGGTCGCCGCCATACCACTCCGGCGGGATCACACTGGCTGCCTCCCACACCGTCTCCGCGGGCAGCGTCTCCAGCCGCGTCAGCCAGGGCTCAAAGGATTCCCAGCCGCTTACCTCTCGATATACGTCGTTGCGGTAATAGACTCCCCGCAGTGGCGAATCCTCGAAGCGCCACTCCCCGGCATTGAAGCAGTACCCAAAGTCGATAAACACGGCCTTGTATCGGCGCTCCCGCTGTTTCCGCGCAAACACCGCCTGTCGTCCATTCGCATTCGCCGTCCACTTGTCCAGTGCCAGAATCCCGGCAAATTCACCCAGGTTGCGCACCTCTGCCAGTTGTTCCTCGGGCAGGTAGTCCACCACCTGCCCCGGCATCAGCCCCCCCACAAAACGCGAACCGAACTGCAGTCCCGGCTGGCATCGCACCCGCGTCTTGCCCAGGTCCATCTCCAGCTCTGGCGTGTTCTCAACCAGCCAGCTCGACACCTCCACAAGCTCAACCTGGGGCGCCGTCAGGCCCACCGCCGAGGCCAGCCGCGAGGCCAGAAACTCGTTAGCCAGCACCCGCGTATGCTGCGGATTGTTCTGGAACTTCACCACGTAGAAGTGCCCGTCGGCGCCAAGCATCAGCTGGCCCTGCGCTCCGCCCCGCATCCGCCGGATGTGCTGCACCACCAGAACTGCCAAGCCCGCTCCTTCGCCTCTTCCGGAGTCACTCGCATTTTAAACGCCCGGGCCGGAAGAAGATGCGTGAGGAAGGCTTCAGCTTCCAGCTTCGAGCTTGCATCTTCTCAGCCCTTAACCCTCCATCCTCCGCACCAGGGGGCAGACTCCAGCCCCGATCTCTGCAACAAGCAAGTTGAAGCCTGAGAGCTGAAAGCTAGGAGCTGTGTTTCCCCAACAGCTCATCCCGCGCCGCCAGCCCGATCGCCATGGCCATCACCCTGTCATCGTGCGTCCCCGCCCGCGCGCCCGTGTTTCCATTCGCCAGCCGCACAAATGTCCTGCATTCGGCCAGCAGCTTCCTGCTCAAAAAGCACTTCGGCTCCTCCACCAGCGCCGCGCCCAGCCGTCCCAGCACCGCCGGCCGGCTTACCGACGTCGTCAGCCATCCCGCCTGCCCGTTCTGCCGATAGAGCTTTCCATACCCGCAAACCGTCTCCGCCAGTGCCAGCACCGCGCTCCCGTGATTGTTTCGCTCCACCACCAGCGTGGCGCCGTTGTACTCGGTCGCCAGCTTCGTCACCAGTTCCGCCAGCTCCAGCCCTCCCACATGCCCGGCAAACTCCGCACACTGCAGACCGGTTTCCAGGTCCAGCACCTCCGCGGCCGAGTAATCTCCTTCACTGCCACCACCCGACGGATCAACCGAGACCAGGTACCGCCTGCCCTTCGCCGGCGGCAGCCACACCTCAAGCTCCCCATTGCGTCTGCGCTCCGCCGGCTCCGATAGCTCTTTGATCCGCTCCTCAATCCGGTCCATCTCAAACACCGAGTCGCCGCTCGACAGGAAGCAACTCTCATCGTCTTCGGCATACTCCTGCCGCGCCAGCCCGCGAAAATTCGCACGAATCTGCCGCCGGTATCCGATCTGTTCCAGATCCAACCCGTGCCGCTGCATCAACGCCCGCTCTTCCGCACTCAGGCTACCCTCCGGCACAGCCCCCACGCGGTAGCGGCGCTCCATCCACCAGGGAAAGAAATGCCGCACCATCCCCGTCTCGCCGGCCTTCTGCCACTCCTCGTAAAAACATCCTCCTGCGCCCTCCGGCGTCGACTCCAGAATCATCTCCGCGCCCGGCGTCATAGCCGCCCGCAGTCCCGCCAGCGTTTCCGCCGGATCGCCAGGCCAGCGCGCCAGCTCTGAACAGTGCAGATTCTGAACCGTCAGCCCGCGCCCCGCATTGCGCTCTCCCGCCGACACTACGCGATACTGCGAGTCGATCTCCGGAAACACAATCTGTCGCGCATTGGCCCTCGAGGTCTTCAACGGCCCATTGCGCCACTGGTCCGGCATCCCGTCCAGAAACCGGTGAACGATGCGAAAGATCTCCTCGGCCGACTCCCGTGTGTGCGCCACCTCCAGCGTAAGCGAACCCGGCTGCGTGATTGTCCTGATAAAAAAACGCGCCGCCGCCCACGTCGTCAGCCCCATCTGCCGCGCCTTGAGCACGATGTTGCATTCTCCGCGCCCGATTTCAAAGGCCTTCTGCACCGCGTTGGCCTTGAGCTTCGCGGGGCTGCCATCCTTCGACCTGACTACCAGAAACTGCTCGGCAAAGGCCATTGTCACCGACTGCCCTTTCAGGCTCCTGGGCCGCGCATCCAGATGCCTCCCGAAGTTCTCCAGCTCACTCCGCGTCAGGTCAACGGGGCGCAGAATCCACCATCGGCTCGCGTAGTCACGCTCTGGTTTTGCTGCGGTCAAGCTCATTGAGCCTCCTCCAAGGTCTGAGACCTCACAGCGGAACCAGAGTGACTGCTCGCGGCAATCGAGAGCTCGAGTGGCTTCCTCCTTAAGAAAAAGCCACCTTGGTTTCCCGCTGCACGGGCTATCTGACTCTGGTTCCGCTCTAAAAGCCTCCACACCAGTAGGTGAGCTTGTACTGCGATCCGGCTGTCAGCGCGCTGCCGTCGATCTTGATGCCCAGGCTGGAGACTCCCGCCACCGGCTCCCAGTTCGACACCTGCCCGGTCCCCGGCAGATACAGGTTCCCAACGCAATCGGCCGTATTCGTGTGGGTGTTCGGGAAGTTCAGCGTCACCACCGTTCCCGCCGCCGGCGACGTCCCCACCGTTATGCTGTAGGTCCCCTGCGCGCCGGTGCAATTCGTCGCACAGGCAATCGTCGGCGACGTTCCCGCCCCCGCCCCCGCGGTAGCCGTCATCGCCGCGTTGCCGGTATAGAACTTGCCCGATACAAACCCCGCTGCCGTTGTGTTGCCCGAACTCGTCACAGTCAGAGCAGCCGTCGGCGAAGCTCCACCCCCGTACACGATGAATCCGCCCGTCCCCGCACCCGAGGTGTCGTTCACCACCACCGCGCTGCTCCCCGCGGAGTTGATCATCGTCTGTCCCCCTTGGTAAGCCAGCAGCCTGTCTGCTCCGTTCACCGAGTCGCGCAGACGAAAGACTTCCGATGCATCCTTTCGCAGCTCCCACTCGCTTGTCCCTGCGTAGTTCGCGAACTCGAAGGATCCCATCTGATCCGTGCTCCCCGTTCCCGGCTGCAGGATCATGTAGTCGGAGTTGGCCGAGCCGTTAGCAAAGGTGATCGAGTTCTGCGTCAGCGACGCGCACGGCACGCCTGCATCCTGGATGCTCCCGTCGACCGCAAAGTTCGCGCAGTGCCCGACCGTCGGCGTTCCGATTCCCAACTGCACCTTGGTGCCGCTCGTACCCTGATAGCCCGTCACCGTCGGCGGAATCACCAGGTTCGAACCGACGCTCAACTGGCTCGCATTCAGATAGCCCGCTACAGACATATCTCCCGTGCTATTGCGCAATGGCGTCGTGAATGACGAGAGCGAACCACCCTGGTCGTCGTAAGTCTGATTTGCGCCCCACTGGGACAAGAGAACTGTACCCGATGTGCCACCTTTCAGAATGTATGCGCCCGTGTACCCGGGGCCACAAGACGACGCGATACTCACGTAGTTCGTACCGCTCAACGCGTTGGGCGCGTTCGTGATCGTGGTCCCGCTGGATGGAAGCGACTCGGTGATTGTGTTGGTTATAGTGTTCTGAACGTAGCAGACAACGTAATAAGTCAGCGTCGCCGATCCTGCGCCGCCCACGACGGCCACTGTCGGAGCTGGCGGGTTTGGCAAAGCGTAAACAACTGGAGAGCTGAAGTAAGATGCTCCGGCGCTGTACAGCGATCCAAAATGGAGTGGAAATCCCCCCGTGGCGCCGTAGGTATTGGTGGCGGCCGCGGAGTAATTAAGCTGTGCACCGCCTCCAGGGCCGTTGTTTACCAGCGAGAGCTCACCCCCCAAATTCGAACCGCCGAAAAGATTGCCACCCAGACGAAACACATTCGCGGCAAAGACATTGGGGGAGTTTCCACCTTGGTTCGCTCCCGCTCCGGTGGTAAATATGTAATTTGACATGTTGCCGGAGTTGTCCGTTATCCGGCCCAGATACGTCCCGCCAATGATCGAATTGCCAACCGCTCCTGGATCAATGAGCAGGTCCACTGAGTTTCCTTCCACATAGGGAGAATAGATTCCATCTGCTCCAGCCTGGCTGCCTAACTCAAAGCCCGTGGATGCACCCTCAACGTCAGGCGCGTAAAACGTATTCGCATTGCCATTGTCATAGATTGCGCTGCTCGTGCTTGATTGGAAGCGGCCTCCGTAGAACTGGTTCTGGTTCGCGTACTGGTTTAGTTCAACCGCATAGCCCGTTGTGAAGATGTGAACCTGACTGAATGTGTTGTAACAGTCGCACCCGCCGGTGAACCCCAGAACGATTCCAACCGATAACCCCTCAATGGCCACGTTATCAATCTGCGATTCAGTCACATGCTGAAAGCCGATGCCGGTTCCAGCTGCGGTACTCACAATGCTGAAGTCCTTCAGAATGACCCCGTAGGCGCCATTTCCTCCCGTCCCATTGCGGTATGCAATCGCCGCGCTCGCATCCCCGGTGACCCCGACAAAAGCAGTTCCCCGCGCCATCACAAATCCAAGCGCCGGGTTTGCCCCGATTATCGAGTCTCCAGAGTCAAAAAGAAGTTGTGCTCCGGATGCGCGCGTTATTGTGCCTTGGCCTAAAAGAAGCATGCAGTTGGGAGGCATCGTGACCGTCGCCGCCATCGTCTGCCCGCCTTTCAGTCCACGCGCGTCCACAACACCATTGGTTACGGGTGTCCCGTTCTCATCAGTCACCGGACAGGCTTGCGCAAGCGCCGCAGCCACCTTGACGTCCCACGTCGCCCCCGCAAACTGGTCCGCGTAGACAATGTTGTTGCTGGTCGCCATCACATCCATCACCGGCCCGCTCAGTGCGCCGGTAAATACCGGATTGTTCACCGGCAAGCCTCCGCCTCCCGTTCCGGTCGCACATCCTGTCGTCGTCAGCGCCCCATTCACGCCATTCGGACAAACCGGGGCGTTGCTCGCTGCCAGGTTCGACACGCTCAGCCCGTTCGGCCCAAGGCTCATGCTCGCCGCCGGCGACGTGCCCACCAGCCCGGCGGCTCCCGCTGTCCAGTTCCAGGTAAACGTCACCGGATTGTACGTCTGCAAGTCCTCTGCAGAGATCCCGCTGAACGCTGAGTGCGCATTCCGCACATTCAGAATCGGAATCCCCTGATTCCACGTCGCGCATGCTGCCGGGCTCGCACCGCAGCCCTGCACTACGGTTCCAATCTGCTGGCTTCCGTTTCCCCCAAACGGCGGATACGCCATATTCACTGCGCTCTGGTACGCTCCCGAGAATGCCAGCCCCAACGGCGTCGTCAGCACATTGCGCCCCGTCACCGCGCTCTGCATATTTGCCGGCAGACCCTGATAGATGGTCGGATCGTTCATGTTGTTAAACCGCCCGATCGCATCGCCGCTGATGAAGTTCCCTCCCAGATTGAACATCAGCATCGCGCTTTCCTGCCTTGGAGTTGCCTGAAACTTGTTTACCGCCAGGTTCAGTCCCTGGATAAGCACCGAAAAGTAATGCGGCTGTTCCACTGTGTCATTCGCCGCAAACATCCCAACCTTCGGCGTGGTCAGCAGCGCACTCCCATCCAGCGCGCCAGTTGTGTGGTTATACGCGTCCAGAACCAGCGCTTGCGGCCAAAGATGATACGCATTCGAGGTCGCAGTTCCATTGATCGTCAGCGCCCGCGTGCCATTCGTACTGAACAGGTACACCATCATCGAAGTGGCGCTCGTGTTGCCCACCACCGGATAAACCTGCCGGATCGGTCCGGTCAGTCCCTGATCCGAAGGGGACGCATATCCATTCATGTTCGCGGCCGTCACTGTGTCGACGTCAAACCCGAATCCATACCCGGTCAGCCCGCCCGTCGCAATCGTCGATCCCGCAGGGAATCCAAAGTCCACCCGGTCCAGTGTCACCACCGAACCCGCCACCGCCGTCACATGCGCGCACGTCCACTTCTGGTCCTCATTCGAGAACAGGCACGCAATCGGATTCCCCGTCGCCGTGAATCCACTCGCGCTCGCTACCGTCACCTGCACATTCGTCTGCGGAAAGGTATTCGCGCTTGCGCTGCCATTGTCGATATTGGTGGTCGTCGTCGTTATCGAGCTGGTCGGTGTCGCTGAGTTCACGCTCGTCCAGTTAGTCCCTGAACCCGTCATCGTGTAGTTGTTACCGAAGGAAGAAATATAGCCCGTGTTGTATCCGTTGGTGATGTCGATCAGCGGCATGTCCGCGCCAATCCCGCCGGCTACACCCATCGTCTGCGTCACCGCAAACGTGCACGTCACCCCGCAGCTCGGAACCGCGTTCAATGTCCCTTCAAACACATTGCTGGTCTCGCCAAGCCGCAAATGATAGTTAAGCCCTTCGTTTTGACCCGCGCTTTCACCCACTCCATATCCCCTGCTGATGATCGGGATCGTATCGCCCGGGGAATACGCATTCAGCGCGCTCCGCCAGTCGTAAATGATACCCGGCGTATTCGACTCAATCATCGTATTCAGGTTCGTTTGATCCACTTCATCCAGATACGAGTCCCTCCCTCCTGAGAACACGTGCGTAAACACGCTCAGGCCCTGCGGTGTCGATGGGCTGAATCCGCTGCCAACTGTCGTGACGTTCTGATCGAAAATCGCCGACGAACCCAAATAACGGCTTGACGCCCCGCCGCTCAATGCCTGCCCCTGGTTGCAAATCACCTGCGGAGGACCCAACCGATAGTCCGTCACGCAGCCGAGTGGGTCCGTCGCCTTCGGCCCGTATTCCTGGCTCGGCGTCATCTCCAGCGTGTTCCCCGAGCCCCACGGCTGCGCTTCTACCTGCGCGTAGAGCGCCGGAGCAACAATCGAGCAGACATAAGCCTGCTGTGCACATTGCGCCATCGACATCGCAATCCCGTTGTTCCCCGCACCCGCCGGCGACTGCCACTGATCTGCCTGCAACTGCCCTTCAACGCTCTGCGCGTTCACTGGCCCGGTGAACGTAGCACCCGCCAAAGCCGCCGCGCCAAGATTTGTCAATGCGCTCGCTGCCGTCGCGGCTCCCGTACCGCCCGAGGCTACCGGCACCTGGCTAATCCCGCTCACCGCTGTGCCCGTCGCGGCGTAGATAGCAATCTGTCCCGTGTTGCCCGAGTTCACCGTCCCATTCGTGCTTCCCGAGCCCGATCCGCAAGCCGATCCCGTATTCGTCAAGAAGCCCGCATTGTCGATTTGCAGGCAATCATGTCCGCTCGCCGCCGCAAGCCCCGGAAACTTGATGCTGTTCGTCCCTTGAAACGCCGCCACCAGGTTCGCGTTTCCGCCAGAGTAGATATCCGTCTCCGCGCCCGCCCCGGTCTCGTAGTTCAGTCGCACATGCCCGGTCGCATTCGACGCGTTTACATACGTATCGCCGCTGTTCGTGCTCTGGTACGCCTTCAGGCTGTCCAATCCCCCTGTTGCCGAGTTCAACGCCCAGTTGTTGCTCGCGTCCTTCACCATGTACCACTGGCTGTTCCCGTTCCAGTCCTTGTAGGTAAACGAGCCCTTCTGGCTCGTCGTCAGTCCCGGCGTAAGATAGTAGTCCACCTCGGCGTCCGCGTTGTTGCGAACGGTCATCGTCCCCGTCGATTGCGAGGTGCCGCCCACCAGAAGCGTCCCGTTGAACTGCGCATTGCCAGCATTGCTGATCGTCGCAACCGTCGTCTCCGTTGCACCTCCGGAGCCCACCACCACGCCACCGGTTCCCGCGTTGTTCGATCCATTCAGAACCACCGCGCCGGTTCCAGCCGAATTCACTACCGTCTGATTGTTAGTCGAGCTTCCATCGCTGTACTGCCCAACCGAAAAGCGATTCACATGATTCAGCAGATCTTCAATCTGGTAGAACTGCACTCCCGTCGTCCCATCCGTCAGCCCTTCAATCCACGCATTCTGGTAGCTGCCCGCGGTCCCAGGCACGTCGGTCTGATACTCCGTCATCTTGCCGCGAACATTCCCCAGCCCGATTCCCGTGTAAACGTGATCGGTAATCGTCGCATCCGACTGGCTCCGCCATAAATCTCCATTCAGATTGTTGAACGAACGATGGAATGCATCCCAGAAGCTGTTGTGCGTGCCGCTGTCCACCAGCTTCCCGGTAAACATCGCTCCGCCCGTCACCCAGCTGTTGTACTGGCTCCCTGCATCCGCCACAATCTGATTCCCCGAGTTTTCGTTCCGCAGCCCCACAATCGTGTTGTTCACGGCACTCGGGCCAAGGTGCAGCGCTGTCGAGCATCCTTCCACGTCGCCGCCTGTGATTGTGTTTCCATCGCCCGCCGCCAGGTTGATGCCAGCTGTCCCGATGATTGGACTTCCATTGTTCGTCGGGCAGTCGATATGCAACCGCACAAACGTGCTCGCATTCAGCCAGTCCGTCGTCGCCGGATTCGCCGCCTGATGACCAATCCCATTTACCGCCGTCAGGAAACCGTTGAACGCGTTGTCAAAGAACGTGCCGCCCGTGTAGTTCCCGGTTCCGTCAAGCGTCATGCCCGTCTGATTCGCATTACCCAGCAGGTAAAGGCTCTCCAGATCCAGCTCCTGCGTGCGATAGGCCACCACTCCCTGTGCTGTCGCATTCGACGCTGCTGTGGTGTTGATCACCACGTTGTCCATGTGGAAGCCCTGCGTATCAGCCGCATACGTCGGATCTCCCACCTGCACCATCGCGGCTGCCCCCGAGTAAGCAAACGCCGTTCCGCCCAGGCTTCCGCTCAATGAGCCGCCGCCACGCAATGCGCATCCTCGCAGCGAAACATTCCGTGTTCCCGCCGTCACAATCACCTGGTTCGCCGTCGAAATCGTCGCGCACGGCAAAAGCACCGTCGCATTCCCCGTCGAAATCGTAAGGTTCGAACCCATCGCAAGCGTCCCGCTGAAGTTGCGCGCATCGCACGTCCCGCCATACGACGAGCTCAACATCCCTATGCACGATTGCAGCTTCGCCCCAAAGTCAGCCCCCGGTAGCTGTTCCACCTGAATTGCCGATCCCAGAGAACTCGTCGCTACCACCCCCGGATAGGTTCCGCCACCAGGCAGGCTTCCGCCACCACCGTTCAGTTGCGTTCCATTGGCTGAAGAGTTCGCCGCATTCCAAACCGTGTAGCCGCCATTACCATTCAACAGGTTCCCCGCAAGCACGGTAATGTTCTGCCCGCCAATCAGGTTCACAGGCGCGGCTGTATCCCAGATCCCCGCCACATTCACGCTTGCCGTCGTCGTTGCCGGGCAGCCCACGCCGCCCTGCGTTACCGTCACCGCGCCAAGTGATCCGTTTGTTCCATTTGCCCCATTTGCTCCGTTGTTGTTCACCGCAGCCGTCGCCTGCGCTGTGCAACTCCCGCTGAACTTCAGTGGAACCGTTGCCCCATAGGGATCAAATCCCAGCCCGTGTTCCGCCCCCACGGTGACTGCGGTCACCGCGCCTCCCGCAGCCGTCACCGTTAACTGAGGCTGCACCGCAATCCACGTCGGCTGCACCACGGTGTTCCTCACCGCCCAGCCATTCTGTTGACCAGGAAAATCCAGCACCAGCCCAGTCGGTGGTTCCCCAGTCGCCGCGGAATTCCCCACCGTCGCCACCACGTTGTCCAGAACGTTGCCCGAACCCGCTGCCGCAACAAATCCATGCGTCGCCTGAATCGTAATGTTTTCCCAGCGATTCGAATCCGCTGCAAGTCCCGCTGGCACAGCCCCCGGCAAAGCCGGCAGCGCGATCCCTGTATTCACTCCGCGAATATCAATATTCCTGAACTCACTCCACTGTGGCCACATCGCAAGATAAAGCCCGCAAGTGTGCGTCGAGTGCGCCCCCGGATACTGCGCCGCCATCGGGTCCACCCCCGTCGCCGCGATCTCCACGTTCTCAATCTCCGCCACTCGCAGACCGTTGCCTCCATTCCCCGTTGCTGCTGACATCGCGATAGCGCAGTTCCCCACCGACCATCCCGCTCCCGTTCCTTTGGTGCCGGTCAGCCCGTTCCCTCCGGGCGAAAAGATCGAATTACTCTCAATCGCCCGTCCAAAACCGCAGCTCCCCGCAGGCGCGCGTCCCTCTGCCGGCGAACACGAAGTGTCCAGGCTCTGATCCACATAAAATGTCAGGTCGTGAATCCGCGTATACGCCAACAGGTTCGGATTGTCCGTCATCGTTGCCAGAACATCCTGCCCCGGATATCCCATCAGTGCCGACACTTGCTTGCCGAGCCCGCCAATCGACTCCCCGTGCCAATTCAGCGAATGGGTCTTGCATGTACCCTGCGGAATCGTCAGCGCCACTCCATGCGTCTGCGCATAATTCAATGCAGCCTGCAGCGCATTCGTGTCATCCGTCGATCCATCGCAAACCGCGCCAAACTCCTTCACGCTCCGCTCGGTTTGCTGCGCGCCCGACGTCCTCAGGTCGGTCACCCGCACTCCATTCGGATTCGTGAACCCATCCGTCCCCGCATAGTTCGGCGGAATCACCATCGCTCCTGTCGCGCCCGCGGCGCTGATCGCCGCCTGCAACGTCGTCTGTCCACTGCTCGTCGCCGGCGACTGCACCCCGTTCACCGTCGGAGTCTGCAACGGCCCCGTCATGTTTCCGCCTGCCAATGGAACTGACTGCGCAAACGTCGCGTCCACATAATGCTTGTCCGCCGCCTGCAGTGCCTGCGTCGGATCGGCGCTCAGAAACAGCGGCCCCGTCAGGTTCCCGCCCGACGCCGTCAACTGGCTCCCCATCGCCTGCGCAATCGACTGGTCCACATACGACTTGCTCACTGCCTGCACCGCCTGCACCGCCGGCATCAGTTGCGCGCGCACCTGACCAATCGTTGCCTGCGCCGCTGCCGGAACCACCCAGTACTCCGTGCTCGTCGTCCCATCGCTCATCTGGTAGATAGCCGTGTAGTAGAGTCCTGCCGGCGTCGATCCCAGGTTCGGCGCAAGGTTCGCGCTCACAAAACCATCCGCCGCGATCGCAGTCGTCATACTCCCCGATGCCACTGCTTGTCCGCCCGCCGTCGTGAACGCGGGCCAGCTCAGACTCAGTGTCCCCGGCCCCGTCTGACCATTCGCCAGGTAAACCGTCCCCTGAACCGTTGTGGTGGTCACTGCCTGGCCAGCCGCCAGAACTCCCAACCCCGAAAACAGCAGACACAGTCCCAGCTTCAGCCCAGGCTTAATCCAACGACTTGCGCGCAACAGGCACTCATTCATCGTGAGCTCCATCTCCATCTCTTCCTTTTTCCTACCGACCACAGCGGAGAGAAAATGCATGGCCTCTCTCCGCCACATTCCACCGCATTCTTTTGCCCGTTTCTACTCTTGTTCGGCTTCCCGGCTACCGCTCCAGGTCTCCGCCTTTTCCCCATCAACCTCGTCCTGCCACGGCGGTTCAGCCGCCCACGCAAGCGCCTGGCTCCTATGAGGCCCTCGCTCCAACACTTCTTTCGCCTCCGCCTCTTCTTTCGCCAGCTCCACCAGCATCTGGGCGCTCTTCATGTCGCCCTGATTCGCTCGCACCAGAAGATGCTCCACAATCACATGGGACAGGCGCCCCATTACTGTGTGCGCTTCTTCGCTCAGACTCCTGTCTTCGTCCGTGATGGCCCCTGAGTTGTCGGCTTCTTCTGGATTCTTCGTTCTTGGTTTCCTTTCCTTCTTGCTGGCTGCTGGTTTCCTCTTTCCCGCTTCCGCCCTATTCGCCCCCTCTGCCTTCGTTTCCGTCGCCATTCGTCCACCCGTCCCATTCCGCTTCTCCGCGAATGTGCACAGACTCCTGGGAATCCGATACATGTGCAGCTTCCACGTGCCTTGCTGCCTGTATGAATCCCCCTCAGGGTATACCCGCGGATTATGCTCGACTTTCCCTGCCAGGAGCCCCGTAAGGCCCTCTCCACAACTGCCCCTGTTCCTTTGATTGTTCTAAGCTTACGCATCCCCGGCGGAATGATATGCAAATCCTGCCCGTCACCATTCCGCCTGTTTTGAACAACTTAACGAAATAATCCCCGCCTCGCCCCTCGACAACCCTTCCACCCCACATCAAAATCACTCCAATCCACTCGGCCGCCCACCGTTGTCGACCCCTCGAATTCGGGCAGGCCGCGCCCGTCCGCCGCAGTTGCCCTCACCGCATCTGCGGTACCATAACCCCGTGCCAGCTCCCCCCATTCGCGACCCCATCCTCCTCGTCCATGGCGGCGCATGGGCCATCCCAGACGACGCTGCCCAAGCCCACGAGTCCGGCGTCCGCAAGGCCCTCGAAGCTGGCTATGCAATCCTCTCCCGCGGTGGCTCCGCCTTGGATGCCGTTGAGGCCGCCGTTACCGTCCTTGAAGATGACCCCACCTTCGATGCCGGCCGCGGCAGCTTTCTCACCTCCGACGGCCGCGTCCAACTCGATGCCCTCCTCATGGATGGTGGCCGCATGAAGGCCGGCGGCGTTGCCTGCGTCGAGCGCCTCCGCAATCCCATCCAGGCCGCCCGCCTCGTCCTCGAACAGAGCCCCCATGTCTACTTCGTCGGTGAAGGCGCGGAGCGCTTCGCCGCCGCCCACGGCATGACCCTCATCGACAATACTGATCTAGTTCTCCCGCGCGAAATCGACCGCCTAACCCTCGCCCAGCGCCGCCACGCCGCAGGCCTCGCCGACAACACCTTCTCCGGCATCGAAGACGACAAAAGCCCCGAAACCGCCTTTCGCCGCTCCGAAATTATCGACTCGATCGAAAAGCGCCTTGTATCAGGGCACGACTTCAGTCGTGCCGAAACGCGCCCAAATAAAAAAGATGGGGCTTTAGCCCCTGAGCCAGAATCCCCTACATCGCAGGACTCCCATGACACCGTCGGCGCAGTCGCCCTCGACGGCCACGGCAATCTCGCCGCCGGCACCTCCACCGGAGGCACCCTCAACAAAACTCCCGGCCGCGTCGGCGACTCCTCNNGTAGCCGCCGGCTCCGCCCCCGAAATCGCCGCCCGCGAAGCCATCTCCTACCTCTACAACCGCCTCGGCGGACACGGCGGCATCATCCTCCTCGGACCCGACGGCCGCTTCGGCCTAGCCCACAACACCCCCGGCATGGCCTGGGGCCTCGCCACCCCCTCCGGCCTCCATACCGGCCTCACCGTCTAGTACCGTCCAAAAAATCACACCTGCGCATGGCCGCCTATTCCAAGCTCCCCGAGTTGATGATCTCGCTCCCTGCAATAATCTCCCTATGCTCGTCCTCGCCTCCGCATCCCCACGCCGCCGCGAACTCCTCACCCAGGCCGGCTTCACCTTCACCGTCCATCCCGCCCACATCCCCGAAGACCCTCTCGCCAACGAAGACCCCATCGCCTACGTTACCCGTCTGGCCCGCCAAAAAGCCGAAGCAGTCTTTCGCCAATTGGCCACACCCACGTCCTCAGGCGCGTCCGGCCCTGCTTTGAAAGGGCACGACTTTAGTCGTGCCGAACCCGACGCGAGGCGAGTTGGGGCTTTAGCCCCTGAGGAGAGTCATGGGGCGTCCCAACAAGGAGCGGGTGCCCCATCCTTTTCGCGTAGTTTGCGAAATGGGTGGGAGACCACAACCGCAGATCCGCAATCAGTCGACGAGCCGGCCCTGTATCAGGGCACGACTTCAGTCGTGCCGCAAACGCCCCAAAATGATGTTGGGGCTTTAGCCCCTGCGGAACCCATCGTCGTCCTCGGTGCCGACACCACCGTCACCCTCGACAACCACATCCTCGCCAAGCCCGAAGACGCCGCCGATGCCGCCCGCATGCTCCGTCTTCTCTCCGGCCGCACCCATCACGTCATCACCGGCGTCGCCATCGTCACCGCCGCCCGCACCGAAGTCGCCGCCGAAGTCACCGCCGTCCGCTTCCTCACCCTCTCCGACGCCGACATCGCCGCCTATATCGCCACCGGCGAGCCCATGGACAAGGCCGGCGCATACGCCATCCAGGGCCTCGCCGCCCGCTGGATCCCCCGCATCGAAGGCGACTACTTCAACGTCGTTGGCCTGCCCATCTCCCTCGTCGCCACCCTCCTCGAATCCCTCTAGCAAATGACAAGAGAAAACGCCGGGTGCCCCACCCTCGCCACGTCTCTGTTTTTGTGGCTAGGGTGGGAGACAACGAACCTCAACCCGCCCATCCCAACCAAACCATATGCGCGGGTGCCCCACCCTCGCGACGCTCTTGTTTTTGTCGCTAGGGTGGGAGGCACAGAACCAAACGGTCAATGAACTGGGGAACCTCCGATCGAGCCCGCCCTGTGTCAGGGCACGACTTTAGTCGTGCCCATAAAGATCGCAAAATGTGTGGGATTTATCGCCTGCAAAGATCGGTCAGGTGCCCCACCCATTTCGCGCTTTTGCGAATTGTGTGGGAAACCAAAAGCGCTCGCCCCGGCATGTGATAGGACTCGGCCCCTCGATCACGGCTCAGCTTTTTCCACGCCTACGCCGGTCATCGGTGCAGGCGGCGCCGTCTGTGCAGGCGCCGTCTGTGCTGGTGCCGTCTGCGCCGGCCCGGCCTGGGCCCCCGCGCCCCCTGCCGGATTCGCCGGCAATACCGGCAGAGTCAGTGTTTGCACCGTCCCCGGATCGTCGCGCAACTTCAGGTAAAGCAGGCTATTTACTGGGTGGGGGACGCTCAATTGCGTTCCCGTAAAATCCGCCGGAACCTCGGTTGCATTCTCCAGATCCGGAGATGCCCCGACTGACTCAGCCAGGAACAGGTTGGCCCCAGTCAGCGTGCAGGCCTTGGCCGGATTCCTCGGGCAGTGCAGCTCCTTGAATCCCGGCAGTCTCACCAGTGTTCCCAATTGCAGCCAATCGCCCGTCAATCCGTTGGCGGTCACTACCCGCACCTCGAGCGGTCCAAACGCCGACGACCCGAACCGCGCCAGCGGCTCAATCATCCCGATCGCGGTCTTCGCGTCTTCCAGCATCAGGCTCCCGTCTTCCAGCGAGAGCACTGTCTTGAAGCTTCCGTCCCCCGCGGACACTTCTACTTTTTCGTTGCGCGGAAAGTTCGTCGGCACCCGCGTCTTCAAAAAGAACACAAGCCGCTGGTCGATGGGTAGGTCGTCCGCGCTCCCCAGGTGGACCGGTGAGGGCGTCGCCGCGGCCTCCTCCTGCGTTCCCTTGCTCAGCAGCATCACTGCCGGCCGAGGCGGAATCACTGTCGCCGCCACGCTTACCTCGCGACCATCCTCCAGTTCGACTTTCGCCACATAGTGCTTGCCGGGCACAAGGCTCGCCGTGGGACCGTTGGCGCCCATTTCAAGCTCATCTTTGTCCCCCACTCGGCTCAGGACGGTCGGTCGCAGCTCGATTCCCTCAAGGCTCGCCTTTGCCACCTCATCCAAGCGTGTTCCCAGCATCGTTGCCTTGGCATCGCCCGCGCTAAGCGTCAGTCGCTCGAGAGAAGCGGCCTCGGCATACGACTTGAGCGTGAGCGTTTGCGGCTTCTCCAGCCCGTGCTGATAAATCTCCAGATTCACCACGCCCGGAGCTGCTTCCTTCATCGGAACCGACACCTCCAGCGTCTCAGTCTTCGCTGCCGTCCACGCCAGTTTCAACGGCTTCCCATCCCCGCTCTTCATCTCCACGCGATCCACGCAGAGCGAGTTGTCGCCCTCCAGGTGGAGCTTGTCCTCGCGGCCCACCACCAGGGCCGACTGTTCGCCTTCTCCCAGCGCCCACTTGCCAGGTTGTGCCGAATGTAGGTGGAACCGCGGTCCCTTCCACTCGTCAAACCCCCACTTCCCTCGCAACTCCGCCGTAACGTCGGCTTCGGCCAGCAGCGGCGCAGGTTCCGTCAATATCAGCCCGCCCACTGAAGGGTCGGCTTTCACAGGAATATCGGCTGTCGAAGCCTTGCCCTTGCCGTGCGTTTCCACATGAAGCGCCAGCCCCGAAGCCATCTGCGTCGCAAACACCAGAGGCGCACCCTCAGCCGGCAATATCAATCCCGGCTGTTGGGCACAGTACTCCGCACTCATGCTCATCGGATGGAGTGGTGGTGGCTTCGCCGGACCAACGGGGGGCAACGCCACCACCACCACGGACTTCGGATCGCGGAATGACGGCGGCACGCTCAGGCGCAGGTTCAGCGTGTCTTTCGTTGGAAGCGCAAGCGCCGGGATGTACTGGAAGTGCGCCGTATGAAGCGATGCCAGAATCCGGGCCGTATCCACAATCGCGCCAATATACGGGCTATATGCCCCTCCTCCACCCAGGGTGGAGTAGCTGATCTGGTTCATCAGGTCTGCCGTCGAACCGCTCACCAGTTGCGAAACAAGCGACTGAGCATTGGCGTCATCCAGCACCAGCCCTTCGGTATTCTGCACGAGGCAGGGCGCCTGCTGGTCAGTCGGCTTGTCAAAACACTCCCGATCCAGTCGGATTCCCAGGCTCCGCGCGGCGTGTTCCGTCCGCTGCTTCAAAAGTGCCGGGTCGCTCTGCGAGATTGCATTCACCTCCGCTAGAAACGCCTCCAGCCGCATTCTGTCCCAGCTCGCTGCCTGCAGGTCCTGTCCCGCCCGCACAAACGCGCCGGGTCGATCGTGAACCGCCCTCTTCAGCGTGCTGAAGTCACCGCCCGTCTCCGGAGCCAGAAACAACAGGGCCTGTTGCGCTTCTTCGGGCACGTTCACAAAAACGCCCTCGCTCCGAACCTTCTCCGTCCAGGTCTCCACCCGCGTAAACCATTCGGGTGGCGGAGGATTGGTGGCCCCGCGTAGGAAGGCCACAATCAGTACATACCGCGCTGATTGGCTCTCGGGAAGGTCAGGATGCACCCAGATTCGGTCTCCGGGCAGCAAGGACGGTACCTGCCCGATCGGCAGAGTTACCTCGCCGCGTTTTACGTGCACGTCGATCTTGGGTCCGGTTAAATCGAAGGCTGGATTGTTCTCTGCCTGCAACCCGGTGGCAACACACCACCAGAGCAGCACGGCCATAAGACGGCGCATACCATCTATTGTACGAACCCCATCCGCCCCATGCCTCCTTCGCCGTCGTTGAACCGTCCCCGCATCCACCCCCCAAACGCCGTTGCTGCTTTAGCATCACTTTTCCCCATTGCGTCGCGCATTCACACTTTTTCGGGTAGACTGTTCCCTGATTAGCTTTAAGACAAAAGGGAATAGCTAGAGTGTTTCTCGGGTCTTCTGTAAGGTAGAAACGAAGCAGGTTCGATAGCTTTCAATTCAATCAAGGCCCTGCATCATCGGCCAGGAACTTACGGCGCATAGAGATTCGCAACTAGCCATAACCCAGATAGCTTGTAGTTAAATCTGCATGCCGGTTTCAGCATCATCTTCCGGCATGAATCTCAATACCTATCCCCCAACGATCGTATGCATCGAGTGCTACGAACGCCTCTAGTTCTAAACATGCGTTGTTTGGCTTTTCCTGCAAGTCACAGTCTTTCTCCGCAATGGTGCTGGATCACCTGGGGTGCGGATGTGACCTGAGGCCTGTCCGATCTCGCATATACGGAGTGGGATAAATGAAATCGACAAAAATACAAAACAGCACCATCGACCTGAGCCAGTTCAGCATCCCTGAAGCCGAAGAGATTGTTGAGGAAGCTTTGAACGAACTGGCCTTTTCTTCTGACCCGGGCCTTGCCCGCGCCCTCCGCTTTCTCGCCCCTCCCGGATATCAGGCCATTGTCGAGCTTTGCGGCGAAAACGGCCGAAGCAAGCGCCGCAACGCGCCTGCCGACTCCTGGTCTCCTGAAGAAGACGAGGTCCGCATCTACTTTGAGCGGGTCGACGACGGCGAGGCTGTTCAGCGCCAGGATCGTGCTCCTCGCGTAGCTGCCAACCACAACGGCAACCACAGCGGCGAACACGACTTCAACGCTGTGGATGGCGACGATGGCCAGGAGGCCATAATCCCTGCCGACCTCGACGCCCGTGTCAAGGAGCTCTGTGCCGCCCTCGCCGAGGCCGAACGCGGCGGTCACGCCTTCATCGCCCTCAAGTGGTTCCGAGACTCTTTTCTGCCCCGCAAAGCCTTCCGCTGGAATCAGCACCCCGAGTCCCGCCAGGCTGTCCTTGCTGAAGCCATTCAGCGCGGCGTCGTGGTCACTAGCAAGATCGCCAACCCCAAGACTCCCGCTTACCCCACCACCACCATTCGCCTCAATCGTGCCGAAGCTGGCATTCCCGAAGAGGCGCAGCGCTTCCACCCCATCCAGGTCCACGGTGACTCCATCGCCGAGGCGATCCAGGAGGAACGGATCCAGGAAGAACGAATCCAGGGGGAACGAATTCAGGTGGAACGGGGGAATGCGTGACCTGTTATTTTCTCGAGTCCACTGCCTTCGCCCGTCTCTTCGTGCGAGGGCAGGGAACCGATGCCCTCATCCGCCTCATGGAGGCCGTTGAGGACAATCGCAAGCTCATCGCCGCCTCCACGCCCCTCGAGGTTTACTCGGCGATCCGCCGTAGCGAGCGCGCCGGAGACATTCCTGCTGCAGATGCCAACGCCGCACTCGAAACTCTCCGCATTGAGGCCGCCCGCATGGTCCAGGAGCCGCTCAACCCCGCAGTCCTTGAGGCGGCTCGCCAGCTCCTCGATCGCACCACCCTCCGCTGGCCCGAGTCTCTTCAACTTGCCGCCGCCATGGTCGCTCGCGATATGTTCCACGGTACCGAGGTCGTCTTTGTTTCCTCCTCCACCGCCTTGCTCGAATCCGCAAAAGTTGAAGGCTTCCATACCCTCGATCCAGCCCGGGAACCAGCCTGAGCGGAGCACCGCTATCTGAACCCCCACTCAGTTCGCGTCTGCCTCCGATTGACAGCACCTTAGTTGGCTTTCAATAATCGCCCCAATAAACTTTTACTGAATTCGCGGCGGGCGTCCTTACTCTGTTCAGGCAGAGTTGGGGAAAATGCCCCATCCGAACGTACGATTCCGAATCTCAAGGAGCCCATCGATGAAATCCCTACTCCAAAATCGCCGCGCCACACTGCTGGCCACGGCTTTGCTCCTTGCTTTCATGTCGCTCAATGCTCTGCCAGGCCGCGCCGCCACCAGCGAGAAGGCAAAAGTCGCCTTCGGCAAGCTTCTCCTCGGCAAAGATGTGAAGTCCCTCCTCGACCTGCCCGCCTACAAAGAGGGTCTCGACCTCTACCTCAACCCCAAGTCCGACAAACGATTCGACGAGCGCGGCATCGACTTGAAGGACCTCGGCAAATTCCTCAAGGATAAAGGCGTCGGCGTCGAGCGCGACGAATGGGTTACCGTCACCGACGTCAAAGTCGACAGCGACCGCATCGAGGTCCAACTGGGCGGCGGCGGTGAGGGAAGCGGCGCCAGCAAAAACGCTGAGAAGAAGGGCGCAGGCTACAAACGCGCCGGCGGCTCGCGCATCAACTTCCGCTACGGCAGAGATCTCACCGACGAAGATCTCAAAGTCGAGGCAATTTTGCCCCTGCTCAATCGCGTCCTCGATACCAGCAAGATCGGTGTATCGCTTGCGCTGAATGACGTCGATCCCGAGTTTCAAGACGCCGTCCGCGCCAAAGACATCGTCAAGGGCATGCCCTACAAGCTGGTCATGATGAGCGCCGGCGAGCCCGACCAGAAAAAAGTCGAAGACTCCACCGACGATAGCCTCCACGAGATCTGGTACTACATGCGCGACGGCCGCCGCTGGGTAGTCCGTTTCCTCAACGGCAAAGTCGAAAAAGTCCAGGTGTTCTGAAAAGCCCCTGGTGTTTCAGCGCCAGAGTCAAAAGCTCGCACCAACAAAGATGTGTCATCCTGAGCGAAGGTCGCCGCGGCGACCGCAGTCGAAGGATCTGCGGCTGCTTTTCGGCCAGCATTCATCCAGCTTGTTCGCTCGAACTAAAGCCGTCGCCTTCCAGCGTTCGCTCAAACCCCCTCACCAAAGCGGATCCAACTGCTTTGAGATGAAGACAGGCTCCGGCCCTCCCAAACTGGAAAGTTGCAGCACACTCAGGTAGGAACCAACTGCAGGATCGTAGATCACAGTAATTTTGCCGCCTCGGCCGCGCCCACCGACTGTGCCATCCTGCCCGCTACCGAAGGGACCCGAAGCACCTGCGCCTCCTGGTCCACCGTTCGCCGAAACTGACAGCGAACCGCCGTCTGGATCTATGAGGTAAAACGTCTCCTGGCCATACTCCGGCTCCACTTCGGCTTCAATCAGCTTCCTGTCGCCGGGATGCATGACGAGTCGTATCGTCACATCAGGCGCGCGTCCGCCCGACGATCCATCCCGTCCACCAGGAACATTGTTGCCGCTGGATCCCGAATTGCCGTTGAAATCCGCATAGTAATTCAGGTCATAACGGGTGGGAATATCAGCCTCGGCGCGCAAGTCCGGGTTGAAAGCCAGCGTCACAACAACATGCCCGGTCCTGCCATCACTCATGCGCGGATCAAGCGGCAGACTCACCGTCCCATCGTTGTTATAAGTCGCGACTGTCGACGTGATTGTCAGGGCTTCCCACATAATCGCGCCCCTGCCCGCACCTTCCGTCCGCCATGTCTGCCCGTTCGGACCGGTGAATGTGACTACAAGGGAGGCTTTTTGGCCCGGGCCAACGCCTTGGGGTTTGGCGAGATGAACTTCCATTCGGTTGACTGGGAGCTTCGCGACATTCATCCGCATCCCCATGTCGATTTTCATCTGCGTACACCCGGCAAGCACGACTGCCGGCGCCAAAGCCAGGAACGCTGGCCTTCTCAACACCTGCCACACCGATACTCGCGTACTCATGATCGGTCCCGTCGTCTCTGGGGATGCGTCTTTGAATGCTCTATGTGCTTGGATGCGGCGTTATCGACCGGGGATATCCAGCGTGTGACTTAAGCGACTCAAAAAGGAGGTTCGGGGGCCCCATCCTTTTCGCGCCGGGTGCCCCATCCTAAACGCGCTTCTTGCGTTTAGGGTGGGAGTCAACGATCTCCACCAACCAACCGGGTGCCGGGTGCCCCATCCTAAACGCGCTTCTTGCGTTTAGGGTGGGAGTCAACGATCTCCACCAACCAGCTTCTCTTACTGCCCCTGTCGAAACTTGTTCGCCGTTTCGAACTCATCCCGCAGCTCCGGCGTTCGAAGATTCTCCCGGATGTGCGCCAGCCGCTGCTCCAGCGTGTGCAGCGCCAGTTCAATCGCCTCGGTATTCGTATACGCAATGTCCCGCCACATCGAATAAGGACTCGCCCCAAGCCGCGTCATCTCCCTTAGCCCGCGTCCGCCCACATCCTTCAGCTCCGGCGCGTCGCCCACCTCTTCTTCCAGCACCGCGCTCAGCGCCGTCGCCACAAACTGCGGTAGGTGGCTCACCCACGCAACCAGCTCGTCGTGCCGCGCCGGGTCCAGGTCCAGCGTCTTCGAGCCCATCGTCGTCACCCACTCCCGCCAGCCCTTTACCAGTGCAGCCCCATTCGGCGACCGTTCCCACGTGGAATCGTCCGTAAACAGCCAAACCGCTCCGCGAAACAGTCCCGCCTCGGCCAGCTCCGCGCCGCCGCGCTCCTTGCCCGCCATCGGATGCCCCGGCAGAAACGCCGCCCGCTCCGGCGTGTTGAACAAACGCCCCGCAGCCTCGGCAATCTGCCCCTTGGTGCTGCCAACATCGGTCACCATGTGGTCTTCGCCAAGCACCCGGGCCAGCTTCTCCATCCAATCCAGCGTTGCGTAGATCGGCACGGCAAGCACCGTCACTTGTGCCGCTCGCGCAGCTTCCGTCCCATCTGCCGCAATCGAATCAATCGCGCCCATCTTCAGCGCGGCCTGCGCCCCCTCAGTGCCACGATTCCACCCCGTGATCGTCCCTTCAAATCCAGCCGCGCGCAGCGCCAGCCCCACCGATGTCCCCAGCAGGCCCGTCCCCAAAATAGCAATGCGCTCGATCATGTCTTTCCAGATTAATGCAACCGGCTTGGCGCGCCGATGCGCAGAACGGACGGTTAGTCCTTCGGAGCGATTGGAATTCCTGTGAAGTCGTCCTCGCTTGAGGCGTCGTCGGTGTCCTTAGAAGAATCCGAGCGGCCACGAAGCTTTAGCACCAGCAGCGACACTCCAGTAAGCAAAAGGCCGAATGGAACCTCGAGAAGACTAGTCCGGAACGCATGGCGTGAGGCATCGGCAAAATCTTCGAGCTTGGAAGCGTTGAAGGGCTCATAGGTGTAGTACACCAGCACCTGCCCACCCGCATTGCAGCCTACGCGCGTGAGGGAGGTGTTGCAGTCGTGGCTGCTGTCCTGCATCAACCCGCCGTTCACACGAAACTCGTAATAGTAGGTGGGACCTCCACTTCTGTTGTGATCCACCCGCACGACCACGCCCCGAGCCGTTGCCTCGTGTTTCGCCGCATCCCGGTCAGTAAACCCATGGACCAACTGCACGCATCCGCCGATGATCACTCCGACGCCAATCATCAAAAAAAACAAACAGGCGACACTCGTTCGAAAAAGGATCCTGACGGGGACTCTTGTTTCGCCATATCTACCTCGGGTAGGGGAAGGGGCACAGGACTCGGCTCCAAAAGGCGTAAAGCCGAGCCCCGTCATATCCCGTCCCCAGTATGGCGATGCGTTCGATCATTGTCTTTGCAGATTAATGCAAACTGCTTGGCGGCGATGGAGGAGGTCGAGGCTCAGTCTCGTGAGGCGATTGGAAATGCATCGGGCTCGTCCGTGCTCCCGCTCCCATCAGCTTCGGTCGGCTCTTCTGAATCTTTTCCCGTCCTCTTCAAGATGAAAAACAAACCGATCAAGAGGAGACCGCAACCAGCAATCCCGCTCCCCATGAAGTACTTATCGCGGCTTGCCGCGCCAAACTCCTGCAGCCTGGTTTCCAGCACAGGCGTGTGCGCATAATAAACAAGAACCGGCGCGCCTACTTTGCATCCCTGCGGCGAAAGCGCTGTGCGGCAGGTTCCGCAGTCTTGTTGAAGTTTGACTCCATTGATTTCGAAAGCATAGTTGTAGTAACTATCTCTTCCGTCAGACATGTACGTAATTACACCAATCGCCGTAGCTTCGCTTTTCGCGGCCTCCCCGTAACTCCAGCCAAAGAAAAGTTGCACCGAACCGAAGACGATCAGAATAGCTGCAAGCAGCAGCGACAATGGTGATCGAAAGAACATTTGCGCCCTCGCATCAACAAGCATCTGACAACGACTGGCAATCACTGTTCAATCCATCATCCGAATCTGTGTTCAATCTGGATGATGGACAGTTCCGCGATGTCTTTTTGCCTTACAGCACCCGTCCCACCGCCGCCGCAATCGTCTTCAACTCGCCCATCAGCTTCGCAAACCTCTCAAAGTCCAGCGTCTGCGCAGCGTCCGAAACCGCCTTGTCCGGATTCGGATGCACCTCCACCAGAATCCCGTCCGCGCCCGCCGCCACCGCCGCCCTCGCCAGCGCCGGAACCATATCCCGTCGCCCCGTTCCATGCGAAGGATCGGCCACCATCGGCAAATGCGACAGCTTCTTCACCACTGGAATCGCCGCAATGTCCATCGTGTTGCGCGTCGACGTCTCATACGTGCGAATCCCGCGCTCGCACAAAATCACCTGGTAGTTCCCGCCCGACATGATGTACTCGCTCGAAAGCANNNNAACGCATACGGCGAACTGCGCGGTTTGAATGCTCCGCCTCTCAAAAACGCCGCGCCCTCTACCTTCACCCGCTTGGCCACGGCAAAGATCTGCTCGCGCGTTTCAATCGCGCACGGGCCGGCCATCACCACAACCTTTTCGCCGCCGATCGTCACGCCGTTCGGCCACTCAATCACAGTGCCTTCAGGCCTGAACGCCCGCCCAGCCAG
>PMXB01000376.1 GCA_003165935.1 Acidobacteriaceae bacterium | reverse complement strand
GCCATCAACCAGGCCGGCGTAGCCGACCAGATCACACACATCTCCACCGGAGGCGGCGCCAGCCTAGAGTTCCTCGAAGGCAAAAAACTCCCCGGTGTCGAAGCCCTGACCGACAAGTAGCACCTCCGAACGGCAACCACCTCCTGGTCTGTCGTCATCAGCATGCGAACGGCGCACCGGCCAGAAACCTTGCCGAATGCGCCGTTTGCATTTTCAAGGCTTTCGGCGAAGGTGGCAGGCTAGCTGGTTCTTACAAGTCATGGGCCGCGCCCCTGAAACTGGATCGGCAATCATGGAATTCCAATAGAGTGCTAATATGCTGCTAAATGGCGAGTGAGTGGCCACGGCTGGTTCGAATCGATTCGGAGTTTCCAGGGGTCAGCTTCGAATGGGACCCTCTCAAGAATCGTGAGAATATCCACAAGCACAAGGTCAGTTTCGAGACTGCCTCCTTGGTGTTTTATGACCCGGACATCCTTTACCGCGGCGACGAAGAGCACTCAGATTTGGAACAGAGGGACATCGCCATCGGAGTAGCGGGCAATGTTGGGGTTCTTTTTGTAGTGAACACAATACGGGGCGACGAGTAGCAAGAGATCATTCGGATTATTTCCGCGCGGCCGGCCACCAAAGAAGAGAGGAGTGAATATGCGCGAGCTAACAGAAGAACAGAAGCGTGAGTTGGAGCAACTGGCAACTATCAGGGACGAAGACATAGACCTCTCTGAGATGCCGGAGATCACCGACTTCACAGGCTTCGAACGAGGCCCGATCTCCGAGATCCTTCAACGCCGCCGTGACCGCACGCGCGGTTTGAAATCCACTCCTCCAAACCCGGTTCCAGCCAAAGCTAAACGTATCGCATGAATACCTGGATCGACAGGGCCGCTTGGTGTCCGAATTGGGCGGCGGCGACTCCGTCAGAGCCATCAACCACGCAGGCGTCGCCGACAAGATCACCCACATCTCCACCGGCGGCGGAGCCAGCCTCGAGTTCCTCGAAGGCAAAAAGCTCCCCGGCGTCGAAGCCCTGACGGATAAGTAGAACAATCATGCGTCCGCTTCTCAACAAGGCCGGGCGCATACTGCAAATACAGTCGGGAGGGCGCGTCGCGTGATCTTCGCAATCCTGCTCATTCCATCCCTCCTCGCCAGTTGGTTCTGCTACTGGTTTTCGAGCGTCTTCCCTTCCCTTTCCAACCGAACCAGCCGGATCATCTGCATCGCGTGCCCCTTTGTCCTTGCCATTCTCTTCGCGGTGATTGTCTACGCCACACTCGGGGCATCTGGAACAGATTTCGAGATTCCTGACCACCCAAGATGGGTTGTTGGAGGGCTGCTCGTTACCGTCGCTGCCCTGCTCGTCATCCCGACTCTCCTGCTGGCATTCGCAGCTGCAAAGCCGAGCAAGTCCCCCGGCGGAGGCAACCTCCAAGCATAGAGATTGGCCCGAGTCGCCTCAAAGCTGGAATTCTTGGCCGGGTGCCCCAGGTCTCGACTCTGAGACCCGGGAGTTGTCCATCGGGGCTGCGAGTTTCCGCACCGCAAGCCCGGTTTCCCGCTACACTTTAAGTGTGGAGATCACGTACGACCCACGCAAGAGCGAGCGCAACATCCGCTTGCGCGGTATCAGCTTTGAGGCGGCCTCCGGGTTCGACTTGAGTTCGGCGACCTTCGATCAGGACACGCGCAATGACTACGGCGAGATTCGGACGCTCGCCCTCGGCTACATAGGGGAGACGCTTCACGCGCTGGTTTTCACAGTTCGAGACGGCAAAATCCGTGTCATCAGTTTGCGAAGGGCCAATCGGAAGGAGCGAGCCAAATATGCAAAAGCGCAAAGTTAGTAGTCCCGCAGTGGTCGTTCCCGATCCCGAGTTGATCGACGACGAAAACCCCGAATGGACCGACGAGATGTTTGCCCGCGCAGTCCCCTTCTCCGGCCTGCCACCTGAGCTTCAAAAATTGCTGTCCGGAGAGAAAATCCTCAAGCCAGACGCCGAACCCAAGCGCAAACGCCAGCCCGCCGTTTGATCCAGAGCTCTGCCCGAGGTGTTTTCTCGCATCTTCGCGCACAGGTGTTTGTGTGTTTATCTGCTTATGTGTTTAGGTGTACACTGGAAAAGGGAGCCTCTTATGTCCACAAACACCACCCGCTGGAACCTTGTAGTCCCAAAACAACTCGACAAGGATTTGCGCAAGCTTTTGGCCAATGAGGGCCGCAGCAAGAAGGGGGCGCTATCGCAGTTCGTCACCGAGGCCGTCAACAAGCGTATATTCGACGCGGCGCTCAACGAAGCACGGGAACACAACAAGGATGTTCCCTACGAGGAAATTGAGGCTGCGGTGGAAGAGTCTCTCGCTTGGGCCAGGTCGAAGAAGAACAAGCGCTGATGCTCGTCCTGCTCGATAGCAACATTCTGATCAGCGCAATGATTTCCATTCACGGCAATCCAGCGCGCATCGTGGATCATTGGCGTGAGCGCAGATTCCATTTGCTCACTTGTCAAGAGCAGCTCGACGAAATCCGGACTACCTGCCGGCATCAGCGGTTTCGAAACCTGCTTCAGCCACACCTTGTCGGAAAGATGTTGAACAGCCTCTACGCCGCCACCGTCTGGCCAACTCCCATTCCACGCAAACACCGCGCCGCCGATCCAACCGACAGCTACCTCCTCGACCTAATCGACGCCGCGCAACCCGACTACGCCGTTACCGGCGACAAGCGCGCAGGACTCCTTCAACTCCAATCGTTCGACCGGACAACAATTCTCACCGCAGCACGCTTCTGCGAAATCGTACTGCAAACTTAGGCCCTCCCCAATTTCCCTCTTCCAATGCACGCATCTCCGGGTAAGATACTTCTGTCCCCAATCCTGTGTTCGCCTCAGGAGTTTCCCGTTGTCCAACTTCACACGAGTCCTTTCCCGGCTTGAAGAGTACCCCTCCTTCGAGGAGATGGCCGACCTCATCCGCGACGAACACCCCTCCTGCCGCCTCTCCATCGAGGAAGGCGACGAAGACGAATGGGAGATCCTCCTCCTCAGCGGCGAAGACAACCTCGAGATCGCCCTCGTCGAGCGCAACTCCGTCTACTCCGGCTCTCTAGGCCAGGATGAAATCGCCGACTTCCTTGAAGATCTACAGGGCTGCAAGCCCCAATCCGGCGTTGAATGGCTCCGCGACTACCTCGCCACAGTCAAGACCATCTACACCTTCCAGCCCCTCCACGGCGCAGACACTGAAGAAGGCTCATCTGCCCTTCACGGCCTTCGCTCTGCCCTCTGGGAACGCGGCGAGTCGATCATCCAGGCCGATAACGAGGGCTTCACCAACGAAGAAGGCTTCCACATCGTCTGGCAATTCTCTGACTCTGTCTCCGGCCCCTGGAACATGGGCGTCTTCCGGGACGGCATCTGGCACCAGTTCAAAATGGACCTCGGCGACCCCGACCATCGCGCCGCATTCCTCCGCGGAGAAGTCCCCGCTGACATCTTCGGCATCCAACTCTCCGGCTCCCGCGACTAGCAGATCCTCTCAATTCGCTTAAGCATCGAAGTTACTGTCTCTGTTCCCTGCTCTCTTCTCCCTTCTCCCTCTTCCCTGTTCCCTTCTCCCTGCACTTCCGTGCCCGCCATCACCCGCCCGCCCAAATCCATCCACTAAAATTGAACTCGAGGAAACCCAAAAACATGGCCCGTACCGCACTCATTGCCGCAAACTGGAAGATGTACAAGACCCCCGCTGAAGCCAAGGCCTTTGTCGAAGCCTTTCTGCCCCTCGTCGCCGGTCACACCCGCGACGAGATTGCGCTCTTCCCGTCGCCCGTTCTGCTGCCCACCGTCATCGCTTCCGCGGCCGGTTCCAACGTCGCAGTCGGCTGCCAGAACATGCACTTCGCCGAGGAAGGCGCCTACACCGGAGAAACTTCGGTCGGCCAACTCCTCGCCATCGGCGCAACCCACACCCTCATCGGCCACTCCGAGCGCCGCCAGTACTTTGCCGAGACCGACGAAATCGTCAACAAGAAGCTCCACACCGCGCTCAAGCACAACATTATTCCGATCGTCTGCATTGGCGAAGTCCTCGCCGAGCGCGAATCCGGCCAGACCGAGTCCGTTCTCAAGACCCAAGTCACCGGTGCCTTCGCCGGCATCACCGCGGAAGCCGCCGCGCCCATTGTCATCGCTTATGAGCCAGTCTGGGCCATCGGCACCGGCAAAACCGCCACGCCCGAGATGGCCGCCGACGCGCACAAGATCATCCGCGCCGAAGTCGCCAACCTCCTCGGCTCCGACGTCGCAGCCGCCATCCGCATCCTCTACGGCGGCAGCGTCAAGCCCGACAATGCCACCGCTCTCATCGGTCAGGAAGAGATCGACGGAGCTCTCGTCGGCGGCGCCAGTCTCAAGCCCGACTCCTTCACCGCCATCGTCAAGTACTAGCTCAACTCTCGTTCCCGCGGGGCGGACTCAACCTCCGCCCCGTTTGCTTTTGGACCTCGCAGCCTCTTGGTAAAGTCGAACGTTCTTTCCACTCGCCTATGAGCCGACGCAAGCCCCAGCCACGGCCCACACCGCCCACCACAGCCCTTGAACAGGCCTTCAGCGACCTCCGCCACCCCTCCGCGCCACGCCAGACCGTCTCCGCGCGATGGCTTCTCTCCGCCGCGGCCCTCTCCGTCCTCGCTGCCGCCCTCTGCGCCTGGGCGGCACTCTGTTTCCTCTTCGCCCAGGGCAGTTGGCAGCTCCTTTATCACCCATCCTCCGCGATTACCCGCACCCCAGCCTCTGCAAACCTCGATTTTGAGACCATCGTCTTCGACCCCAATGACTCAGGCGTGCCCCAGCTTGCCGGCTGGTATCTCCCCGCCGCTCCCGCCGCGCCCTACGCCCGCTTCACCGTCCTCTATCTCCATAGCCAGGACGGCAACCTCTCCAACACCGTTGACAATCTCGCCTTCCTACACTCAGTCGGCCTCAACGTCTTCGCTTTCGACTATCGCGGCTACGGCCAAAGCCAGTTTCAACACCCCAGCGAAGCGCGCTGGCTTGCAGACACTGAATCCGCCCTCACCTACTTCACCCAAACCCGCCATCTACCCCCAAACACGATTCTCCTCGAAGGCAACGCCCTCGGTGCAAACCTGGCCCTCGAATTTGCCGCCGCCCATCCTGATCTCGCCGGAGTGATCCTCGACCGACCTCTCGCCACCCCCATGAATGCCGTCTTCAACGATCCCCGCGCCGCGCTCGTCCCCGCCCACCTGCTCGTCCGCGACCGCTACGACTCCGAAGCCGCCTCCTCAACCCTGCACATCCCCTCGCTCTGGATTGAAAATCTGCCTTCCGCCGCCCCGAAGCCCCTCACCCAAATCACCGCGCCCAAGACCCTTCTCTCACTCAACGCACAAGACCCCGCCTTCGCAGCGCAGCGCTCAGCAGCCCTCACCCGTTGGCTTGATGATCTCTCTGTGAATCCCGCCCGACCCTGACCCCTGACCCCTGGACCCTGTTACTTCGGCTCCCTCGGAATATCTCTGTGCGCCGTCTTCACCTGGTAACCAGCCTTTTTCAGCCGCCTGCGCACTTCCTCCGCCATCATCACGCTTCGGTGCTGCCCGCCCGTGCACCCAAATGCCACCGTCAGGTAGCTCTTACCCTCTTCCACGTAATGCGGAAGCAGGTAGAGCATCAGCTCTGAGACCCGCTCCAGAAACTCCTCCGTCTGCGGAAAGCTCCGGATATAAGCAGCAACCTTCGGATCCTTGCCCGTCCGCTTGCGAAACTCCGGCACAAAATGCGGATTCGGCAAAAACCTCACATCGAACACAATGTCCGCGTCCAGCGGCACGCCGTTCTTGAAGCCAAAGCTCAGACACGACACCAGCAATTGCGGCTTGCGCTCCTCTTCGCCAAACCGGCTCTGGATGTGCGCCCGCAGCTCATGCACATTGAAATTCGAAGTATCGATCAGCGTGTCCGCCACATTGCGAATCGGATCCAGCAGTTGCCGCTCCTCCACAATCGACCGCGACACCGTCTCCGACCTCCGCAACGGATGCGGCCTGCGCGTCTCAGAGTACCGCCGCACCAGCACCGCATCTTGCGCATCCAGAAACACCACCCGCGTCGGCAGCAGCTTCCTTACGTCCTTCAAAATATCCGGCAGCCGGTCGAGCGTCGCTCCCTCGCGCACGTCCACCACGATCGCCGCCCGCTCCACTTCAGCCGATTTGCAGATAAGCCGCGCAAAGTCCGCCAGCATCCCCAGCGGCAGGTTATCCACCGCATGAAAGCCCAGATCCTCAAACGCCTTCAGCGCCGAGGCTTTGCCCGCGCCGGAGATTCCGGTCACGATCACCAGTTCTTTTTCCGCTTTGGAATGGGCCACCGGGCGCGCAACTTTCCGCGTCTTGGCCTTCGGTTTTGCTGGCTTCATGAGCACATCCTACACCGAACTGCCCTCTTCAGGCACCCGCTGCAATCGCCCAATATCCGCGCCCAGCCAACTGGGTAGCCCGCGCCGGTTCCAGCGCATACGACAGCAGATGTCCCTGCCCGAATTCGCACCCCATTCGGCACAACGCCTCCAGTTGCTCATTCGTTTCAATCCCCTGCGCCACCACCTGCACGCCAAGCGAATGACCCAACCCAATAATCGATTGAGCGACAGCCCGCGAGGGATCGTCGGAGGTCGCCGCTGCCGTCAGTCGCGGCGCCATCTTCACCATCTCTATCGGCAGCCGCACCAGGTAGTTCATCGGCGCAAGGCTTTCGCCAAAGTTGTCCACCGCCAGCCGCACATTCAGCGCCGCTATCCGCTCCAATATCCCCAGGGCCGCATCCATGTTCTCGTTCAGTGTCGTCTCTGCAACTTCAAAAATCAGCTTCGACGGATCCACCGGATACGCCGCCAGCGCTTTGATAATCTGCTCGATAAGCTCTGGATGGTAGAACTGCCGATGCGTCGCATTTACAGTCAGCGTCAGTCCATCATGCTGGTGCCCCTCGTTCCACATCCGCAGTTGCCTGCACACCGTGTGAAGCGTCTCACGTCCCAGCGAGATCGACAATCCCGTTGCCTCAGCCACCGAGAGCATCTCGCGAAAGCTCTCTACCGAACCATCCGACCGCCGCAGCCGCAACAGTGACTCAAACCCTTCCAGCTTGCCGCTCGCCAGCCGGTAGATCGGCTGGTACCAGATCTCAAACTGCCGCTTCTCCATCACCCGCCGCAACTCGCGCTCCGGCTCACGCTTCGTCTTCGCCGGCGGCTCCAGGTTCTTGTCAAAAATCTCAAATCCCCCGCCGCCCTCCTGCCGAGCACGAGCCAGCGCAAAGTCCGCATCCCGCATCAGAAATTCGGCTGTCGCGTGCTCTGCGCCCGCCATCGCCACGCCCACACTTGCGCTCGCCTTCACCAGGTTTCCAAATATCTCGTACGGCCGTTCAATCTCCTGAAGCACTCGGCTCGCCACAATCTCCAGGTCCCCCGGCTCCAGAATGTTCTCCACCAGGATCGCGAAGTCATCTGCGCCAACGCGCGAGACCGAGTCCTGAGGCCGCAGCGCCGCCCTGAGCCGCTCCGCTACCGCCAGCAAGAGTCCCTCTGCCGCGGCTTCGCCCAGAGCCTCTCGAATCTCCTTGAACCGGTCCACATCCACCAGCAGAACGCCGCAGCTCTGGTCCTTTCGTCGCGACGTGCGCACCAGCGCAAATCCCAGTCGGTCCATGAACAGCGACCGATTCGGCAGCCCGGTCAGCACGTCGTAAAGCGCGTCATGGCTGACCTTCTTCTCTCGCTCCTTCCGCTCGCTGATGTCGCGGAAGCTCAGCACGTAGCCAACCTTCCCGCCATCCACGCGCAGCGGTCCCGAAACCAGGGAAACATCCAGCAACTCCCCGGCCTTGTTCATCCGCACCGTCTCAGTCGCCAAACGCCCTTCGATGTCCACTTGTTTTTCAAACATCGCCACTTCATGCCGCCGCGTCTCCGGCACAATCAGCTCCGTCAGGCTTTCCCCGCTCGCTTCTTCTCCGGTAAACCCAAACATCTCGGTAAACGCCGGGTTGGTGTAGAGCACATGGCTCCCATGCACAATCACCACCGCCTCCGGAATGCTCGCCAGCACGTCTTCCATCAGCCGCGACTTCGGGGCTCGTTCTCGCCCGCTCGGATGCGCCACAATCACGCTCTCACGTAATTCCGCATTCAGCAGGCTATACGTGCCTTCCACCGGCAGAAGCCGGCCGCTCCGCGCCGGAACCGTCGCGTGGAAGGGGCTGCCTTTTCTGGTCCCAATCAGTTGCGTCAGTGGCTCGGCAGTGCCAGGAAACAATCCCCAAAGCACTTCTTCCACCGGCCGCGTCACCCAATCCCCCTCCGTGTGACCCAGCAGGTTGCGCGCCTCCGCATTCGCATACACCACCTTGCCCGCGCGCTCCAGAAACACAAGCACCGGAAGCGCATCCAGGATCTCCTGCTGCTGCTGCGAATCTGAGTTCTCTGTAAGGTTCAGCCTGGCCGCTTCCGCCGGTCTTGCGCCTGACGAGTGCCTTGTCTCGTCTCCAGAGGGCTCCTGTGCCCCCTCTTCCACCTGATTGATTTCAGGGGGCATTGCCGGCTTCCAGAAGGGCGTGTGCATACCAAAAGCCTATGCGGCGCACGCCCTTCCCTCCATCCCCTAAACCGGGTATCGCCTGCTACAAAGGTCCTTTCGCTTCTGCGACTTTCCCCGCATGTAGGCAACTTTCCCGCTCGCAAAGCATCTTCTCAGGAAATCTCCACCAGTTCCATCTGCCCATCCCTCCGCCGATGCAGCACAAACATCTCCCCGGCGGCGTTACGAAAAATCAACAGGTCCCGATCCCGGAACTCCGCTTCCTTCACCGCCTCTTCAATCGTCATCGGCTTCACCGCAATCGCTTCTCGGCTCTTCAGGATGTGAGGCTCCATCACCGTTGGCTTGTTTGGAAACGAGTGCACCGCAATCGACGTCCGCGCCTTCGCCTTTGTCGTCTGGCCATCTCCATCTTCGCTCGGCTGCGGGGGGCGCGCCTTCGGTCGTGCCACGGGCGGCGCCGTCATAACTTTCTCTTCCGCCGGCAGGCGCTTGATCTCCATCCGCCGGTCGCGGTAACGCCGTGCCTGGTTCTCTGCATGTTCAAATGCCTCTTTCAGCGCTGCATCCGCTGTATCTGCTTTCCCCGTGGCTGCAAATGTCTGCTGCCGCACATGCACTGCCAGCTCTGCAATCTGCAGATGCCGCTGCGCGCTCATTTTTATGCTCACCCGCGCCGTCTTGCCCAGAATGCGCGCCAGTCGTTCCATCCCCTCCGCGGCCTGAGCCTGCAACGCCTTGGAGATCTTGCCTTGTCTCGCGGTCAACTCCACTTCCATGGTCAGCCTCCGCTCTTCTCCCCCCAGACCAGACACCGGCTGAGGAACTTCGGATTCTAAAGCAACGATCGTCGGTTGTCAGTTCTCGCTCAGTTGTAACCGTCAAATCTCGAGTCACTTCGGGAACCTTCGAAATCACATCAGCGAACCTCGGAGCATCATGGTCACAACAACTATGAACTGCGAACTTTGAACTGTGAACTTTCCCTACCCGTCCCTTCGCCGCCTCTGATGCGTCGACGGAATTCCCAGGTCTTCTCGGTATTTCGCCACCGTCCGCCGCGTCAACTGAATCCCCTGCGCCTGCAGCATCGCCGCCAGTTGGTCATCCGTGAGCGGGTGCTTCACATCTTCTTCCTCGATCAGCTTCCTTACCTTCCGCTTCAGCACCAGCAGCGGCGTATCCGCGCCCTCCGGGCCGCTCGATCCCTCTGAGAAGAAGAATCGCAGCTCGATCACGCCCTGCGGTGTGTGCGCGTACTTGTTCGCTACTGCCCGGCTCACAGTCGAAGGATGAACCCCAATCTCCTCCGCCACTTCCTTGATCATCATCGGCCGAAGCGCTTCTACGCCAAGTTCCAGAAACTCCCCCTGCCGACGCACAATCACTTCGCACGTCCGCAGAATCGTGCTCTTCCGCTGCGCAATGTTCCGCATCAGTTGCATCGCCGACCGGAACCGCTCCTTCACGTAGTCTTTTACTTCCTTATCGGTGTTCTCTGCCGTCAGCATGCGCCGGTAGCGCGAGCTTAAGCGAAGGCTGGGCAGATCCTCTTCGTTCATTGACACCGCCCACTCCCCGCCACGCTTCACAAACACCACGTCCGGCTCGATCAGCCGCGTCTGCTCCCGGTTGTACTGCCGTCCCGGCCGTGGATCAAGCGTCCGGATAAACTCCACCCCCGAATGAGCCTCCGTCACCGTAATCTGCGCCGCTCGCGCCAGGTCCTTCACATCCCGTTTCTGCAGAAGCTGCAGATGCTGCTCCACAATCAGCGCGGCCACTTCCATGCTCCGCCGCCGTTCCTCTACCCGTGCTTCCGCCTCCACCTTGAAGCGGCCATGTGGTTCATCTTCCGTCTCCGGCTCCTCGTCCCCTGCCGCATCCCAAACCGCATCCCCAACCGCATGCCCGCCCGTAACTTTGTTCGCCTCGATGGGACGCTTCAAATAAAGATGCCGGAACTCCTCCTGCTGTGCCCCAATCTGAATCAGCAGGCACTCGCGCAGATTACGCGCTCCCACCCCCGCCGGATCAAGATGTTGCACCAGGTCGATCGCCGCTCGCATCGCCTCAAGCGCTTCCGCCGTCGCCGGTGTCGCACTGCCGTTTCCATTCACGGCTCCCCCCGGATGGCTTAACGCAGCCGCCAGTTCATCTTCGCTCGCCGAAAGATACCCATCCTCATCCAGGTTCCCGATCACGTACTCCACGGCCTCGTGAAGACGCGGTTCCAGCTTCAGAGATCCCAGTTGCCACGCCAGGTGATCGGACANNTAATCCTGGAAGTACGATCCAAAGTCCACTTCCTCGAATGAGTCCTTGCTCGCTGTCGCAACTTCCTGGGTGCCGGGCTCCGAGTGCTCCAAAAGCCCCAGACGCTCCTCCCGTTCTGCGCGTTCCTGCCGCGCCGCCACTTCATCCAGCATCGGAACGGTCTCGTCAATCTCCTCAAGAACCGGGTTCTCCACCATCTCCGCNNAGAACGCTCACCATCTGCATCAGGCCTGGAGTCAGGACCTGGCGTTGCGAGACTTTCAAACTCATTCGTGGTTGAAGCAGCGCCATGGTTGGGAATCTTCCCGTTTGGACTCAATGCAAGTGTAATCGTGTGAGAAAAAGCATAAGCGGCAAATCTCCCCGCTTCAAGTGCACCGTCCCAGATTAGGTACTGTGCAACTCCGGATTCTGTCCCAGGAATCACATAACCGGACCGCGACCTTCGTCACATTGACAATCGCGAACAGTCGTCGTCTCTCTATTATCTCGCCCGTCCCGTCCTCGCCGCTGCCCTGCGTGCCCCATCCTTTTCGCGTCTTTGCGGAAAGGGTGGGATGTAATTCCGCAGGTTCCCAAACAAGATCAAGCAGGCTTCTGGCTCTCCTGCGCCTGCGTCAAACATGCCCCTCACGCTAAGAAAGCGAAAAGCCTTCGCCCAGATAGAGCCGCCGCACATCCACGTTGTTGCCCAGCTCCTGCGGCGTGCCCGCGAAGAAGATTCGCCCCTCTGCAATAATGTACGCTCTATCCGTCACACTCAGTGTTTCGCGCACGTTGTGGTCGGTTATCAACACCCCAATCCCGCTCGCCTTCAGTTCGAAAATAATCTTCTGCAGCTCCAAAACCGCAATCGGATCGATCCCGCTGAATGGCTCATCCAGCAATATGAACTTCGGCTGAATGCACAGCGACCGGGCAATCTCCACCCGTCGCCGTTCCCCGCCTGAAAGCGCATAGCCCCGCGTCGTCCGAATGTGACCGAGATTCAACTGGTGGATCAGTTGCTCCGTCCGCGTCCGCCGCTCCCGATTCCCCAGCGGCTGCGCCTCCAGCACCGCCAAAATATTCTCCTCCACCGTCAGCTTGCGAAATACCGACGGCTCCTGCGGCAGATAACTGATCCCGTAGTTTCTCGCCCGCAAGTACATCGGCACGTGCGTGATGTCTGTCTCGTCCACCATCACACGCCCGGTCTCCGGCGGCACCAGCCCCACAATCATGTAAAAGCTCGTCGTCTTGCCTGCGCCGTTCGGTCCAAGCAGGCCCACGACTTCACCGCGCGAGATGCGCAGGTCCACGCCCCGCACCACCTGCCGTCCCTTGTAGCTCTTGCCGAGTCCTTCGGCCTTCAGTGTTTCCATCCGACTCTCTGTACTCGCTTCCCTTTTCACTCAGTGCAATCTCATTTCAACTTTCACCGCTGGCAAACGTCTCAGGCTGCCGTAAATTCTCCATCGAAGCGAGATTTGTATCAGGGCACGACTTCNNCGGGCTTTAGCCCCTGCCACATTTCGAGCCGCCTGTGGCCTCTCTATCGACCCTTTCAGTCACTCGCAAGCAGCGCTTGTTCAGAATCCCAACCTAAGCTCCTTCAAATGCGATTGCCCGCTCGCGTCACTTCGGTGCCGTCGTCTCGGTCGTCGTTCTGCGCCCGCCGCCTTCGATGCTCACACTATCATCGCGGCTATTGAAGATCAAAGCCTCGCCCGTGACATTCCCGCGCGCCGGGTCGGTCATCCGGGGCGGCATCGCCCCGGTCCCTGTCAACACATACTCCCCGCTCTCGCTTGTGTACACCAGTTCCTCACCTGTTCCGCGCCTGCCTTCCGATTTCACCACTACCTGACCGCGTGCCGTCATCCGGTCCACCTGTCCTGCGCCTCCGTCCTTGCCCGCATGATTCCCCGGCGCCAGCAGCACCAACTCTACCTCGTTGGACGTCGAACTCGCTGTCCCAGTCTCCGCCGTCACCACCCCCAGCGCGCCGCCCTTCATCACTGCCTTGCGTTCCGCGTCCGAATATTTCAAATCCCCACCAAAAACCTGGATCACCGATGAACCCGTCGGCTTAGTGGCCTTGCCCGCACCCGGTCGCGAAATCTTCCCTCCGGATACGCCTGTCGCGCTCAACAGCACCACCTCCACCGGCTCGCTCGCGTCCCCGCTCCGAGCCACCAGCGTCTCCCTCTCCCGGTCCAGCACAATCGTCGGCCCCGACACAGAGTTCGCATCCTGCCACAGCCGCGCATGGCCTGTGAAGATCACCACGCTCGTCCCTGTACCCCCCGCTGCGCCCGCCGTCCGCTGCAAATGTGCCTCGGAAGCGATTACGTGCGCCGGACCCTGTCCGCCCAATCCCACGCTTCCCGGCCCCGCCGCTAGGGTGGGAGACCCCGCACTCTTTCCCGCGCCCCCCGCCTGCAAATTTCCCGTTTGCCCACCACCCAGCCACGTCGCCTTCACGTGCCCATGCCCAAACGCATCGCCTGTCTGCCGTGACACATCCATCCGATCCGCGGTCACGTCCAGCGTTGCATCCACCACGTGCGGGCTCCCCGTCAGATGCAGCCAGTCGCCCGCGCCCTCATACTCCGCTCGCGCCGCCGTCGCCCGCATCGCACCGCCTCCCTGCGCCTTACCCTTCGCCGGCTCCTGCACCATCACCACATGCCCGTCAAGCACCGCCGACTCCACCTGCCCAGCACCGGCCTGCCCGTTCGTTCCCACCCCTTGGGTGCCCCACCCTCGCGGCGTCTCTGTTTTTGCCGCTAGGGTGGGAGACCCCGCGCTCTTGAATCGTGCCTCCAACCGGTCCCCGGTCGAGATCTGTCTCGCACCGGCGGCCGTCGTCTCCTCCACCCGCGCATGACCCGTCCCTGTCATCGCCGCGAGCTGCGATTCCGGCCCGAAGAACCCCTTCACCGTGTCCGCCGCCAGGCTGGAGGGCACAGCCGCAGCCGCTCCCTTGCGGTTCTCGCTCGTCACCACCACGCCGCCGGTCCCGGTAATCGTCTCCGGCTCCAGCCGGGCGCTTTGTTCCTGCCCCCCCGGGGGGACCTGTCGGACTTTGAGGGCCTGCCCACCCTTGTCCTTCTGGCTCTGCCCTGCCTTACGAAACACCAAATCCACCACCGGCGACTTCCAGGTCCTGTGCGCCTCAATTCTGTCCGCTCCCTGCCCGCTTGTCTCCTCGCTCGCCATCTCCACGCCGCGTTCAAGATGTGCTCGCTCAAGCTCTCCCGCCTTGTTGAATTCAACCTCCAAAGTCGGCGCGCTTCCCTGCGTCTTCTGCTCCCCGCCTCCGTTCGCAACCTGCCGCTCCGAAGACATCTTCACCCCGCCGTCCATGCGCCCATGCTGAGGCTGGTTCTTCTCGTTGAAATCAAGCGTCCCCTTCGGAGCTTCAATCCTCCCGCCGTTCGCCGACGTCAACGTCAATCCATTCACCGCATCCAGCCGCACCGCCGATC
>PMXB01000195.1 GCA_003165935.1 Acidobacteriaceae bacterium | reverse complement strand
AGCGCGAGCACCTGCTTGGCGCGTGCGCGCCGCGAACGTGGCCAGAAGCGCGTTCCGCTTCCGCCGGCGAGTATGACTGGTCGAAAATCGATTGACTTGGGCATCGAACAGCCATCCTACCCGACTAGGACCACNNATGTTCTGCTTGGTCACCGGATACGAAATCCGAATGTGCTCCGCCGTCCCAAACGCCTCGCCCGGCACCACAACCACGTGCGCCTCATGCAGCAGCTTCGTCGCCAGGTCCGTCGCCGACTTGATCCCGCCCTTCCCGATAAACGACCCTATGTTCGGATACACATAGAACGCGCCCTCCGGCTTCGTGCACGTCACCCCCGGAATCGCCGTCACCTTCGAAAGCATGTAATCGCGCAATTCAATAAACTCCGCCCTGAACTCGCTCACGCACTCCTGCGACCCCGCCAGCGCCGCAATCGAAGCCTTCTGCACAATGCTCGTCGCATTCGATGTCTGCTGCGACTGCAGCTTGCTCAGGTTCGCCACAATCGCCTTTGGCGCCAGCGCAAACCCCGCCCGCCATCCCGTCATCGCATACGTCTTCGACAGCGATCCAAGCACCACCATGTGCTCCTTCGCCCACGTAAACGACCCCGCCGAAACCGCCTTCCCCGCATAGTTCAGATACACATAGCACTCGTCCAAAAGCAGATAAATCCCCCGCTCATGCGCCAGGTGAACAATCCGCTCCAGGTCCGCCGCGCTCACCACGTTCCCCGCCGGGTTCGACGGCGAATTCAAAATAATCGCCTTCGTCTTCGGCGTAATCGCCTTCTCAATCGCGTCCGCCGTAATGCGAAAATTCTCCGCCTCCTGCGTCTCCACGTACACCACTGTGCCGCCCGCGTACTGGATGATGTCCTTGAAGCTCACCCAATAAGGAACCGGCAAGATCACCTCGTCGCCATGTTCCACCAGGATCTGCACCGCGTTAAACAGCGCATGCTTCTCGCCGGTCGTAAAGATCGCCTCGTCCAGCCCATAGTCCGACCCAAAGTCGCACGCGTGCCGCTCCACAATCGCCTTCCGCACATCAGGAATGCCCGGCACCACGGTGTACCGCGTGAAGTTCGCCTCAATCGCCGCAATCGCCGCGTCCTTGATGTGTCGCGGAGTCGGAAAGTGCGGCTCCCCGGCCCCAAAATCCACCAGGTTCGCGCCCTGCGCGCGCAGTTTCGCGGCCTCTGCGGCCACGGCCATCGTTGCGGACACTTCAATCCGGCCGATCCTGTCGGCAAATACCTTTGCGGGTGCGGTCACTGTCATGATGATTCCATTCTTGCAGATTTTCCGCGCCCGCGAAACTGCGCGCACATTCGCCGCTGTCATCTTGAGCGAAGTCGAAGGATCTGCGGTTGCCCTTCGTCTCCGGGCCTTGCAGAAGCATGACTTCGCCAGTTGCGGAAAGGGCAATGCCGAGGGAGACGGGGGCTTTAACCCCCGCACAAAGCCTTCGGAACCGGGCTTTACAGCTTGCGAAAAAACTCAGCCGTGCGGCTTTGTATCAGGGCACGGCTTCAGCCGTGCCGAAAATGCCAATAAAATGAAAGGGGCTTTACAGCTTGCGGAAAAACTCACAGCGTGCGGCTTTGTATCAGGGCACGGCTTCAGCCGTGCCGAAAATGCCAATAAAATGAAAGGGGCTTTAGCCCCCGAGGGATGTTTTTCAAGAATTGAGCCTCCATGTATGCCTTTTTCCGCAACCTGTTTGGCCCCTGCTAATCCATCCTTCGTCGGATTTGCTTTTCGTTCGGACTTTTTCAGCAAGCTGTTCAGACCCTGCAAATCTTTGCTCAATGAAATCGCCACTCGTGCATGGGGCCCCTAGAGCTTCTTCCTCAGAAACTCAAACACCACGTACCCAATCAACGCCGACACCAGCGCGATCGCGAGGTTCGTGCCCGTAAACACATCGACCATCGCGAACCACAGGCTCTTCCCCTGTCCATTCGACCGCGTGAACTCCCCCATCAGCAGGTTCGAGTAGAACAGAAAAACAATAAACGCCACCTCCACAATGGCCCGCCATAACGGCGTCAGTCGCCCTCGCACTCGTTGTTTTTCGTCCATTGAGCCTCAAGACTATCAATCAAATATCCATGCGCGAACATTTTTCTGCAACGGATTCCTCCATCTCGGCTCGGAAGACGCGGCAAATCTCGCAAACCGGGAAAGCATTTTGCACCGCCCAACCCAAGCCGCTCGCTACAGGCCCCCGTTTGACCCGTCTTGGCCGAGGGCACTAGCTTGGAGTTGTGCGCATCGCGCAATCTGCGAGACCCGTACAAGGAGATTCAATGCAACGAAACCTGCGAACGGCGGCCATTTTCCTCACCGCCGCGGTCATGGCTCTTGCCTCCGCACGCGCCCAGGACCTGAAGAGCTTTGAGCAGAAGATCACCACCAAAGTCCTCCCCAACGGGCTTACGCTCATCATCTGCGAGCGGCCTGAGGCTCCCGTCTTCAGTTACACCACCTTTGTCGATGCCGGAGACGTCAACGACCCATCTGGCCAAAGCGGCCTCGCTCACATGTTTGAGCACCTCGCTTTCAAGGGAACAAGCGAGATCGGTACCACCAACTACGCCGCCGAGAAAATAGCCCTCGCTAAGGTTGAAGCCGCCAACGACGCCTACGAAGCCGAATACCTCAAGTTCGTCGGCCGCGACGAAAACAAGCTCAAAGAGCTGAAAGAGGCGTTCCTTCAAGCCCAGAAAGAAGCCCACAAGTACGTCATTCCCAACCAGTTCACCGATATTGCCGAGCGCAACGGCGCCCATGACCTCAACGCCGGAACCGGCCTCGATGAGACAAGTTTCTACTGGTCAATGCCTGAAAACCGGCTGGAGCTCTGGGCATATCTCGAGTCCAGCCGACTTTCCGACACTGTTCCGCGCGAGTTCTACAAGGAGCGGGATGTCGTCATCGAAGAGCGCCGCATGCGCACCGACTCCAACCCCGAGGGCCGNNCGCAGCGGTGTCGGATGGCCCAGTGAGGTCAGTCAGATCAGCGCAACCGAGGCCATGGCGTTCCACAAGAAGTACTACATCGGCGCGAATATCGTGGTTGCGGTCGTCGGCGACGTCAACGCCTCTCAGGCGCTTCCCATGCTCGAGAAGTACTTCAGCCGCGTGCCCGGCGGAGCTAAACCAGAAGAGATGACCACGGTCGAGCCAACCCAGTTCGCCGAGAAGTCTGTCATCATTCGCGATCCCACCCAGCCCATCTATATGGAGGGCTACCATCGGCCTGACTATCGCGATCCTGACAACGCGGTCTACGACGCCATCAGCGACATCCTCTCCAACGGCCGCGTCTCGCGCCTCTATCGCAGCCTCGTCCGCGACAAGCAGATTGCCGCCGAAGCCGAAGGCGTCAGCCCCTACCCCGGAGACAAATACCCCAGCATGTTTGTCTTCTTCGCAGTGCCAAACCCCGGACACTCACCGCGGGAGATCCGAGATGCGATCCGTCAGGAGATCGAAAAGTTGAAGACCACCGACGTCACCGACGAGGAGCTCGCGATGTTCAAGACGCGCACCCGCGCCGACCTGCTCCGCGGCCTTGCCGACAACCAGGGCCTGGCCAACGATCTGGCCGAGTACCAAACCCGCTACGGCGATTGGCGTGAACTCTTCCTCCAGCTCGACAAGGTCGACAAGGTTACCAAGGCTGATATCCGCCGCGTTGCCAACCGGATATTTATTCCCAGCAATCGAACCAGCGCATCCATTGAGACCGAAGCTCCCAAACAGGCCCCGGCAGCGGCCAAGGGAGGTGCGCAATGAGCTGGCCCCACGCGAATTCCACCTCCGAAATCCTCGCAGCAAAACTCTTCGAAGGCTCTGCATTGTCAGGGCACGACTCTGGCCATGCGGCAAACAGTTTTGTAACAGGGCACGACTCTGGCCATGCTGCAAACAGTTTTGTAACAGGGCACGACTTCAGTCGTGCCGATAACGCTAACAAAATGAGTCGGGCTTTAGCCCCTGAGGGAGGGGTTCTCGAAACACGCCGCGAAATTGGCCTTTTTTCCCCAGCCTCCTTAGCCCCTGAGGGAACGGGCATTTTCAAAGCCATTTTCGCAATCACCTTCTTCGCTTCTCTCATCGCACCTCCCGCCCTCTTCTCCCAGCAGCAAAAACCCTGGGAAAAGATCCCCATCCCAAAACTCCACGACTTCAAGCCTCAACAGCCCAAACGCATTGAGTTGAAGAATGGCATTGTTATCTTCCTCCAGGAAGACCACGAGCTCCCCTTCATCTATGGCTCGGTTCTCATCCCCGGCGGCTCTCGAGACGAACAGCCCGCCAAGGCCGGGCTCACTGGCATCTATGGCCAGGCATGGCGCACCAGCGGCACCGCCAAAATGGACGGCGATGCGATGGACGACCTCCTTGAGGCCAAAGCGGCCCACATTGAAACCGCGGCCGACGAGGATTCAACCGCACTTTCCTGGGACTCGCTCAAGGGCGATTCAGACCAGGTCTACGCCCTGGCGATGGATCTGCTCTTTCATCCCAGCTTCAAACACGAAAAGCTCGTCCTCGCCCAGCAGCAGCAGGCTGCCGGCATCGTTCGCCGCAACGACGACGAAGGACAGATCGCCGACCGGGAAGCGTCCAGGCTGATCTATGGCCCGCATAGCCCGTACACCCTCCAGCCAGAACTCGCCACCATCGGCGCAGTCACCATCGACGATCTCAAGGCCTGGCATGACCGCACCATTGGCGGAAAGTTGATCATCGGCGTCAGCGGCGACTTCGATCCTGCCGCCATGGAGGCAAAGCTCCGCGCAACCTTTGAAGGTCTGCCCCCTGCCAACCCCGCTCCCCCCCGCCACGACGTATTTCCCGTCCCCGCTCACACCGTATCCTTCATCGACAAAACTGACGTCAACCAATCGAACATCCAGATCGTCGGCGCTGGCATCGACCGCCGCAATCCCGATGTTCCGGCAGTCGAAGTCATGAATGGAGTCCTCGGAGACGGCTTCGCAAGCCGCCTCTTTCAGGAAGTGCGAACACGTCTCGGCCTCGCCTATGCAGTCGGCGGCGGTCTCGGCTCCGACTGGGACCATCCCGGCGAGTTTCGCGTCGAAGTTCTCACCAAGAGCTCAACGACGGTCCAGGCAACCAAGGCTGCATTGGATGTCCTTGAAAGTATGACGACGCACCCGGTTACTCAAGACGAGCTGGAGCGCGCAAAAGACAACATCCTCAACTCATTCCTCTTCCGCTACGACACGCGCGAAAAGGTCCTCCAGGCTCGCGAGGAGCTCGAGTTCTACAGCTACCCTGCTGACTATCTCGAGACCTACCACAAGGCTCTTGAAGATGTGACCCTCGCCGACGTCAATCGCGTTGCCCTTAAATACGTTCAGCCCGGAAAGATGGGAGTCCTCGTTGTCGGCAACGAATCCGAGATCAAGCCCGGTCTCGAAGCGTTGAAGCTCGGACCGGTTCGTCCCATCGACATCGCCATTCCCGGAGCGACCCCTTAAAGGACTCCTGATCGACCTCGCACTGTATCAGGGCACGACTTCAGTCGTGCCGATAAGGCCAACAAAATGAACGGGCTTTAGCCCCTGCAATAGACCGGTGAAACGTAAATCAGATTTGTGCCGGGTGCCCCATCCTTGAATCGCGTTTTGATTCAAGGGTGGGATTCCAGAAGCCGGTCGCCCTCCAATTAACGATGTCATCCAGCCCCGAGCGTAGCTGAGTCCAAGGACCCGCTTCTTGTAATCTTTATTCGAACGCCGGGTGCCCCATCCTCGAATCGCTTTTTGATTCAAGGGTGGGATTCCAGAAGCCCGAGCCGGAGTCCCTTCATGGAAAGTAACGAAATCGAATCGCCCTCAACCCTCGCCGTCGTCATCATGGCAGCCGGCAAGGGAACCCGCCTCAAGTCCCGCCGCCCCAAGGTCCTTCACGAGATCGGCGGCAAGCCCTTGCTCAGCCATGTCATCGCCGCCGCGGGCCGCGTCGCTAAGCCTGAAGATATCTACGCCGTCGTCGGCCATCAGACCGATCGCGTCAAATCAGCCGTCGCTGCCACCGGCATTCGCTTTGTCGATCAACCCGAGCAGCGCGGCACCGGCCATGCCATCCAATGCGCTCGCGAAGCTATCGCCGCCTACGACAACATCCTTGTCCTTTCCGGTGACGTGCCGCTCATCCGTCCCGAAACCATCGAGACCCTCTGGCAGTTCCATCGTTCGCAGCGTGCAGCCATGACCATCCTCACCGCCTTTGCCGACGACCCCACCGGCTATGGCCGCATCATTCGCCACCCCCACTCCAAGCCCGACGTCGACGCCATCGTCGAACAAAAAGCCCTCACCCTTGCCCAGGAGGATATTCACGAAGTCAACTCCGGCATCTACGTCTTCCGCACCGCGCCCCTTCTGGCCCATCTCGACCATCTCCATGACCGCAATGCCAACAAAGAGGTCATCCTCACCGACATGGCCGGCCTCCTCCGCGCCGCCGGCGAGCGCGTCGTCGCCATCCAGGCAGCCGAAACCACCTCCGAAGTCCTCGGCGCCAACACCATAGCCGAGCTCGTCGCTCTTGACGCCACCCTGCGAGCTGCCACCGCCAACCGGCTCATGGCCGCCGGCGTCACCATCTTCCGCCCCGAGACTTGCGTCATCGACGCCGATGTCCAGGTCGAACCCGACACCGTCATTGAGCCTTTTGTCCAGCTCCTCGGTCGCACAATCATCGGCGCCGACTGCCTCATCCGCTCCTACTCGGTCATCGAAAACTGCACCCTCGGCAATCAGGTTCTCATTCGCCAGTCGTGCGTCCTTGCCGACAGCATTGTCGCCGACGGAGCAAAGATCGGTCCCTTCGCCCACCTCCGCCCCGGCAGCGACATCGGCAAAGACGCCCACATTGGCAACTTTGTCGAGACCAAGAAGGTCAAGCTCGGCGCCGGCGCAAAGGCCAACCACCTCACCTACCTTGGCGATGCCGAAGTCGGCGAGGGCACCAACATCGGTGCTGGCGTCATCACCTGCAACTACGACGGTGTGCACAAGCACATGACCAAGATAGGCAAAGGCGTCTTTGTCGGCAGCGACTCCACCCTCGTCGCCCCGGTCACACTCGAAGACGGCTCGTACGTCGGCGCGGGCTCCTGCATCACCAGGACAGTTCCCGCTGGCTCCCTCGCCGTCGGCCGCGCTCGCCAGCTCACAAAAGAGGGCTGGGCCACAGCCCGCAGAGAGGCACAAAAACAAAAGCAATCGTGATCAATGACTCCTCAAGTATCTGGATCATCCTCAAGAGCGCCTTCTTCCGTCGATCCGGCAGCCTTCCGCGGCAGTCCCTTCTATTGATACGCGCCCCGACCAGCCTTTCTGCGTCCCCGTTCTGCACACTCTCTCTCGGACCACCGCATCATCCAAATCACTATTTATAATGTAATCAACATTTTAGGCTGTTTCCCCCGCCCCATCTTTCATCGGTTCGTTCTCCGCTCAAGTTTTATGCGGTCTTTCCCTCATGCCATCCGCCCGATATCAACTCGTTACTTCGCCTGCGTTTCAGCTTGACAGGTCCGCGCCTTCCGTTCCCAATAGAGGTTCCGGGGTTATTTGCAATCGGGACGGCTTTCAGTGACTCACAGACGAAATCTGCCCTAAAGCAACTCCGGGTTGGCAGCATTTGTTTTGGTTTTCCCTTGTTTGATTTGCGTAAGTCGACGTCCAGTCCCTCTGAAGAGTCGGATTGAAGGAAGAGTTCTGGTTGGCGCCATGGATACGAGGCTGCCAGGCCTGTGCTGTTTCTAAATTGAAAGCGTTTGCGTGAGACGCATTCGTGCTTCAGCGAAGTCAAACAAGCCATCTGGAACCGATGCTGCAAGGGGTGCGTAGTTGAACTGTCTGGATTTATCGGCCAGCAGTTCGAAAGCCGCCCTGGTGTTTGATTTATTCGCTGATAGCATGAGTGGCGAAGATGCTGAGAGGGCTAGACCTTGGCGTTGCAACTCGCAAACCTGGACCCGCAGAAACCCGCATCGCAGCCTCGCGCAAAACTTGCAGGCGCCGCTGCACGTACTCAAAAGATCGCGCGCATCCTGGTTGTTGATGACGAGCCCCACGTACGCACCATGATCGGTTCCACCCTCGAGCGCCAGGGATATGATGTCCAGTTGGCATCCAGCGGCAGAGAAGGCCTCGACATCCTTGAGCGCAATGCCTTCGACCTGGTCCTGACCGACATCATCATGCAGGATGGCAACGGCATCACCCTCCTCGATCGCATTCATGCTCAGCAGCCCCAGCTTCCCGTCGTCATGGTCACCGCCATCCACGACATCAGCGTCGCCATTGACTCCATGCGCCGCGGCGCTTACGACTATCTGCTCAAGCCCTTTGAGCGCGAGCACCTCATCAATACTGTCCAGCGCGCTCTCGACCACCGCCAGGCCCTCCAGGAAAGTCACAGCTACCAGCAGAATCTCGAGCAGGTGGTCCGCGCGCGTACTGAAATGCTGCGCCAGGCAATGGAAAACCTCGAGCACTCCTACGACGTCACCCTCGAGGCTCTCGGAGACGCGCTCGACCTCAAGGATTCTGAGACCGAGGGCCACTCCAAACGCGTCACCGCATATACCATTGCTCTCGCCCGCGCAATGGGCGTTCACCCGGCTCAGATCAAGGTCATCGCCCGCGGTGCCTTCTTGCACGACATCGGCAAAATGGCCATCCCTGACGACATCCTGCGCAAGGCCGGCAAACTCACGCCCGAGGAGCAGGACACCATGCGTGAGCATTGCGCCCGAGGCTACCACATGCTCCGCAAAATCCCCTTCTTGGCAGAGTCGGCTGAGATTGTCCTCTCCCATCAGGAGCACTTTGACGGCACCGGCTATCCCCGCGGAATGCAGGGGCAGGAAATTCCCATCGGCGCTCGCATCTTTGCCGTCGCCGATACGCTCGATGCCATCACCAGCGACCGCCCTTACCGAAAAGCCAATAGCTTCGATGCCGCCCGCGAAGAGATCCTCCGCTGTTCCGGTACCCAGTTTGATCCCAGCGTCGTCGAGGTCTTTCTCAAAATCCCCAACGAGCTATGGCTCGAACTCCGCTCCGAGATCACCGGTCAAAACAAGCGTTTCTCAACCTTCGAGCTCGCCGCCAAGCCCCCCATGAGCTAGTGTTTTGGGTCCGAAGTTCGCACCAAGTCTAATGTTCGCACCACAACTATCTGTCATCCTGAGCCAACGGGGCCCCAACCGTTTTTCAGCTTGCGGGTGGTGAGTCGAAAGCCTGCCCTGAGCGACGCCGAAGGGGAGCTGCGGTTGTTCTTCAATGAACTTCGGAGTCACCACACTAGCGCGGAATTGATCAGAACTGCTCGCCCAGCCCACCCCTCCTGCTGAGACAATTGCTTCACGCACCCCAACGGAGGACCCACCCATGGCCGCTCTCTCTCCCGACGAAATCAAATCAAGGCTCGCCTCAATCCCAGGATGGAGCCTCGAAAAGGACGAGCTGGTCCGCCACTTCCAGTTCCCTGACTTCCTCGGCTCAATTGCGTTCGTCAACGGCGTGGCTCAACTGGCCGAAGCTGCCGGTCACCACCCTGACATCGACATCCGCTACAACAAGGTCCGCCTCGCCCTCACCACTCACGACGCGGGTGGCATCAGCTCAAAGGACTTCGACCTCGCGGCAAAGGTCGGCGCGCTGATCTAACCGGATGGGAAAAGACTCCGCCGAGTTGTGGTCATGAGTCAGGGCACGACTTTAGTCGTG
>PMXB01000385.1 GCA_003165935.1 Acidobacteriaceae bacterium | reverse complement strand
GTGTCGCGCTTTTCCATACCGGCAACGAGGGATTTGCCTTGCATGGATTCGGGGATGGAGTAGCCGGCGAGGTCCATTAGGGTGGGCGCGATGTCGAGGATGTTGGCTCCTTCGTATTCGCCGGTGAGCGGGAGGTTGGGCGAGCCGAGAATGAACATGCCGTACTGGGCATGATTGCAGGCGTCGGGGCCCGAGTCGTTTTCGCGCAGATGGATGGTTGGGTGGCCAACGGTGCCGATGGAGCGCCAACTGAGCGCGCCGAGGTGAACGATGAGGTCGGGCGCGACGTTGCGCACCTTCTGGTAGATCTCTTCGGGCAGGAAGACCAGCGAGTTGAGCGGCTTGCCTTCCGCGTCGGTGATGGCTTCCAGTTTTGCTTTGAAAGCGGCGCGGAAGGAGTCGTACTCCGCGGCGGGGATAGCGCCCTGGGGCTCGCGGCCCTCGACGTTGAAGAAGATGCGGGCGTAGTAGCCGCCCTCGGACCAGACTTTGGTCTTGGCCCAGTTGACGTCAAGCTTGGCGAAGGGAACGACGCCCTGGGGCGGGTTGTTGAGGACGAGCAGGCCTTCGTCGATGAGCCATTGATTGATGGCGAAGCCGCCATCGAGTGGCTGTGCGCCGTGATCGGAGACGAGCAGCAGGACAGTGTTGTCGTCGAGGACTTCGAGGACCTTGCCGACCTGCTCGTCGAGCCAGAGATAGTAGTCGGGAATGACCTGCTCGTAGGGGTTGCCGGCAACGTAGTCGACGTGGCGCGGGTCGAAGTAGTCCCAGAAGCCGTGATGGACGCGGTCCATGCCGATGTCGACGAAGTGGAAGTAGTCCCACTCCTGGTTTTCGAGGAGATGATGGACAACCTTCCACTGCTTGCGGCTCATGGCGAAGATTTCGTCGCGGAGCCAATCCTTGTTTCCGGTGCGGAAGTTGGCGACGTCGACGGGGTAGTCGCCGCCGGCGACCTCAATGATTTTGGCCTTGAGTTCGGGCGGGTAGACGAACTCGTCTTTGGCGGTGTCGGGGGTGAGAAAGCAACCGATGCTTACGCCATTCACCTTGCGCGGCGGGAAGTTGGGCGGCACGCCGATGATGACCGACTTCTTGCCTTCGCGGGCGAGGTAGTCCCAGATGGCCATGGCCTTGATGGAGGCGGAATTGGCGAACTTGAGATTGCTGTAGCCGTTGTCAGCGCGGTTGCGGAAGCCGTAGATGCCGAGTGAGCCGGGGTCCTGGCTGGTGGTCATGCTGGCCCACGCGGGGACGGTGATGGGAGGGATTGTGGACTTGAGGCGGCCGTAGGTGCCGACTTCCATGAGGCGACGGATGTTGATGAGGCGCGGGTCGTTGAAGATGACATCGGGCGCGGCACAGTCAAAACCGAGAACACAGATTTTCATACGTCCCTCAGGGGCTAAAGCCCATCGTATTATCGATCATTTGCGGCACGACTAAAGTCGTGCCCTTTCAAAGCCAGACATCCACCTCAGGCTGGTGATCGCTGCTGCGAAAAATCAGATCAGCGAAGTCCCTTCGAGCGGGGTGGAGGGACGGACGTTCAAGAACTTGAGAATCGTGGGAGCAAGGTCCATGATGTGCGGGTTAGGACTCGCTGGATTTGGGCCGCCGATGGGGCGGTTCATGAGCAGGATACCGGGCATGGCGGCGGGGTTGAAGATGTGGTCGCCGCTCCAGCAGCGCATGTTGTCTTCAAATAGCTCGCCAGCAAAGTGTCCGACGGTGCTCTGCCAGGAGACACGGAAACCGGGATTGAAGTTGACGAGCAGGTCGGGCGACTCGGAGGCGAACGGGCCAGAGTAGATGGCCGAGCGCGGCGATACGCTATCGATGGCGTGGAGTTGGGTTTTTGGATCGATGGCTTGCGGCAGGCCCGACATGATGGCGTTGGAGACTCGCTCCGCTTCAGCGCCGGGGGCAACGATGCCCTGCGCCTCGCGGCCGCGCAGGTTGAGATAGATGCCGCCGAGGCCCATGCAGTAAGCAGAGCTCTTTGACCAGTCGACCTGGCCGAAGTCGACGTCAAGTGAGGGCTTGGCGCCGGCCTTGAGCGTGAGAAGGCCCTGCTCAACGAGCCACGAGTTTGTGTCAAAACTGCGGCGGAAGGTTCCCATGCCGTGATCGGAGAGCACGATGAGGAGGGTATTGTCGTCTACTCGTTCGAGCACTTTGCCGACGACGCGATCGCAGGCCTTGTACATCTCTTCGATCTCGGGGCCAAAGCGGGCGGCCTTGTCGGGCTCGTAGCGGGGGTGGTCCTTATCGCGAAAACGCCAGAGCATGTGCTGCATGCGGTCGGGCGTGTCGAAGAGGATGAAGAAAAAGCCTTCGGAGCAGCGGTCGAGCTCGGCGAGCATCATCTTCTCGCGCTCGTCGAAGACGCCGTAGGACTGGTTGAGGAAGGCGGTTTCGTCGATGCGCTCGTTTTCAAGGCCGGTATGGTCCTCTGCCATGCCGAGCGTGGCGTAGGGACCGATCATCTGCTGGAGTTCTTGCGCGTAGACGGGCGGGGCGGAGATGGGAAAGAAGGGATTATCGGGATCGAAGTTGATCGGCGAGACGTAGAACGCAAAGTCGGGGGCGATGTGCGGAACATGGAAGCGGACCTGGCCGCCGATGATCTGGAGTGCAGACATCTTGAACTGGACCTTGACCCAGGAGCTCCAACTGCCTTCGGCTACTTCTACCGCGGGCGAACCGGTGACCTCGAAACGGACCTTGCGGGCGGCTGAGTCGATGCGAACCTTGAGTTCGATGACCAGATCGCTGATGGGGTTTGTCTTGGTGTTGCGGGGGCCGATGAGGCGGGTGGTCAGCTCGTTGCCGGCGTCGAGCTGGATGACATGTTCAAACTCCCTGGCTTTGACGGAGCGATCGCGGGTGTAGAAGCTGCCGGTTCCCTGGCCGCCGCGAATGTCGGGCACGCCGACACCGGCGAGGACGGTGCCTTCGCCCGGATCGGGGGGGTAGGTACAGGGACAGCGAAGCACGGTGCTGGGGACGCCCTGCTTTGCAAGCGTCTGCCAGAAGGGAACGCCGCGGCGGCGATTGACGAGCTTGGCGCTGCCGAAGAAGCTCTTTGGCTTTTCGAAGCGGCTGAGGGCCATGCCGGGCATGTAGTTCTGGGGGTCGCGGCAGATGAAGTCGAAGATGCCATGACCGCCGGGATTGACGCCGGTGGCAAATGACGACCAAGCGACGGGGGTCTGCGCGGGGTAGGTGGTTCGCAGGCGGCTATAGCCGCCGGATTCACGAAGCTTTTTGAAGTTAGGGAGCAGCCCGGCTTCGAGCATCGATTCAACGATCGTAGGTTCCAGCCCGTCCAGGCCGATGACTACAGCCTTAGGGTTGCTCACGGCTTTGGTCACCATTCGCCGGAACAGCCACTTCTGCTGAGGCAAGCTCTTCAGTCTTCTTGGGTGAGAACAGGCGATGGAAGATGGCTAGCAGCCTGTTCCAAAACATGAGCGCCAGAGCGGCAAGCGCTGCCAAGCCTGTTTGCAGGGGAATGATCTGGTCGGGACCGCCATAGAAGAGGGCCATGATGTGGGGTTGCATCTGCGCTCCTTTGGTTCGCTTGCGGTTGGGGGAAGTTGAGGTGGAAATCGCGACGAACCAAGACCAATGAAAAGGGGCATCAGAAAACAAAACGGCAAAAACGCGCTTGCATTCTGCAAATACCGCAAACCTGAGTCGATTATATGCGTCAGCGGCCAGCCCTGCATCAGGACTTTAGTAATGGCGGCTGGCCTAAGTATTTCAATTTGCAGCCAAATACTCAAGTATTTTCGCTGCAGCTTGTTCCGGGGTGGTCTTGGTTGTGTCAACAGCCAGTTCAGCATCCGTCGGTACCTCATACGGATCTGAAATCCCAGTGAATTGCTGGATCACGCCGGCGCGAGCCTTGGCGTAGAGCCCTTTGGGATCGCGCTGTTCGCAAACGTCCAGAGGGGTATCCACGAGAACCAGAACAAAGCGGCCCTCGCGCTCCACCATGCTCCGCACCTCTTTGCGCACGTCATCGTAGGGCGCGATCACAGCGCAAACCACGAAATCCCCCTTGGCGGTGTGTTCCGCGGCCAGGGCCCCGACGCGGCGAATGTGGGTGTTCCGGTCCTCTTTTGAAAAGCCAAGCCCAGCAGATTGCATCTTGCGCACGACATCGCCATCGAGGAGGAAAGGCTTGCGCTCAAAAGGCGGCCCTTCCAGCATCTGCACGAGGGCGCTGGCGATGGTTGATTTTCCCGCTCCTGAAAACCCGGTTAGCAACACGGTGACGCCAGTCCTGGTTTGGTTAGCCATCGTTGGTTCCAGCTCCATTTAATTCCGGAATTTTGAACTGACTAGTTCTTTGACCGTTTGATTCTGTGCCTCCCACCCTAGCGACAAAAACAAGAGCGTCGCGAGGGTGGGGCACCCATCGTTGGAACAGCTTCAAGCGGTCAGGGACCTAGTGTGCCTGTTGCGGGCTTTCTTCAGCCTTTTGGAGCTTCGCCTGCAATGCGGTGCATACAGTGGGTTGGGTGGCGCAAAAATCGTGAGCCTCTTCGGGGTCGGTTTTCCAGTCGAACAAAAGATCGCTGCCTTCCTGGCGGATGTAATGCCACTCCGGGGTCACGATTGCATCAATCGGAGCGTTGTAGTTGGGAGCGGTTTTGGTACGCCAATGAAGTTTCGCGAGCTCCGAGAGAGGCGCCGGCCAACTGGATGCTGGATCACTTGAGCGCCAAAGATCTGCCAGGGAACGGCCCGGCAAGCCCTGCTTGTTTTTAGGGGAAGCTAAATCCAGAATTGTTGCCGGTAGGTCGGTGGTGCTGACGGGCGTGGGCACACTGGCTGAGGCAGGAATCAATCTGGGGTTCCATATGACCAGCGGAACCTGGATCTCTCGCCAGTAGAGCGATTTTCCGTGGCCGTAAATGCCATGTTCTCCGAACTCCTGGCCATGGTCGGAAGTAAAGACGACGATCGTGTTCTCAAGCAGGCCGTCCTGTTTCAATCGGTATAAGAGATTCTGGACGCTTTGATCCACATAGCGAATCGATCCGTCGTATGTGTCGAGGTACTCCGGCCGCCTGGAATCACAGGATGCCCCCACCTCTGACCAGGAGCAGACATCCGGGAAATACAAGCTTTGTTTCCGAGCTTTTGCATCCGACGTGTACATGTGCAGGTAGGGGTCAGGAGGAAGAACGGGCTCGTGAAGGTCAAAGTAGTTGAGCACGACAAAGAACGGCAGGCGCCCGCGGTGGATCCAACTCAGCGCATTGTCGTTGACCGTCGCAGCATCCGCCGCATTCTTCACGCCGAAGAATGCGAACGGGTCCCCGATGGTGTGGCTGGAAAGTCTCTGGAGGATGAACCGGCTGAGAGGGACCTTCTCGAGAATGCCGCCGATGGTCTGCTCGTACTCCTCAAAGTGCGTGAAACCATGGATGAAGCCACGGTCTCTGGAAAAGAACTGGTAGTTGGCTGAGAAGGCTCCGGTGCGGTACCCGCGTTTCCTCATGGCATCGCCAAGACTGGGAATACTGCCGGAGAGATCCTCCATATCGGTCTCCACCCCGGTGTCATGCGGATAGAGCCCTGTGAGCATGGAGGCATGGGAGGGCAGTGTCCAGGACGATGGGGCGATTGCATTTTGGAAGAGAACGCCCTGCTTTGCCAGTTGGGCCAGGTATGGGCTGGTATCGCGCGAGTATCCGTAAGGCGACAAGTGGTCCGCACGGAGGGTATCCACGATGATGACGAGGACATTTGGTGTTTTTTGCGGTTTTGGAGTGGTACTCAACAGGGAGAACTCGCGGATCCGGCCGAACGACAGAGCGCATAGAGCTATAAGAGCCGGCAGGGCAATCATCCATGGGCCCAGCCGGGTATGCACATGGCGATTCACGGACCGGGCGATCTGGAAGGCTCCCAGGACTGCAATGCACAAGGCGACACGGCGATCCGCGCCGGGGAGCATGAGGTGAACCATGAGCGGAATCAGCAGGTACCAGAAGAATGCAATCGCAAACAGCGTGCCCGACCAGATTCTCCTGCGGGTAATTACCGCGAGACCCAGTGCCAGCAGCAGGATGACGATCTGAATGAATACATCGACGCCGATGGAGTATGCAATAAACGCTGGATCGAGAAAACTGCGGGTGGCTTCGAACCAAACACCCATAATCAGTCCGGCGATTGCCGAAAGACCGATTGGAAGCACCACCAGATCTCCAACCCTGGTCGGCTCAGACCTTCCGAATTCTCTGCGCCAGAGTGCAAGCAGGGAGTTAACCCAACCGCCCGCTGCACTTCCTGCCCTGGGACCTGATCCGGATGACCCGGCGGGTTGTGCGGTCACACCGGTCTGGGTTTGGTCTTGCATTGTTGATTCAAACTCCCTTTGATTTCTTACTATGTTGCTCTGGGAAGCGCAATTAGAGGGTACACCGGCTGCGATGGGCAGACACTGAAGAATTCTAATTCTCAGCGTACCTGTTAGCGCCTGGCATCATTGGCTTGAATCTGCGCCTTCAATGCGGCGCACACGGTGGGTTGGGCGGTGCACAAATTGTGCACCTCGTCTGGGTCTGCCTTCCAGTCAAACAAGAGATCCTGGCCCTGTTGGCGGATGTAGTGCCACTCCGGAGTCACAATCGATCGAGCTGAGCGGTTGTAGTTGGGGGCGGTCTTATCGAACCAATGAAGTCTGGCCAGCTCCGAGATGGGTTCGGGCCAGGAGGAAACTGGTTGGCTTGATTTCCAAAGCGATGCAAGAGATTGGCCCGGAAGCGCATTCTTCTCGTCAGGAGCGACTAGATCGAGAATCGTTGCGGGAATGTCGAGGAGACTGACGGGCGTGGGAATACGGACGGATGCTGGAATCAAACCGGGCATCGAAACAATCAGCGGAACCTGAATCTCTCGCCTGTAGAGCGACTTCCCGTGGCCGTAGATGCCATGTTCTCCAAACTCCTGTCCATGGTCTGACGTAAACACCAGGATCGTGTTGTCGAGCAGGTGGTCTTGTTTTAACCGGGTCAGGAGCTTCTGGACGTTGTCATCGACGTAGCGCATGGAGCCGTCGTAAACCGAAAGCACCTGGGGCAGTTCCGAATTACACGACGGATCTACGTTGGACCATGTGCACTCTTCCTGAAAGTGCAAACTTTGTTCCCGAGCTTTTGCGCTCGTGGTGTACATGTGCAGGTAAGGCTCGGGGGGAAGGGCTGGCGCGTGAAGGTCAAAGTAGTTGATCACGGCAAAGAAGGGGCGGTGGCCTTTCTCAATCCAGCCCAGTGCATCTTTGTCGATCTTTTCTGCGCTTGCAGCGTTCTTCACTCCGAAAAATGCGTCCGGATCGCCGCTAGTGTATTGGGATAGTTTTGCAAGGATGAACTGACTAAGCGGAACTTCCGCGAGGATCCCAGCTATGGATTGCTCGTACCCTTCAAAGTGGGAAAAGCCGTGAATGAAGCCGTGGTCTCTGCAAAACAAGAAGTAGTTGGCGGAAAATGCGGCGGTCCGATAGCCGCGTTTTCTCAAGGTGTCGCCCAGGGTTGGAATACTGCCAGAGAGGATATCTTTATCTGTCCTGACTCGAGTTTGGTGTGGGTAAAGCCCGGTAAGCATAGAGGCATGCGAAGGCAGAGTCCAGGATGCCGGGGCAATGGCATTTTCAAAAAGGACCCCCTGTTGCGCCAGATGGTCCAGGTTTGGGCTCGTGTCGCGGGTATACCCGTAAGGTGACAGGTGGTCTGCGCGCAATGTATCCACAATGATGATGAGGACATTGGGCGAGTTCGGCGGCGGGGGCAGCGCTCTGAGCTGAGAAAACTCACGTAACGGCTCGAACGACAAAGCGCACAGCGCCGCAAGAGCAGGTACAGCAATCATCCAAGCTGCGAGGCGGCTGTGCCGATGGCGATTGACGGAAAGCGCGATTCGGTATGCTCCAACCACCGCAAAGCACCAAGCCACCCAGTGAGCAACCTCCGGCAACGCAACCTTGACTAGATCTGGAATCCAAAGAAAGCAAAAGAGTCCGATGGCGAACAGAACGCCCGACCAGATTCTCCGGCGGGTGATGAACGCAAGCAACAATGCGGCCAGCAGGATGATGATCTGGATGCAAACATTGACGCCGATGGAGTAGCCGATCAACGCAGGATCGAGAAAATCACGGTGGGCCGCGGACCAAAGGCCGAGAATGAGCCCGGCGGTGGCAGAAATTCCTACGGGAAAAATCACCAGATCGCGAGCTCTGGCCGGTTCGGGCCTTCCGAATTCTCTTCGCCAGAATGAGAGCAGGGAAGTCATAGAGCCGCCTGCCGCACCTTTTGATTGAGAGGTCGATCCAAAGACGGGCATGAGTCCCTCTTCCACAGCCGTGAGCCGGCTCTGCAGTTTGGTTGTCGGTTCGGCTGTGGCAGCTTATCGCCTTGGTTGGATGACTTGCCGTTCAGTTTGGAGAACGGTCTATGGGGGATGGCGCGTACGAGCCTCTAGAATCCTGATTTTTCCATACGGAGTTGGGGCTGTCAATTGAGCTGGCAAGCGGAAAGGCATGTCGAGTTTATGTTTAGCCTTTAGCATCCGCTGAAAACGGGAACGAGATGAGCCGCGGGTATCGTTGGCCGGAAATGGGGCGTCCGCCAGGGCCAATTCAGTTGCAAGGGAAGATTGACAACGGCGCAAGAAAAGTTGATTTTGGGTAAATAGAGATCGTGCTCCGAAATGCTTAAAAAGACAGTACCGAAGACCATGGTCACGAAGCAGAAGAAGCCGATCGCAAAGGTCACCGATCCGGATGTTGTTGAGGATTCGCTGCGGCCCTACGCGATTGCCGACAAGCTGCGTACACTGCGATTGCGGCGCAGCATGGGGCTGGCACAGCTTGCAGAGCACACAGGTCTTTCTGCCGCGATGTTGTCGCGGCTCGAGAATGGCCGTCTGGTGCCAACTCTGCCAACACTGACTCGCATCGCCCTTGTGTTCAACGTGGGACTCGATTACTTTTTCACCGATCCTCGCAAGCGCCACGTAGTGGCCCTGGTGCGGCGGGATGAGCGGCGGATGTTCCCGTCCGATCCGAAGGCGTCTCCGGCTCCATGGCACTTTGAAAGCCTCGATTTTCGCGTGAACGAACGCAAGCTCAACGGCTACCTGGCTCATTTTCATCCGGTAGCGGAGGAAAAGCTTACAGCCCACTTCCACCCCGGAGCTGAGCTGCTCTACCTNNGATTCCATCTATTTCGATGCGATGCAGAAGCATACGTATCGAAGCCTGAGCAAGGCCCCCTGCACAGCCGTCGTGACAACGACGGGGAACCCGAAGTAGATCACAGAAATAGCCGGCGGCTGGGTTGTCTCGCGTTTGGCGTGTGGCGCTGAAGGCCTGAAAGCTGCGGCATCTGTGTCTCTTCGCGCTGCCCGCGTCGCAAATAAAATCTAGTCGCATTCCTGGGCACTTTACTGTTGCGCAAGGATTGTTGACTTCTTTGCGTGTCAGACAATCAATCACTCGCCTGCTGCTCCGGCTTCAACAATCCGATCCGCATCCGCAATAGGTTCAAGTCATGAGCCTTCCCAGTCGTAGCGGAACGAAGAGTGTTGCGATCGTGGGAGCCGGCCCTGGCGGACTCGCAACTGCGATGCTCCTTGCGCAGCGCGGCTTCCGAGTAGAGGTATTTGAAAAGCAGGATGTGATCGGCGGCCGAAGCGCAGAGGTGCGCCTTGGCGACTATCGGTTCGATCTCGGCCCTACATTCCTGATGATGAAGTTCCTTCTCGACGAACTGTTTGCGGAGGGCGGACGACGGTCGACAGATTACCTGGAGTTCAAGAAGCTGGACCCCATGTACGCGCTCAGTTTTCCTAACAAGACGATGTATGTTCGTTCCAACCCGGAGGCGATGAAGGAAGAGATCGAGGAGCATTTCCCCGGCGAGGGGGCGGGCTTCGCACGTTTTTTGGATCGCGAAAGCAAACGCTTCAGGAATCTCTACCCGTGCCTGCAAAAGCCGTATGGCACTGTCGCCAGCCTGATAAGTCCCACCCTGCTTGCGGCAGCGCCACACATCGCGGCGGGCCGATCGCTCTATGACGTGCTCGGCGACTACTTCCAATCAGAAGAACTGCGGCTCGCATTCACCTTCCAGTCGAAGTACCTGGGCATGTCTCCGTGGGATTGCCCTGGACTCTTCACCATGATTCCTTATACCGAGCATGCGCATGGCGTGTATCACGTGATGGGCGGGCTCTCGCGGATCTGCCAGGCGTTTGCCGAGGTGTGCCGCGAAGAGGGCGCGGAGATTCACATATCAACACCAATTTCTCGCGTGCTTCTGAAGGGGAAGCGAGCGTGCGGCGTTCAACTGGCAAGCGGCGAGAAGCTTGAATTCGACGATGTGGTGATCAATGCCGATTTTGGGCACGCGATGAGCACGCTCTTTGACCAGGAGGGTCTTGGCCAATACAAGGCAGCGGCTTTGCGCAAGAAAAAGTTCTCCTGCTCCACGTTCATGATGTACCTGGGGCTCGACCGCACATACGACGTGGAACACCACCTCATTTCGTTCGCGCAGGACTACAAGCGCAACATTGAGGCGATTTCAAAGGGGCAGGCGAGCTTCGATGACATGTCGATGTACATTCGCAACTCCTGCAAGACGGATCCATCGGGAGCGCCGGCAGGCCACTCAGCGCTCTACATTCTGATTCCGGTTCCCAACAATACGAGCGGAGTGAACTGGCAGGAGCAGAAAGGTGAAATGCGCGATTATGTGCTTCGCGCGCTGCGTGAGCGGACGCCCTATGGCGATGTCGCACCGCATATTCGCGAAGAGCTGATCATCACACCGGAGGACTGGGAGAAGAAGTACGGTGTGTTTCTCGGCGCGACCTTCAACATGGCGCACAGCTGGGACCAGATGCTCTACCTGCGTCCGCACAACGAGTTTGAGAAGTTCTCAAACTGCTACCTGGTTGGCGGTGGCACTCATCCGGGAAGTGGACTGCCGACAATTTTTGAGTCAGCGCGCATCTCGTCCAACCTGATTTGCCAGAAGTATGAGATTCCTCACCCTGCGGCGAAGCCACTGGAGTTGGCTCTGGCATGATGAAGCCGACCGCATCCCAGATGCTCACTCGTGCCCGCGATGCGCAACCCGCTTGGGCGGCTCTCAGCGTGTCGCGCCGGTGCGCGTTGCTTGGAAAGCTGCGGCGAGAGATTGCGCGGCAATGCGAGTCGATTGCTGAAATTGTGGCTCACGAGACATCGAAGCCGCTGCTGGACGCACTTTCTGGGGATGTCCTTGTGACGCTGGAGCATATTCGCTTTTGCGAAGTGAGGGCGGGGAAGGTTCTGCAAACTCAACGGCCCGGCAAGCCCGTGTTGTTCTATCGTGGTGCGGATTTCGAGACGCACTTTGAGCCGCACGGCGTTGTTCTCATCTTCAGCCCCTCAAACTATCCGTTTCAACTCGCGGTGATTCCGCTGGTGACTGCGCTTGCTGCGGGGAATGCGGTGGTGCTGAAGTGCTCAGAGCGCACACCGCGGACAGCGGCATGTATTGAGGCACTTTGCGCGAAGGTAAGAATGCCCGACGGCCTGGTGCAGGTGGTGTGCGACGAGCCTGAAAAGTCGGCGGAGCTGATCGACGCGCATCCGGATTTGATTTTCTTTACGGGCAGCAGCATGAATGGCCAGAGGGTGGCGGAGCGTGCGGCGAAACAACTCATTCCGGTAATCCTCGAGTTGGGAGGAAAGGACGCGAGCCTTGTCTTTGCCGACTGTCACCTGGAGAGGGCAGTGGAGGGCATCACGTACGGCGCGTTCTCCAATACCGGGCGGGTGTGTGTTGCCGTGAAGCGAGCCTACGTTGAAGCTTCGATCTACGAGCAATTCCTGGCGAAGTTGAAGGAGCGCATTGCCGCACTACAGATCGGCGCCGACTACGAATCGGACTTCATTCCACTGCCGCCGGATCAACGAGCGGGGATGATTTCACAGATCGAAGATGCGATCGCGCTCGGGGCAAGGCTGCAATACCCGGAGGATTGTTTGGAAGCCGGGCGAAAGCCGGTAGTCCTGACGGATGTGCCGGCTCAGGCTCGCATCCTGAACGAAGAGAGCTTCGGTCCTGTTCTTTGCGTTGCGCCCTTTCAATCGGAAGAGGAAGCCGTGGCGCTGGCGAACGCGAGTGCATTCGCACTGAGCAGCAGCATCTGGACGGGCAGCCGTGCGCGTGGGCGCCGCGTCGCATTGCAGCTTTCAGCCGGGAGTTGCGCCGTGAACAGCGTGATCAGCGTGATTGCAAATCCATACGCGCCGTTTGGTGGAAACAAGCTGAGCGGATATGGGCGCTATCACGGCCCGGAAGGGCTGCTTGCTTTCTCGCGGACAAAGACCGTGATGTTCTCCGGCGACCGCAAGGTTCGCGACATTAATTGGTTTCCATTTACAAGCCGCACGAGAAGGCAACTTGCGGGGCTACTCCGTTTCAGGCATGGAGCCACTGGTATTTCATGGCTGGTGAGCCGCGCATTTCTTTTGCTGTTGCCTGGGGCGCTTTCGCTTGCAGGAGTTGCTGCTCATGCTCTGGCAGAATCGCGGCTGTCCATCGAGGTAAAGCTCCCGGCGAATGCGCATGGTGAGATCGCGTATCTCGTGTTCAATTCGGCAAAAGGGTTTCCGGTTGATGTATCGAAGGCTCTTCGACATGGGTTTGTGCCGATACCAACAGGGGCGCGGCAGTTGGTGATCGATGCGAGTCTCCCGCCAGGCGCTTATGCAGTGAGCGTGTACGAAGACCTGAACAGCAATCATCGGCTCGACTACAACATGCTCGGCATTCCGCGGGAGCCGGTGGGCGCGTCGAACAATCCGCATCCGCACTTTGGGCCTCCGCATTTCGAGGAGTGCTCATTCCGCATCGGCACCACTGACCAAACCATCCCCATCAACCTGGTTTCGGGATCATGAACACTATGTCGAAGAGCAAGCACGTTGTTGTGATCGGCGCCGGGCTCGGGGGCTTGTCCGCGGCCATTATGCTGGCGCGCAGTGGCTTTGAAGTGACCATCCTTGAGAAAAACGCCACGGTGGGCGGCAAGCTGAATCGGCTACAGACGCAGGGCTTCAGCTTTGACCTTGGTCCATCCATCTTCACGCTGCCGCAGATCTTCAGGCCGGTGTTTGAAGGGGATGGGAAGCGACTGGAAGACTACATCAAGCTTGAGCGCGTCGATCCGCAGTGGCGGAATTTCTTTGAAGACGGCACGGTGATTGACCTCTGGGAAGACCCTGAAAGGATGCGCGCCGAACTGGCACGGTTTGAGCCACTCGTCTTCGAGGAGTACAAGGGCTTTCTCGCTTACAGCAAGCGACAGTACGACATTGTCGAGAGCGGCTACCTGCGCCATGGCTTCGACAATTTCTGGCAGTTCATGCGGTTTTACGGCATGAAGGACGCCCGCGACCTCGACTACATGCGCACCATGTCTGGCAGCATCGCAAAGCGCCTGAGCAATCAGTATCTGCGCGACATCTTCGAGTACTTCATCAAGTACGTCGGCTCCAGCGCGCTCGACTCGCCGGCCTTCATGAACCTGATGCCGAATATTCAGATGGAGTTTGGTCTTTGGTATGTGTCGGGCGGGCTCTATCAGCTCGCTCTGGCGTTCCGGCGGCGACTTGAGGAGACGGGCGTCAAGCTATGCCTAGAGCACGAAGTTCTGCGCATCGAAACTGAAGGCAGCAGAGTTACGGGCGTTCTGGTGCGAGGCGCAGATGGCAAAGCGCGAGTCGTGCAAGGGGACTACGTCGTCTCCAACATGGAGGTGATTCCGGCGATGGAGCGGCTGCTGAACTCACCGCCCGCGGCGATGAAGAAGATGCGCGGATTTGAGCCTTCCTGCTCCGGCATCGTGCTGCATCTTGGACTGGACCGCGTTTACCCGCAGCTTGCACATCACAACTTCTTCTACTCGGCGGATCTTCACGCGCACTTCCGGCGCGTGTTTCGCGATGGGAAACTGCCTGACGATCCGACGCTCTATGTGGTGGCGCCGACGCGGACCGATCCGACGCAGGCGCCGGAGGGTTGCGACAACATCAAGATTCTGCCGCACATTCCTGCTCTCAACAAAGAGCACCCCTACACGCGCGAAGACTACGTCCGGTTGAAGGAGGTCTGCCTGGACAAGATGGAGCGCATGGGGCTCAAGGATATTCGGAAGCACATTGTTGTTGAGGACTTCTGGACTCCGTTTGACATTGAGGCGCGCTATGCCTCGAATTGCGGATCGATCTATGGCGTCGTTAGCGACCGCCGCAAAAACTTCGCATTCAAAGCGCCAAAGAAGAGTTCGCAGTTTGGAAATCTCTTCTTTGTTGGCGGAAGTGTGAACCCCGGCGCCGGCATGCCTATGGTTACACTGAGCGGCCAGCATGTTGCGCGGATGATCACCGAACAGAACACGAAAGAGAAGCAATGATCGCTGCGGCCCCATTCTGCGCACTCGGCCTGCCGGCTGGATTCATGCTGATCCGGCGGGTGCCGCGGTGTGCCCAGGCGGGACCATCCAACAATGTAGCGTTCTCCATCATCATCCCTGCGCGCAACGAAGAGAAGAATCTGCCGTTGCTTCTCAAGTCGATTGCCGAATCAGCAACTCGGCCAGTTGAAGTGCTGGTTGTGGACGATGGATCGACGGACCGCACGGCAGCAATGGCGCGAGAACTCGGTGCTGGTGTTCTTACTTCGAAGCCACGGCCCGAGGGATGGACTGGGAAGTGCTGGGCCTGTTTTCAGGGCGCGCAACAAGCTGCCGGAGACGTGTTTCTGTTTCTCGATGCCGACACGTACTTTGTTCCGGGCGGGCTTGACCGCATCATCGCGCGCTGGCTGAGGGAGAAGGACCGGAGCGCGGTGCTTTCGTTGCTCCCCTATCACGCGATGAGCGCCCAGTACGAACAGCTTTCGGTCTTCTTCAACATTCTGATGGCGTCGGGAGCCGGCGGGTTCGGCGTGTTTTCCAAGCCCCGGTTATTCGGGCAGTCGCTGCTGATTGCCAGCGAGACGTATTTTACGGCTGGCGGGCATGCGGCGGTTCGCGGCATTGTGCTTGAGAATTTGCGATTTGCCGGGATACTGCGCAGTACGGGTGCACGGCTGCTTTGCCTGGGCGGGCGAGGTACCCTGCACACGCGCATGTTTCCTGAGGGTTTTCGGCAGATGTCTGAGAGTTGGGCGAAGGCATTCATTCAAGGGGCAGCGGACTCTGGTGGCGTGATTCTTGCGGCTTCAATCGTTTGGATATCGGCGCTGTGGTCGACGGTGATGGTGCTTGTGATGCCGCGCCCGACAGGGCATCCTGGCCTGGGCCTGGTGTTCGCGCTGTTCTGCATACAGATTGCGTATTTCGCACGGCAGCTTGGCAACTACAACCTGCTCGGCTGTCTTTTTTATCCGTTGCCGCTGGCCTACTATTGCGCGACCTTTGGACGCTCAGCGTTTCGGCGCGCGATTGGCCGCAAGGCTCTGTGGCGGGGGCGCGAAGTATGAGCATCCTTGTGTGGATCGCGAATATATTCGGATGGCCAGTCATTCATATCGGCATCAGCTATGTGTCTTTGCGAATGCCCGCGGAGCATTTTTTCCACGACAACTGGATTACCGCGCCGCGCGCTTGGGAAAGCGGAGGCCGCATCTACAGGGACTGGTTTCGCATTCGCAAGTGGAAGCAGATGCTGCCCGACGGAGCGCCGTGGCTGGGCGGCTTTTCAAAAAAGAAGCTGAATGCGCGCGATTCGCGCTACCTTGAGCAGTTCCTGATTGAAACACGGCGAGCTGAGGTTGCTCATTGGTGCATGCTGGTGTGCTTTCCGATCTTCTTTCTGTGGAATCCGCCGTGGGCCTGCTGGGTGATGTGCGCTTATGCAATGGCCGCCAACTTGCCGTGCATCGTTGCGCAACGCTACAACCGCATGTCCATTACCCGCCTGACAAGCCACCGGAGTGAATTGAACGATCGTCCATGAGCTCACTCGAACCCAAATCGAATGCTGCGCCGCGCCGGCACCGGTTCCTGCTTCATCTCTTCGGCGCACGCGAGGGGGAGGCAGAAGAGTGCCGGTACATGGCGACCATTCGGCTTTGGGCCGCGCGGGGGAGCAAACGGTCCGGTACTCATGAGCGCGCCTTCACGGATGAAAACGATCTGATTCGCACGGTGAACCCGCTGCTGGAGAATGGGTCCGATGTCCGCGACGTTCTCAGCCACATCGAAAGCCCCGATGGGTTCTTCTACCTGCTGCACCTCACCGCCGAGGAGGCCTGCAAATTTGGCTGGCGGCGGTAGGGATACTGCCCGGCTTCGGGCCGCCTGATCTCGTGGCATTTTGCGTGGGTTCGCTGTTCCAACGTAGTCGACTGATTCGATTGCAGATCGCGACTAAGGCAAGAGGGCGAGTCTGATTTTCCCGGAGTTTGCGTCGAAACGGCTTCGAAAAGCGGTCCGGCATCGTAGTCGCTCCCGAAAGTGATACGAATCACATCTACTTCCATGGCGGGGAAGGCAAAATGGCGTGGCTACAGGAGGTCTGCCTTCATGGCCACCGCAACCGCTCCAACCAACAAGATCATGCTTACCCTGCCGGGGGACCCGGTCCGCCAGATTCAATGGCGGTTTACCGACCGCTTTGACCTCCAGATGCTGGTTCAGTCGAGCCGAACCGTTGCGCGAGGGACAGTTGCCCGGCTGGTGGCGGCAGGCGAGCGGAACACCCACGAGTGGACGCATGGCAAGCAGGAGATGATGGAGGCCTTTGACCGGGCCGGCGTGACGGCGGCCTTTATGGAGCCGGACGAGGGCGGATTCATCTCCGGACCGAAGAACCTGGCGCTGGCGCTTTCGGCCTTTGAGCTGGCGTGGGTAGACGGTGGGGCAGCTACCGCAAGTATGGCCAGCTTTCTGGCGTTGTCTCCCCTGCATGAGCGGGGAACGAAGGAACAGGTGAGCCATTACAAGAAGCTTGCTGCGCCGCCTCAGCCCGGTGAAGATCGCAAGCCGTGGCGTGGGGCATTTGCGCTGACGGAGCCGATTCCGTATGTGGGCGTCGATACCGGAATGTTGAATGGGAAGATCAGCATTGAAGAGTGGAAGGATGGGCAGGAGCCGTGGCTGCATGTAGACAAGCGCGGGCGGTTCATCACCAACATCGCCTTCGCCAACTTTGTGGCCGCGGCGGTGGGCTCCAACGATCCTCGCATCAAGGGCACCTGCGTGGTGATCCTGGAGGACGGCGACGAGGGCACATTCGACAGGGGAACGCCCACCAAGAAGCTGGTGCACCAACTGTCGTCGACCGGAGATCCGGTGTTCAGCCTGAAGGTTCCGGCGAATCGCATTGTGGGCGGGTACACGGTGAAGGACGGGGTGTTGGTGCCGAACTTCAACCACGGCGAAGTGATTGAGGCGGTTTTCAGGCGGACGCGCGTTCCGGTCGGGCTGATGACTTCAGCAAAGCTGCTGTCGGCGATTGAGCCGATCATTCGCTATCAGCGGCAGCGGTTCCGCGGGGCGGAAGGTTCGAAGGCGGGATCGGTGCGATACGAGCAGGGAATCCAGCAGCGCGAGGACGCGCTGCATCGGCTGGTGGATATTTGGGCGACGGGAGAGGCAGGCGCATCGATGGGCTTTGCCGCCGCGCGCCTCTTTGACACGCTGGAGCCGCTGGAGAAGCAAAAGGCCGCGACGATGAGTGAGCGCGGAATCCAGGGCGGACGCATGGAGATGAAGGCGCTGAAAGAGAGCGAGCAAAAGGCGGTCGAACTGCTGGGCCGCACGCAGGGGCATACGCATCGCATCGAGTTTGAGGCTGCTCTTGAGGCCGATCCGCTGGTGGATTTTGTGATCAAAGATGCCGAGGCGAATGTGATTTGCCCGGCGACCAAGCTGTGGAACACGGGCCACGGAAGCAACCTGCTGCGCGAGGCACTGAGCCTGATGGGCGGGTACGGCATTACCGAGGATTGCCCCGGGTTCCTGGGCAACAAGTGGATGGACTCGGCATTGGAGGCCATCTATGAGGGGCCGGAAGCAGTGCAGCGGCGGCAGTTGACGATCACCATGACGAGCGAGGTTTTCCTGGCGCAATTCCGCGCGTGGACCGCTGAGATGCGGCACATTGCTTCGCATCGTCCGGGAACAGGCGCATGCACGCTGGGGTCGGCGATGAACCTTTGGCTGTGGACGCTGAGGTATCTGCAGAACACCAACGACCCGGACGGCAACAAGCTGTATCACGGGCAACGGCAGGGCGTGACGTTTGCGATGGCGGACGCGCTGTGCTGGCTGCTGGCCTCGCGCTACCAGATTCTCGATGTGCTGGAACTTGAGACGAAGGGCCCGCTCGATCCTGTCGTTGCGGAAGGGCTTGCCGGCACGCTGCAGTTCCTGTCGGACCTATGCCACACGCAGGCCGCGCAGGCTGCCGGCGAGGCATCGCGCATCTGCGGTGAGCTGGTCTTCGGATATAACCGGCATCCGTCGTGGAAGGACGAAGATCACAAGTTCTGCTTCCTGGCGAGCGAGCTGGATGAGTACGAACTGACCATGCCGGGCATTACGGCCATGGCAGTGGATGTGCTGGATGAAGACGGACGCCATCCGGAGAAGGCGGGGCCTTGTGCCGATTGCGCGGGATCGAGTGAGTTCCTGCGGTTGCAGAACAAACTCACCATGTGCCTGAGCGGCGCACGACTGGCCAAGGATCGTGCCGCTGAGACAGTGAGCAAAGTGATGATCCCGGAGGCGCTGGACTACCCCGTATGAGCGGCGAGACCACGAATACCAGTTCACCGGGAGCTGACGTTGTTCGTCAGACCATGGAGGTGGATATTGCCTGCGTCGGGTTTGGCCCGGCGACGGGCGGTTTCCTGACCACACTGAGCCGCGCATGGGCAGAGAATCCTGCCGATCCGGCGTTTGAGAGCAAGGTTGCGCCGGGGATGCCGCTGCAGGTGGTCTGCTACGAGCGCGCAGACGATATCGCAGCGGGAGTGAGCGGCGTGGTTACGCGGGCGCAGGGTATTCGCGCCAGCTTTCCTGAGCTGAATCCGGCAGAGATCCCGATGGCGGCGGAGGTCACAGGCGAGCGGGTGCTTTATCTTCTCGACCCTGTCGGCGCGAGCCGGAGGTCGTTTACGCTTCGGGCGGCAGATCGGGCGTTGCGCGCGGTTGCGCCGGTTGCAGGTGTGCGCGACCATGCTTTCGAACTGCCTTGGACGCCAGGGTTTCTGAACAAGCATGGTGGGCTGGTGATGTCGATTGGGCAATTCAACCAGTGGGTTGGTTCTCAACTGATGGCGTCTGGGCTGGTTCAGATCTGGCCGGGGACGCCGGTGAGCGAGCCGCTGTTTGAACCGATCGCGGCTGGCAGAGCCGTGCGGGGCGTGCGGCTGACCGACCAGGGCGTGGATAAGAAAGGCAACCCGGAGGGCGGCTTCATGCCGGGGATGGATGTTCGCGCGTTGCTGACGGTGGTTGGCGACGGGCCAGTTGGCTCGGTGTCGCAGTCCATTGACAGGGAACTGGGCACGCCGCGAGGGTACACGCACGACGAGTGGGCGCTGGGGATGAAGTTCGTGATCGAGTTGCCGGAGGATGCCGTCGCGGACTCGCCGCTGAAGCCAGGGACGGTGTGGCACACGTTCGGCTACCCAGAGCCGGAGATATTTGGATTTCTCTACGTTCATCCCGAAAGGCTGGTCTCGGTGGGCATTTTTGTGCCGTCGTGGATGACCGACCCATCACGCACGGCCTATCGCTACCTGCAGCACTACATCCAGCACCCAGCATTGTGGCGCTACCTGAAGGATGGAACGCTGCGATCGTGGGGAGCGAAGTCGATTGATGAGTCGGGCAAAGTGGGCGAGCCATTTTTGACCGGCGACGGCTATGCGCGGATCGGCGAGAACTCGGGAAGCACGAACATGCTCACCGGCTCAGGCGTGGACGAGGCGTGGACCACGGGGACACAACTCGGTGAGGCGGCTATCGAATTGCTCCGGAAGGGGCTTCCATTTACGCAGAAAAACCTGACCGAGACGTATGTCACGAAACGCCGCGCCAGTTGGGTGGAACGCGGCGCGCGTGAAGCGCAGAACGCACGCAATGGTTTTCATAACGGGATTGTGAAGGGCATGATCGGGATGGCCCTGGCGGGACTGACCGGGGGCAGGCTCTCGCTGAAGGCTCCGAGGCACGTGACCGGGATCAAGGCGGCTCGTGTGGAAGAGACATTAAAACGGAAGGAAGCCGCGGCGCTGGCCGTGGAGGATGGACGGCCCTTCCACGATGCACTGCTCTCAGCTCGTGGCTGGCCGGAGATTCCATTTGATGGGCGCCTTCTGGTAAGCCACCAGGACGCGCTGCTTATGGGCGGTAAGGTGCAGGCGATGCCCGGCTTTGCCGATCATGTGGTGTTTCCTGACGCGGGCTTGTGCATTGCCTGCGATGAAAAGACCTGCATCGCGATGTGTTCAGGGCAGGCGATCACGCTGGCAGACGATGGTGCACCGACCTTTGAACGCGAGAAGTGCGTGCACTGCGGTGCGTGTTTGTGGAATTGCGCGCCTTCGCCCCATGGCGAACACGGCAACATTGAATTTCACGCGGGGGCGGGCGGGCTGCACTCGGCAGAGAACTGATTTGAAGCTACTGGCTAATAGCTTCCAGGAGAATTATGCAAACTGCATTGCACATCGTTGTCTGCGCGGGGATCGTGCCCGATCCTCTGCAGACTCTTGAACCGATTACTACGCCGGCTGGTCCGGGCTTGAAAAACGAAATGGTACTGCCCGCCGTGTTAGATCCCTGGGCCGCCAGCGCACTCTATGAAGCCGCCGTTTTGGCTGCGAAGGCTCCGGGCAGCAAGGTCTGGCTGGTTTCGCTTGGACCCAAGGCCAAGCTGCAGCAAGTGATGATGACCGTCGCGCAGAAGGTCGCATTCGAACTGGCGCCGATCGATGGGCCCATCGGCGGCTTTCCTGATGCGCATGCGACTGCGGCGGTTCTTGCGGAGACCATTGCCAAGCTGCCCGGACTCGATCGCGAACGGTTACTGCTCTTCGGTGGGTGGGAGTCGGCCACGCGTGGTGCGGGCGTCACGTTGCAGCTTGTTGGTGAGCGTCTCGGCATTACAGATCAGTTCCAGGGAGTGGACCAGGTCAATCTGCGCGACGATGGAAGCTTTGAGGTTCTTGAACGCGTGGAAGGGGGCAAGCACCAGGTTTCGGTCTGCGCCGGCGCGCCTGCAGTTTTGGGGTGGGCTACCGGGAACCTCGCCGAGCCGCGCAACAATCCCCAGGTTGGCATGGCCAACATGCGGACGATCATGCCTGCGCTGCAAAAGGCTCCGGCGGTGAAGCTGGAAGCCAACGGTCTGAGTTACATTTCGGTCGCACTGCCGAAACAGCAGCGCACGACACGCGTGGTGAAGGACATGAGCCCCGACGAGATCGCAGCCGAGCTGGCCGCATGGATTGGAGCGGAATGATGGAATCGATACTTGTACTCACGCATGCGGATGAAACGGGTGCGGCACTCACCAAAGCTTCGCTTGAAGCTGTATCGGCGGGTATAGAACTGGCGGGGCGTATTGGAGCGTCGGTTTCGATCGGGATTGTGGCGGTGGACGCTCAGGCTGCTGGCGCAGCAGTTGCCTCTTCAGGTGCGCGGCTGCTGGGCGTATTTGGAGAGCCATTCGGACAAGCTCGCTACTCGACCGACGCCGCCGCTTGCGAAGCGCTTTGCCGCGCGGCACAAGCTACGATCGTGCTGGCGCCTGGCAGTTCGAGATTCACGCGCGTAGCAGCGGGCGTGTCTCATCGCCTGGGCGGGTTCATCGACACGCACATCACGGCGCTTGGCGGGACCGCGAACATAGAAGCCAGCCGCTGGTTCTATCGGCAGCGGATCGAGGCCGTATTGAGTCGCGATGCGCGTCCCTGGTTCCTGCTCCTCGACTCGGGTACGCACGCGGCATTTGCCGGAGAAGCAACGCCTGCGCAGGTTGAGCAGGTCGCCGTTCAATTGCCGTTGATCCGCACCACGGTGAGCGGACTTCGCGCTCCGACGCAGGGCGCGCAGACGATCCGTCCCGATGCGAAACTGCTATTTGTTGCCGGAGCCGGCTGGACGAAGAAGCAGCCCGACGGACAGACGCATGTTCCAGAGGCTGCCGATTTGATTCTTGGCTTTTTGCGCGGTGCCGGGGCTTCGCTCGGCAGCAGCAAATCGCTGGTCGATCAGGGCAGCGAAGGACAGTCCGTGCTTCCATTTCTTACGCATCTCAACCAGATTGGGCAGACGGGAGCCACGCCGCGCCATCCCAAGGGCCTGGCGACCTGCTGTCATGGAGAAGAGCCGCACGTGGTGGGCTGGCGATTCATCGGCGAACGCCGCGCCGTCAGCCTCGATGCAAACTGCGGCTGGACGCGCGGCAAGGCGGATGTGGTCTACGTTGCTGATGCCTTCCAAGTGATGGCGAAACTAAACGCCTTGATCGGGAGTGTGGGCGCATAGGGACCGGCCGGCAAGCGAATTGACGGAGAGTTGTCCTGAGCAAGAATGCAGTTTCGCTGTACGCCGGTTCCTTCTTACCTGCCAAGGCCGAGGCGAATTAGAAAGCCTACGCGCCCAACGCGCGGCGTGGCGAGCGTGGTGGTGGGGGTTTTAGAGACTTCAATCTGACGGTCAAATAGATTCTCGCCAGCAGAGAAGACTTCGATGCGGCGGCCGAAATCGTGAGACGCGTAGGCGTCGAGGCGGAAATAGCCGTGAAGCAGAAATGCGTTTGCGTCGTCGTCGTATTGACGGCCGCTCAGGCGGCTTTGCAGATTCAGCGTTCCAATGCGGGGATGAGAAGCGCGCACATTCATCGTGGCCAGGTTGTGGGCTACCTCTGGAATCCAGTTGCCCAAATCCTGTGTGCCCTGGGTGACGGTGGCTCGTGCGTACTGGTAGCCGCCATCGATCGCAAGCCAGTTGAAAGGCTTGAGCTGGAAATCGACGGACACGCCCCTGCTGGCAATCTGGCCGAGATTTTCGCGTTTGAGCAAGATGGGCGAAGACGTGGGATTAATCGTGACTGCTGTGATGGGACGGTCAACCTGAGTGAGAAAGTAGCTGGAGCGAATGCTGCCCCAGCGGTAATCGGTGGCAAGGCCAATTTCCCAGCCAGTGGCGCGCTCGCTGACCAGACTGCCGTTGAATGTTGTGAGCTTGTTGCCAACCTGCGTTGAGCGGTAGAGCTCGTTGGGTGTCGGTGCACGAAATGCCTGGAAACCTGAGGCCGACAGTGCCCAATGCGTGGCAAGCTTGCGCGATATGCCAAGACGGGGATCGAAGAAGTTCTGATTGAATTGAGGCGGCTGGGTTGCAGATGGCGTCCATGTTGAGCCTTTAAGAGTGAGCTGCTGCCCGTCGTAATTCTGAAACCAATCCATGCGGCCCGAGCCGACAAACGTCCATTGCTTGTGGACCCACATGGCTTCAGCGTAGGCGGCGGAGTCGCGCTGATGATCATGGAGGTTGGTGATTGCGGCAGAACTGCCGAAACTCTGTTCCCGATCCCAAACGCGGACGTCGTGTGAATCTGCGCCGACGACGAGCAGAAGGCCCGCACCGAGCGGCTGGTTCCAATGGGCAACTGCGCCGAGTTCGTTGTCGGGCGTCAGGGAAAACTTGGTTGGTGTCTCGCCACAGCGATAAGAGCAGGAGGGATTGGCAGCGTTCGGAGCATTGGAGATGCTTGAGAAGGTCTGGCGGAAGTGATCTGTCGATCCGTAGAAACGCATAACAAGAGTAGCGTTGTGCGGGGCTTGCCAATCGGCGCCGGTGGCGTAACGCCAGAGCCGCGTACCGTTGGTCTGGTAAGGCGTTCCGTTATTGCGCGCTTCGTTGAAGCCGCTTCCACGAAGCATGAGACGCAGTTGGCCGGAATCGTGCTCGGCCAGCAACATCGCGTTTTGGCTATGGACGTTGCTGCGGATGTCGACGGGGCCGCGCTGGCTGGGAGCTTCCTGGATGAAGCCGTCGGTTGCGAGGCCTCCGCCGGAAGCGAGCAGTCCCCACGGGCCGCGCTTTGCTTCGGCCAGCAAGCTGTCGTCGTATGTACCCTCTGCGCCGAAGCTGGAGCGTAGTTCAACCCCATCGGAAGAAGGACGGACAGGAATGATGCTCACAACGCCGCCGATGGCGCTCGACCCGTAAAGGTCGCTGGCGCCGCCGCGCATCAGCTCGATGCTCTGAATTGCAAGCTCGGGTTGTTCAAGCCAGTGGATGGTTCCGGCGAAGGCGTCATTGAGAGGAACGTCATCTTCAGTGACCAGAGTGCGGCTGGCCGATGTGGAACCGAGAGCACGCAAGCTGATGCCTTGCGAGGAAGGATTCGCTACGAGCGAGCTGGAACGGCGGAAGAGCTCGACACCGGGGAGCTGCCGCAACTCGCCATCGAGCGTGACGGCGGCCGTGGTGTCGAGTGCAACTTGAGGGAGTTGGCGTGTGGCGACGGGGCTATCAAGAACGGAGATTGGGGTTCGGTAGGCAGAGACGACCACCTGTTCGGAGTCGGCTGCCGGGGTCAGAGGGATGACGGTTGCAGCGCTTAGCTGTGCCGATTTCGCGGAGAAGCCTTTGGCTGACACGCTCACTGTGCAGGGAATTGTGCACGGAACGCGCGCCTGGCCGGACGCATCGGTCCGCGCGATGAGCTTGCCGGCGGAGTCAAGAATTGAGGCTCCAGAGATGGCTGCGCCATGGCCATCTTCCACTGTGATTGCGATGGCTGAAGAGCCCTGTGCGCTGGCGCCTGCCGGGGCAAGGAACAAGGCGGTTAACACCAGCAGACAAAAGATCTCTTTGGATTTGAAATTCTTCATCTGTTACCTTCACTGCTCTTGGTGGAGGAGAGTCCGCGAGCCATTGACCTTCAGTCCTGGTTTATCTCTTAGTCCCTGGCTTTGATTGTGTGCCTGTGAACAAGGCTCGGGCGTACTGTTATGTGCGCTGTCTCTTCATCAGCATACCTGTGCTGCATCGACACGAGATGTTGGCGCATATGAAGCTCGATGCTTTACGATCCGTCGGGCGAAGTGTATTGTTTCGCAAGAGTGGCNNCGTGATTCTGGATGCGGAAGGCAAGCTTCTCCCATTTCCCATGGGCGACAACACAGGCTATTCGTACTCGGGCTATTTCCAGAGTCAGTGGACGATTCTGTGGGACCAGTACAACCGGCAGCGGCTTCCTTATTACTATTGCTGTTTTGACTTTGACCGCACCACGTATGAAATGATGCCCGACCCTCATTGGGCTAACTCCACGGGCTACCTGCGCGCCATGATGGAAGGTTTCCTCGAGCATCTCTATGCGTACAGCGGCGACCGTCGAACCATCACGTTTCTAGAGTCCCTCGTCGATTACGAACTTGAACACGGTCAAACTCCGGCAGAAGGTTACGCATGGGCCGGAGTACCTTACGCATCAGCCAATCCTGGAGCCGTTCGCTACACAGGGTGGAGCAACCTTGGCGAAGACTACGTTGAACCGCATGTCGTGGGCGAGGATGGCTATGGCTATCTTCGTCTCTATGAAATGACTGGCAACACGAAGTATCTTCGCGCGGCAATTCGTGGTGCTGACGCATTGGTTAAAAACGTGAAGCCAGGCAACGCGACGGAGTCACCCTGGCCTGTCCGTTGTTATGCGCGGGACGGAAAGGCGCCCGGCGGCGCAATGGGCCCCTACTCTGCCAACGTGGTCGAGCCCATGATGCTGTTTGATGAGCTGATTCGGCTGAAGCAAGGCAACGTGGAGGGTTACAGGCGAGTCCGCGCCGAGGTGTGGGAATGGTTTCAGAAATATCCGCTCGCTACGGACACGTGGGTGGGCTACTTTGAAGACACGGTGCCGAGCATGGGCAACATGAACCAGGTGATCCCGCTTGAGTTTGCGCGTTACGTCCTGCTTAATCCGCAACTCGATCCGGAGTGGAAAGACCATGCCCATCACATCATCGAGTGGGTCAAGAAGACTCCCAAATGGGCGAAGTACATGGTGCACGGCGCGTTGATCACCAACGAACAAGGCAACGGGATTGAATGGTGCTGCAACGATCCGGGGCAGTGCTGTGACTCCCATACTGCGCGGCTGGCTGCCGTAGAAGCGCTGTATTATGCCAAGACCGGAGATACAACTTACCGTGAAGCGGCTTACCGCAGCTATAACTGGGTGACTTACTTTCAAGGGCTGTCAGGCGGCGCGCATAGCCCATTCTCGACGCAGTGGTGGTTTACCGATCAATACTCAGACGGCCCGCGCCGCATGATGGATGCCTTCTGGGCGGTTCCTGAATGGGCTCCGTCGGATGAGTCGCACTTGTTGGGCAGCTCGTCGGTTGTTACCAGCGTGACCTATGGCCGGGGGCAGGTGACTTACTCTATGTTCGATGATAAAGGCGATGACGTCCTTCGCGTGGATTTCAAGCCTGAGTTCGTTTATGCGGACGGGATTCCGTTGCCGCTTCGAAAGGACCTGAATGGGCAGGGGTATGTCTTCGATGAAAAGACCCATGTCCTGCGCATACACCGTGATTCAGCGCGGAATGTTGACATCCAGGGTTCTGGTGGGTCAGCGGTTTCTCTTATGGTGACCTTTGATGACCCGCATTTGGCAGCGGGGACGGTATTGAGCGGGCAATATCCGTCCGGCGTGATCGATTGGGGCATCGATCAGTGGGCGATTCATGTTCCGTCGGGTGGGTTCGGAACCTTCAACCTGGCGCTGAAGGATGCGAAGGCAGGGAAGGGCCAGTTCAAATTCTACTGGCCTCGGATCTTCGTTGGCGTTGATGTTTTCAACGGTGGTGCTCAGGATGCGGTTCTATCCGTTCATTGCCCCGAACTCCGCGAAATGTCGTTCAGCATAAAGCCAGGAGAGACACGGCGCCTTCGTACCGGCTGGGAAGATCGGTGCTCCACTGTGTTTTTTGACGCTGGAAATGGAGACAAACTCCTTTTCGACAACCTTGCTTACCGAATCGAGTGAAACTCGCTTTGTCGATTTCTCAGCGTGAGGATCAAGAGGTGGTTTCCGCAACAGGAGGGGCCTCGGAATCAAGCAGCGAATACGCCGGAACAAAGTTCTTCAGCGAGTAGTTCAGGCGCTGTCACTCCCGATGGAGCTAATCGTTGCCTGAATTCGCTGCTTAGCGCTTCTTGCCTGCGCAAGTGCGAATCCAGCAGAAGCCACTTTGGGCAACCGGATCCCAGACGCCGCGGTTGCATGAGTTCTCTTTTAGGGGCACTTCGTGCTCCAGTCGCCATCCATAACAAAGTTTCCCCATAAGAATCGGCATCGTCGACACAAGTAACCTGCCGAGTCATCGGTTTTGTAAGTTGTTGATTTTATGGTGCCGGGAGGGGGGGTCGAACCCCCATGACCCGAAGGTCGGCGGATTTTGAGTCNNGCCAGTTCCGCCATCCCGGCTTGAGGTGGGGTACCGCTTAAAAAGTATCGCATAGCCGTTGCGCCTGCCGCCACCGCTAGCTCCCTTCAGAAGGTCTGAAGGTGGCTCGAAACCCAAGATCTGAAGCTGGCTCGAAACCCAAGATTCAAGCTGGCTCGAAACCCAAGATTGAAGGTGGCCCGAAACCCAAGATCTGAGGCTGGCTGGAAACCCAAATCCAAAGTTGGTTTCTAAACCCAAGTCTGAATCTGGCTCTCAATCCAAACCTGAATCTTGTTCCGAATCTGAAGCGGAAGCCCGGTCCAACTCACTGCATGGATTGTCCTATTGGGTCGAGTCTGGCCCGGGCGGGGCGTGGGCCAAGTGCGGCCGAGGTTTCCACATTGAATCGCTGTCGTCGCAGTGTGAACACCGTGCGACAATGGAGGCAACCGTGATGAATTCCGCCTCCTCTGGAATTGTTCCTTCGCCGGTTGCGGTTACACCGCAGCTATTGGCGCAGCACAGCATCACCGCGGACGAATACCAGCGGATTCTCTCCGCACTCGGCCGCACGCCATCCCTTACAGAACTCGGTATTTACAGCGTCATGTGGTCGGAGCATTGCTCCTACAAGTCGAGCAGGGTGCATTTGAAGCGGCTGCCGACGAAGAGCGACCGCGTGGTGCAGGGGCCGGGCGAGAACGCAGGCATTATCGACGTGGGCGACGGCTGGGCTTGCGCCTTCAAGATCGAGAGCCACAATCATCCCAGCTATATTGAGCCATTCCAAGGCGCGGCGACGGGCGTGGGCGGGATCCTGCGCGACATTTTCACGATGGGCGCGCGGCCACTTGCCGTGATGGATTCTCTGCGCTTTGGGCCAATTTCTTCAGAGCCCAACCTAAACGGGCCGGAGCCTGGGCAAGATGAGGAAGAGCGTAAGCTCGTCCACAAGAATCACACCATCGTTGAGGGCGTGGTGAGCGGTATCGCCGGGTACGGCAATTGTTTTGGCGTGCCGAATCTCGGTGGCGAGACCAAGTTTGAGGCCTGCTACAGCGGCAACCCGCTGGTGAATGCATTTGCGCTGGGGATGGTGCGGATTGACGAGATCTTCTATGGCAAAGCTGCCGGTGTGGGAAATCCCGTGATCTATGTAGGAGCGAAGACCGGGCGCGATGGCATCCACGGCGCAACGATGGCCAGCGAAGAGTTCCATGAGGGCTCAGATGAGAAGCGGCCCAATGTGCAATGCGGCGATCCGTTCATGGAGAAGCTGCTGCTGGAGGCGTGCCTTGAAGCCATGCAGACGGGCGCCATCGTGGGCATTCAGGACATGGGAGCAGCGGGACTGACCTGCTCAACCTGCGAGATGGGCGCGCGCGGCGGTGTGGGACTCGACGTGGAGCTCGACCTGATTCCGCAGCGCGAGACCGGCATGACGGCTTACGAGATCATGCTCTCTGAAAGCCAGGAGCGGATGCTGCTGGTTGCTGAGAAGGGCCGCGAGGACGAGGTGTTGCGCGTCTTCGCCAAGTGGGGCCTGGACGCAGTGATCTGCGGAACGGTGAAACCGGAAGCTCGACTGCGGATACGCCATCATGGCGTGCTGGTCGCGGACATTCCAAACCAATCGCTCACTGACGACGCACCGCTCTACCATCGTCCTGTAGGCGAGTGGAAGGCGCCGGTTCCGTTTGATCCGCCCGAAGAGGTGCTATCGAAACTCGACGAGCCTCGCGATTACATGGCCGATTTGAAGAGGCTGCTTGCGTCCTCCAACGTCTGCTCTAAGCGCTGGGTTCACGAGCAATACGACACCATGGTGCAGACCAACACCGTGATCGGCCCCGGCGGAGAAGCCGGGGTGATGCGGATCAAAGGGACTGGCACCGCTGGGCACGAGCGTGGGCTGGCCATGGCTCTCGATGGCAATGGTCGCTGGTGCTATCTAAATCCAAAACTCGGCGCGATGCATGCCGTGGCAGAGGCCGCGCGCAAAGTAGCCATGAGCGGCGCCACGCCGGTTGCTGCAACCAACTGCCTCAACTTCGGCAANNGAGAAGCCCGAGATCATGGCGCAGCTCTCCGCGGCTATCGACGGTATTGGTGCGGCCTGCAAGGCGCTGGGCACGCCGGTCACCGGCGGCAACGTTTCGCTTTACAACGAGACCCGCGGCGAGGGCATTTATCCCACACCTGTGCTGGGTATTGTTGGAATTCTTGAGGACGTCACCAAAGCAGTACCGGCGCACTTCATGCATGCGGGTGACGCGATCGTCCTTCTCTGGCCCATTCCGCACGGCGAGAGGCCCAATCCAAACCTGAAGGTTCCGTTCGAGCCTGAGCCGATGCGTTATTACGCAGTCGAGCCCAAGCTGGAACCGGTTCCGGACGTCGATCCTGAAGCGCCAGAAGCCATTGCCGCGCGTGACCTTGCGGCGTTCGGATCAAGCGAATTCGCCAAGGCCGTGCTCGGATCGCTTTGGGGCCGGCCACCGGCGCTTGATCTCGGAGCGGAGGCCGATCTTCACACGCTGCTTGGCGTGCTCGCCAATCAAAAGCTGCTTCACTCGGCACGCGATATCTCCGATGGAGGCATCGCCGTCTCAGTGGCGCAGGCATGCTTCGGGCTCGGCATCGGAGCCCATGTGGATCAGGATCCTTCATTGATGGTTTATCCGCTCTTCGGCCTCTTTGCTGAGCCCGCCACGACCGTGATTGCCACCGCCGCTCCGGTCAATGTGGCTGCCATCGAGAAGCTCGCGCGCGAATACAGCTTCTTTGCCGTTCGCGTGGGGACAACGGGCGGGGATCGATTGGAAATCACGGTGGATCGCGAGTCGTTTATCTCGGCCCCGCTGGCTGAGCTTCGTCCTCAGTGGGCCGAATCGCTCGAAGCGACTCTGCATGACGAGGTGCTCGCATGATCCCGCGCCTCTATCAGGGGGTCGAGGGAGTCGCAGATCGCAGCGAAGAACTTTTTGCTTCTGGCAAGGCTTGTCAGGCTAAAGGTTCGCTGCGCGTCGAATTGCCTGCGGTTCCTCCAGCCATCGCCGATGCCGACACGCTCCACGAAGAGTGCGGCGTGGTTGCCATTCACGGCCATCCTGACGCGGCTCGCCAGGCTTACCTCGGGCTTTATGCATTGCAGCATCGTGGGCAGGAGTCAGCGGGCATCGCCAGCGCCGACGGAAATCGGCTGTCCAACATCAAGGGTATGGGCCTGGTGAGCGAAATCTTCACGGAAGATGTGCTTGCCAAGCTCCCCGGCCCAATGGCCATTGGGCATACGCGGTACTCCACCACTGGCGATTCGGCCCTGCTGAATGCACAGCCCATCCGCGTGGATTCCAC
>PMXB01000207.1 GCA_003165935.1 Acidobacteriaceae bacterium | reverse complement strand
CTGCTCAAGAATGATCCAGCCAAGGACAAGGCCGCGGCATTCCTATGGCCGTTTCTGGCATCGTTGTGGAACTTCGCCGCCGACCGCATAGGCGAAGCCGCCGGCGACGCACCCTCCATCGATCAGGCCATGCGCGCCGGTTTCAACTGGGAGATGGGCCCCTTTGAGATGTGGGATGCCGCGGGCGTGGCCGAGACCGTAAGCCGCATGAGGGCGCTGGGTCTTCCCGTGAGCGCCGCCGCGCAGGCGCTGCTGGCGGCTTCGCGCACCAGTTGGTACGCACCCGGCAAAGATGCCTGCTTCCAGCCGTCGACGGGGCAGACTGTTGCAATTCCGGCGATCCCCGGTCACGCGCGCGTTGCCGATTTTCGCCGCACCCACGCGGTGGTGCGCTCGAATTCCGGCGCGTCGCTGGTCGATCTCGGCGACGGCATCGGGTGCATCGAGCTGCATTCACTCAAGAACGCCATTGGCGGCGACGTGCTCGCGTTGATTGCCGCGGTTCTCAATCCCGCTTCAGATGCGGTGCGCGATTTTGCCGGCTTTGTGATTACGGGCGACCGCGAGAACTTCTCGGTGGGCGCGAATTTGATGCAGCTCCTGCTGGCAGCGCAGGAGGGCGAGTGGGATGAGGTGGGCGGGGTAATTCACGGCTTCCAGCAGATGACCGCGGCGATCAAGTTTTGCCCGCGGCCGGTGGTGGTGGCGCCGTTTGGGCTGACGCTGGGCGGAGGGGCGGAGATCTGCCTGCACGCGGCGCGGCGGCAGGCGCATGCGGAGACATACATCGGACTGGTGGAGGCGGGGGTGGGGTTGATTCCGGCCGGTGGCGGGACGAAGGAGATGCTGCTGAAGGCGGTGGACCAGGCGATGGCGATGGCGCGACCCGATCCTAAAGACCCGCCGTCGCGGTTTGCGCAGTCGGCGGAGTTGGCGGATGCGGTGAAGCAGGTGTTTGAGACGATTGCGCTGGCGAAGGTGTCGACTTCGGCGGCCGAGGCACGTGGACTGGGGATGCTGGGGCCAGCGGACCGCGTCACGATGAACCGCGAACGGCAGTTGCTGGACGCGAAGGCGGAGGTGGCCGGTCTGGCGGAGGGAGGGTATGTTGCGCCGCAACAGCGGATGCAGATTCCTGCGCCGGGAGTGGGGCTGCTGGCGATGCTCGAAACGGGGATCGCGCTGATGAGGGAGGCGGGTTACGCCTCGGAGCACGACGAAAAGGTGGCGCGGTGGGCGGCGTATATATTGGCAGGCGGGCGGGTGACGGCGGGATCGTTGGTGAGCGAGCAGTATTTGCTGGATTTGGAGCTTGAGGCGTTCTTGTCGTTGTGTGGGGAGCGGAAGACGCAGGAGCGGATTGGGTTTACGCTGAAGACCGGGAAGCCGCTGCGGAATTGACGTACGTACGTATGTAATGATGCTCGTAGAGGAGAATCATCATGTATCACGACCCTAAGACTGTGCTCTCGCCAAAAGACAAGGTCAAATCCGTGGAGGTGGTTTACGACGCGGGCCCAAGGGAGTTGAGTTGGTCCGTTGCACGCTTGAAATGGGATGGTACACCTGCTGTCGGGATTCGCTGGAATGGGGATAGTAGCAATAACAAAGGCACCCCCCAGTCCCGAGGAAACCCCGCGTGGTTCATTGTTCCGCGCGAGTTGCAGCCTGCGGTCCTGGCCGCGGCTGAGATGGCAGGGAGGATCGAGGAAGCTTCGTTGCTGGACGGCTACCGGCAAATGGCCGCCGATGAGGAGCAGGAAGCCGAGGCCGAGGAGTGGACGGAAGGATTGATCGGTGATTCCTATTAAACGTGGCGAGGTCTACTGGGTCGCGTTCGACCGCAGCGTTGGCGGTGAGATTCAGAAGACTCGTCCCGCAATTGTGATCTCGAACAATGCAGCGAACCTGACTCAGAATCGAGTGCAGGTGGTCCCAATCTCGTCAAGAACCCTTAATGTATATCCCGGGGAAGCGCTCATCGAACTAAGAGGAGAAAAGCGCAAAGCAATTGCATCCCAGTTGGGAACGGCCAGTAAGCTGCGAGTCGGTTCCAAAGTCGGAACTTTGAGCAAAGAAGATTTGTGCAGGGTAGAGGACGCAGTCCTGCTCCAACTGGGTATGGATCGTCCCTGAGAGTTCGCAATGGGTCGTGCAGGACTGGTAACGGGCGCATTTTCACTAAGCGGGCTGATTCTTGCCTGCGTCGCTGCTGCTCCTCAGCAAACTGATTCTCAGCCACAACTCGTGAAGACGGGAACGATTCAGGTGGATGGACGGACGACACAGTATGTGATCCGGCATCTGCCGGTGAACTCGTTTCCTGAGCTACCGGAGGCGGTGGCGAAGGCACTTGTCGAGCGCGGATGCCTGATTCCGCAGACGTACCAGGCGCATGGACCGGAGAACGTAGTGCAGGCCAGCCTGGAGCGGGCTGGATCGTCGGATTGGGCGGTGTTGTGCTCGGCGCATGGGACGGTTTCGTTGCTGGTTTTCTTTGGGAGCGCGGTGGGCGGGATTGCACGGGCGCAGGTGCTGGCGACGGCGGTGGAGACGGAGCGGCTGCAAGTTCGCGGCGCGGATGGAGTGTTGGGCTTCAACTGGGGGATCGATCCAGCGACGCCTGAGCAGGTGCATGATGCGCAGGCGGGGATGGACAAGCGGCCGGCGCGGGTAGATCATGATGCGCTGGCGGACACGCTGGTGGATCGTCACACGGTTTACCACTTCTTTACCAAGGGCACGTGGATTGCGCTGGCGATGCCGGAGTGAGAATGCGGGGCTTGCGGCAACGCTGTTCAGCTAAGAAGAAGTGCGGGCGGGACGCCCGCACGACAGCCGGTCTGGAGACCGGCGCTACATGCCGCCGACGGATTGGCCAGGAGAATTCGCAGGCAGGACGAGCAGGAGCGAGAGGAGAAATCGAAGATGGCGGAAGCAGTGATTGTGAGCGCGGTACGCACGCCGGTGGGGCGGGCGCCACGGGGGAGCCTCTCGACTACGCGGCCTGACGACTTGGGGGCGATTGCGCTGGGAGTGGCTTTGGATCGGGTTGCAGGGCTGGAGCGAGCGGAGGTTGAGGATGTGATTTTGGGGTGCGCGCAGCCGGAGGGCGAGCAGGGGTGGAACATTGCGCGGTGGGCGGCGCTGCGGGCAGGGCTGGCGGTGGAAGTGCCGGGCGTGACGGTGAATCGGCTGTGCGCGTCAGGGTTGGAGGCGGTGGCGCAGGCGGATTTGCGGATACGTGCGGGTGGCGTTGGGGTGGTGATTGCGGGCGGGGCGGAGTCGATGAGCATGATCCCGTTGGGAGGGATGAAGCCGAGCCCAAATCCTTATATGGCGGAGCATTATCCGGCGTCGCTGCTGACGATGGGGCTGACGGCGGAGCGGGTGGCGCGGCGGTATGGGATTTCGCGGGAGGCGCAGGACGCGTTTGCGCTGGAGAGCCACCGGAAGGCATTGGCGGCGCAGGCCGCGGGGCGGTTTGCGGAGGAGCTTGTGCCGGTGACGGTGACGACGGCGACGCCGGTGATGGAGCCGGGCAAAAAGGCTGGAAAGCCGGTGGTGACGGAGCGGGTGTTTGCGGCGGATGAGGGGCCGAGGGCGGATACGACGGCGGAGGCGCTGGCGGCGCTGAAGCCGGCGTTTGCGGCGCAGGGAACGGTGACGGCGGGCAACTCGTCGCAGACGTCGGATGGTGCGGCGGCGGTGGTGCTGATGAATGCGGATCGGGCGCGGGAGCGGGGGATCAAGCCGCTGGCGCGGATGGTGGCGTATGCGGTGACGGGGTGCCCGCCGGAGGAGATGGGCATGGGTCCGGTGACGGCGATTCCAAAGGTGCTGAAGCTGGCTGGCTTGAATCTGGGCGACATCGGGCTGATTGAACTGAACGAGGCCTTTGCGGCGCAGGTGCTGGGCGTGATCGAGGAGCTGGGGCGGCAGGGGTTTGCGATTGATATGGAGCGGGTGAATGTGAACGGCGGGGCGATTGCGCTGGGGCATCCGCTGGGGTGCACGGGGGCGAAGCTGACCGCGACGCTGGTGCACGAGATGCGTAGGCGGCAGGTGCGGTATGGGATGGTGACGATGTGCGTGGGCGGAGGAATGGGCGCGGCGGGGATTTTTGAGTTGTTGGGCTGAGTGTTTGAGGCGGTGACTTGATGAGCGCAAATCGGGAGTTGCTGGCGGCGGCTTATGCCGGGTTTAAGTCGCGACGGTTGGAGGAAGTGCTTGCGCTGATGAGCCTGAATGTTGACTGGCCGAATGGACAGGGGGGTGGGCGCGAGATTGGGCGCGATGCTGTGCGCGCCTACTGGACGCGCCAGTGGGCAGCGATTGACCCGCATGTGGAGCCTGTGGGCATGAAGGAACGGGCGGACGGACGCGTTGCGGTGGACGTGCACCAGGTGGTGAAGGACATGGAGGGCAACGTCCTGGTGGACCAAATGGTGGTGCATGTTTACCGGATCGACGAAGGACTAATCGGGCGGATGGATATTGAATAGGAAGCCAAGAACGAAAACAGCCGCGGCTGAGCGCGGCTGTTACTTTCATCTCTTTGGAAGGAGCGCGTCGGCGCGGCCAGCTAGGCCTTGGCGGTGGCCAGGGTCTTGAGGCGGGCGTTGAGGCGGCTCTTGTAGCGGGAGACGGTGTTCTTGTGGAAGACACCCTTCTGGACGCTCTTGTCGAGGGCAGAGACGGTCTCGCGGTACTGGGTCTGCGCGGCCTTGACGTCGCCCTTGGTCAGAGCTTCGCGCAGCGAGCGGAGGCTGGTGCGGACATGGCTGCGGTTGGAGCGGTTCACTGCGGTGCGCGTAACGGTTTGGCGGGCGCGCTTGAGCGACGAAACATGGTTTGCCATTGATATTCCTTGATCTTGTGAAGAAGATGATGCGGGTGCAGAATGCTGCTAGAGCCGCATCCCTCGCAATTACTTAGTGTATGGGAGTTTTTACTCCCGGTCAATGGGAACTCTTGTCCATGTCATACCACATTAGAAATGCCCCCTTGGTTGAAGTTATGCAGTTGCCGCTAACTGCGTTGCTGTTTGCGGTTTAAAAGGTCTTTTCCAGGGATGATTAGCAGAAGGCCGGTTCGGGCCGGGCGAAGACTTCCTTGAACCCGAGCCGGTGGCCGCGGTAGAGGATCGCCAGCTCGCCTTGCTGGTTCTCCCGCACCACCGCCCGGCTGCGAGCCGGAGCATAGTGTTGGCTTTGCCGCTCCAGCTGCAGCAGCCTCGTTTTGTAGCTCACCACCCAGTCAGCGCTCACCACCCGCTGCTCCTCCAGCCAGAACACTTCGTCCAGTTGCCGCGCCGTGGGCCGCCGCCGGTGATAATCCATCGCCGAGGCCGGCTGCCGCGCGTAGCGCAGGTTGTGATCGGGCAGGTAGTGCTCGTCGAGATAGCCGTTGGCCTCCTCGTAGCCGGCGATCCGGGCCAGCCGCAGCTTCTTCACCAGCCGGTCCTGATGCGTGCCTTGGGCCCGCGGAACCCGCCCCTTGGCCTGCGGAGAGTTGGCGGCGATGATCCGCTTTCCCAATTGTTGGCACATGCGCCCGAACTGCGTCAGCGACGCCTCACCGGCCTGCTTCTCGGCCTCCGTCGCCTCGCGTCGCCTCGCGCACGTAGACGTTCTTCCAGTCCGTGTACAAGGCCCGCGGAACCCCGTACTTCTCGATCCAGCGCCGCAACACCCCTGCCGCCGCCCAGATCGCCTCCTCTGGGTAAAACTGCCCTTCCGCCGTGGAGGTCGCGCCATCGACCATGTGCATCAGGCAGCCGCGTTCGCCGCGCTCCTCAAGCCAGTCTCAAGCCAATGGTGAAAGCTGCCGTCCATCTGCACCAGCTCGCCGAAATGCGCCCGCCGCTCGCGCCGCTGACGGTACGGCTTACGCTTGCGCATACCCTTCTGGCCGCCTGCCCGCAGCCAGCGCCGCAGCGTCTCCGCGCTCACCGCCAGACCCCCGGCGCACAGGTGCTCGGCCGCCAGCGTCGGACCGAAGACTCGCCATTCGATAGAACGTCAACCAAAGAGCGGATTTGCAGATTTGTGGATCTTGCCTGCGTCTCGCGATTCCCCTCACAGATTGAACAGCTCCCGCAACCGCTTGGTCTGCGCGCGGCTCACCGGAATCTCGGTCTGACGCTTGTCGTTCATGCGCAGTTGGTAGCTCGACTTGAACCACGGAACCACCTCGCGAATATGGTTGATGTTTACCACAAACCCGCGATGCGCCCGCCAGAAGACCGCAGGATCGAGCAGCTCCAAAAGCTCTTCCAGGGTCCGGCACTTCGACTGCCCCTCAAACGTCTGCGTCACCACGCGAATCACGCCCTCGTCGATCGCCGCGAAACAGATATCTGCCTGGTCAATCAGCAGCAGCCGGCTCTGCGCCTGCACAATCAGCTTGGCCGGCTGCGTGCCGCGCCCAGCTCCCTGCGGCCGGTTCAGCAGCTTCAGCAGCGCCTCGAGCTGGGACTCAATCGGGGAGTCGCCTTGCGCGCCGAGACCGGCCCCGGGCACGCCTCCACCCGCATCCATGCGGTTGCGCGCCCGCGTCACCGCCTGCTCCACGCGCGCCTTATCAAACGGCTTCAGCAGGTAGTCCACCGCGTTCACGTCAAACGCGCGCACAGCGTACTGGTCATACGCGGTCGCAAAGATGATCTGCGGCAGCGGCCCTGCGCTTCCGCCTTGCAGGCGATTGTGCTCCATCACCTTCTGGATCACCGCAAACCCATCCAGCCCCGGCATCTGCACGTCAAGAAACACCAGGTCGGGCCGATGCTCTTCAATCAGCTCCACGCCCTCAATTCCGTTTGTGCCCTGTGCAACCACGTCCACGCCGCCCACGGAGTCGAGCAGAAAGCGCAGCTCATCCCTGGCCAGTTGTTCGTCGTCGATGATGAGCGCCGTAAGGTTCATCGCGGTAAGGTTCAGGCGGATCGCCCGAGAGAGGGAAGTTCGATTGTAGGAAGCTGAGCCACCGCGGTCAATCCAAGCGGGACAGTCTGTCCGTTCGGCGCGCAGAAATGATCAGAGGGAACGCAAGTCAGATGCAGCGCACACATCCATCACAAGCCAGTTCGGGCAGGGAACCCGAGGCTTACTCGCCCATCGCGCGCAGCCGCGCCGGCATGTGGTCGCGCTCCAGCTCATGGCCGCATCGCGTGCAGAACTGGTCGCTGGTGCGCACGGTCCTGAAGCAGTTGCCGCAGCTCGCGGTCAGTTGGTAGTTGCACTGCGGGCAGAAGTGGAAGTCGCCCTGAACGTGCGTCGCGCAGGCAGGGCAGCGCGAAACCTGCGGCTGGCGTAGCAGGAAGTAGAGCACCGCGCCGATGCCGCACGGCATCACCAGGCACAGGATGATCCAGAAGCGAGAGCTCATCGCCCGCCGGGGCGCGTCCTTGCTCACATACCCCACCATCAGGAAGTAGAGCGCCACGAGCGCGCCCCACGACAGGCTGAAGTAGATGCGCAGCCCGATCGGCGGAGGATGCTGCTGTTGCGATTGCGATGGCAGTACAAACCAGAAGTAGTACTCAATAAGCAGGAAGGCCGCGGCCGCGGTCACAATCGACCACGTCGGGATCATGCTCTTGTCTTCGTTTACGGAGATGGTCTCAGGTACGTGCATGATTTTTCCCTCACTCAAGAGGGGGCTTTCGGGATTGAAGCATAGCTTAACGCTTGCTTAAGTGGACGAAAGAATCAAGGGGGAAGTTGCGGCTGGCGTTACCGGAATCTCAAATTCCTGGCTCGCAGCGCTCAGGAGCGACGCCGCAGCCAACCGGCCAGCAGGGCGCAGGCCAGCAGAGCCGAACAAAAGAAGAAGATCCATACGCTGAACTGGCTTGCCGTCCCGCCCAGGTGTTCTTCGGCAATCAAGCTCTGCGCCGCCCACCACACCAGGGGTCCCAGTGCCAGAAGAATCACCAGCGTAGCAGCCAGGGCCAGCGCCCGCGCCCGCTTGCGGCCGGCCTCCTGCTCCTGCATCACGCCCCGCGAAGCCATCACCACCCGCCGCGTCCGAAATGCCACCGCACAGTCGCGATGTGCCTGGGTTCCGGCAAGAGACGAGAGCACGTCGCGGTCGGCTGACGCGTTTCTAACGCGGTCTCCCGTATCCACTAGTCCAGCCTCGCCAATCCGGGCCCTGTTCACATCGCCTCCAACCGGCGCAGAGCAGACTTCTCGAGCTTCGGCTTGAGGGCCGCCATTCCCCGGTAAAGTCTTGATTTTACAGTGGAAAGAGGAGCACGTGTCACTTTGGATATCTCTTCCAGCGACAGGTCTTCGTGGAACCGCAGCACCAGCACTTCCCGATGAAGTGTATCGATCTGCAACAGTGCCGACGCAATGCGCTCCCGGTCTTCCAGGTTTGACAACCGGTCAAACGGCGTCGGATCGTCGTCCGTGGCCTCAAAACTCCAGCCCCGGTCTTCGTCGTTGTTCGACTCGAAGATTTCATCCAGGCTCGACATGGTGCGCTTCCGCCGCTGATCGATCACCAGGTTGCGAGCAATCGTAAACAGCCAGGTATCGAACCGCGCCTGCCCGTTAAACTGCGCCCCGCGTACCAGAACCCGCATCCAGACCTCCTGGAACAGGTCCTCGGCCATCTCACGGTTGCTGGTCAGGTAGAGCAGATAGCGCAAAAGCCGGTGTTGGTGCTTGACGATCAGTTCGTCCAGCAATCCCGCATCCTGGCGCTTCAAACCTTCTGAAACTGCAAGACTTTCCTGCCGGACTTGTTCCTCGGCTACGGCGTTGGCACCCCGGGAAAACAGGGGTCGTAGGCTCCCGGATACGCGTTCAGATATGCTCATCTCGGTTAATTAGACGCTGATTTGGTGGCCGAAGTTCCGGAAATAAACCGATTTGTCGCAAGAATGGTGCTTTGGAACCCCAAATAGCATGGCACGCTCCGCTCCAAGCGCTCCGCCTTCAGCTACCCTTAATCTTCGCTTGCCTTCGGCTACTGCTTCGCTAACCGTGGCGCCTTGTTAAAAGCCTTAGACGGCCGCTTTTCATGCGCTGCAGGCAAGGGGACTTTCCTTATAAGATGGGTCAGACAAAGCCCCAGAGAGGCCAGCTTATGCCGAAGGAGGGGGCCGCACCCATCATGAAGAAGAGTGGTTCCAAACCAGTCGAATCCGCATCCCAGCTGGTCGACTTGAGAATCGAATCGCTCGGTGACTGGCGTGGAGAGATGCTCGCCCGCATTCGAGCATTGATCAAGCAGGCTGACCCTGATGTCGTTGAGGAATGCAAGTGGGTGAAGCCGTCGAACCCGTGGGGGGTGCCTGTCTGGTCGCACGACGGCATCATCTGCACCGGAGAGACCCACAAGAATGTCGTCAAGTTGACCTTCGCCAAAGGTGCGTTCCTTGATGACCCCGCAGGACTCTTCAATGCGAGCCTCGAGGGCAATCTGCGCCGCGCCATCGACTTCCGCGAAGGTGACAAGGTGAATGAGAAGGCGCTCAAAGCTCTCATCCGCGCCGCCGTGGCCTTGAACACTTCGAAGGCATAAGATTGCGGAGAATTGCTGCCACAGCTATCTTGTCAACTCGTGCACTTGGGTTTCAGCGGGTTACTCTACACCATGCAAGGGTCTGCTCCCAAGTCGCTTTGCCGCTCGCAAGCATTTTCAATGTGTAATTCTAGTTTCGCGCCAGGATGCTCAAGATGACGAAGATGAGGCAAGATGGTCTGTATTTGATGCTGCTGGGAAGCTTGGCTCTTGTATTGCTGGGTTCCGTACTTTCGAACGCCTCGTCTGTCGCGCTTGTCGACTTCAGAGTGGTCTACTATCCTGCGCAATGCCTCATTCAGCATTGCGACCCGTACAACGAAACTGCGGTGCTCCAAGTAGCTGGCGCTGAAGGAGGAGTGCGGACAGGGGATGTTACGCACTCAAACCATTTCGCCCGCTATCTGTATCTGCCAAGCGCCTTCTTTCTCACAGTTCCCTTTGCGATGTTGCCTTGGGGATTGGCGCATACGTTGTGGATGGGGCTCATCGCAGCTGCTCTGATTCTCGCAGGTTTTCTAATTTGGAACCTCGGAGCGGACTACTCCCCCGTCGTATCCGGCGCCCTGATTGGATTCTTTCTTGCCAACTGCGAATTAATGATGGTGATAGGAAATATCGCCGCGATTGCCATCGGCCTTTGTGCCGTGGCAGTCTGGTGCTTCCTTCGAGCGCGATTTGTCGCGGCCGGCATACTTTTGTTTGCGATCAGCCTCGCAGTAAAGCCACACGATTCCGGCCTGGTCTGGCTCTATTTCTTATTGGCGGGCGGAGTTTANNTCTATTTCTTATTGGCGGGCGGAATCCATCGCAGACGTGCACTGCAGACTCTCCTGACGGCGGTCGTTCTGGGCCTGCCTGGAGTGCTATGGACTTGGATTGTATCGCCCAACTGGATGCAGGAAATGCGCTCCAATCTCTTAGCGTTTTCGGCGCCTGGCAACCCCAGCGATCCAGGATCGGCTTCGATGGGCTGGCACGGTCTAGGCATGATGGTAAATTTGCAAACGATATTCAGTGCATTCTGGAATGACCCGCACATCTATAACCTCGCTGCATACCTTGTTGTTGGACCGCTCCTGCTGGTTTGGGCGGTGGTTGCCATCCGATCGCGACCGACGGCTACAAGCGCTTGGCTGGCGCTAGCCGCAATCGCGGCCCTTTNNATGCTCCCCGTCTACCATAGGCAATACGACTCCAAGCTCTTGCTCCTCACGGCTCCTGCCTGTGCCTTGCTCTGGGCGGAACGGGGCATCGTCGGATGGCTTGCACTTCTGCTAAACACCCTGGGGTTCCTAGTAACCGGGGACCTTTCGTGGATAGCAATCCTGTTCATCATTGAGCGGTTGTTCGCCCCTGTACCAGCGGTTTCCGCACGGATCCTTGTAAATATGCAGGTCTTTTCTGCCCCACTCATTCTGCTCGGTCTGGGCGCGTTCTATCTGTGGGTCTACGTGTCGCGAAGTTGGGCCAGGAAGCCTGCCGTTGTTCCAGCCGACGCGTCTATAGCCCGGCCCGCCTGAGGCCTCAACTGCCATCGGCCGGGGTTCCGCTCGTTCGCAGGGGCGATGACTCGTTCAAGGCGGCTTCTAACAATTTCGATAACCATCAGTTCTTCGCGGGAATCAACACGCCGATTTTCCGGCTCTCCGGCCTGAGCCTCCACGATGCCACGGTAAATCCAGCAATGATTAGCGGAGCGATCACGTGAAACCCGTAAGCGCCGTACCCACCAACAAAGGCGACCGAAGCAGCCGCACCCGTCGCGTCGAAGAATATCCCCGCGTATGCCCATTCCTTGAGCAGCGGATAGCCTGGCACGAGAATCGCAATCACCCCAAGCACCTTCCATACGCCGATAATCGCGAAGAAGTACATCGGGTAGCCGAGCTCAGGCACAACGCCGTGCGGGTTATGCACGTACTGCCATATCTGCGCAGCGCCGCCGCTCATCGAAAATGCTACGAGTATCGTCATCGTCCAATAAACAATGCTCTTTGCTCTCACCGTCATTCCAATCCTCCTGACATCGCGTTCAAAGTTTCCGAGGAACTTCTGCCAGCCGTTCTTTAACTGGTCCGAACGAGTGTGTCCCAACTACTCTCCGCACGCCCCCGGCTTCTTCTTCGCCACGCGCAGCGCCTC
>PMXB01000145.1 GCA_003165935.1 Acidobacteriaceae bacterium | reverse complement strand
CACAAAATGTGTCACATTGTCAAGAATCGCGAAGGATCTCGAATTTCCGGCTGATCGCGGGGACAAAGTACGTCGTCTGAATCTGCTTGTAGTGGCCAGGCTGCTGTTCTCTCCAAGCCTTGGTGTCAAGACAGCGAAAGCGCTCCAACAGCTGTTCATATAAGTTCGGGTCGCGCTGCCGAAGCAGTTCCTGGCTGAAGTTCCGGCGAATGCTCGTCTTCCAGGTAGCGATCCCTCTTATCCCTTGCGCCAAGCCAATTCTTTGTTTCAATTGGTTCTCGATTACTTCCTTCTTAAAGTTCAGGTACTCGGTCTCCTCTTTGATCTCGAGCAGGCGCATCTCAACGGCCTGCAACTCTCTCGAGAGTTCTTGATCGCTTGCGATTGGTTCTACCATCGCCGTGGTACATTCTGCTTTCTCGAATTCGGCGATCTCACGCCCGGTGTTTTCGAGCGTAGCGGCCATTCCTCTGAACAGCTCGATTGTTTGCCGCATGTGCTCTTCAGAGTCCATTTCGAAAAACTCGCGCCCGCCGCCGCGTTCGATCCTCCTCGTCGAAAGCAGGCGATGGAAGAATGCCTCGCAGACGCTCCCGTTGTCTGTTTCCACTACTTCGAACAAGAACAGCCCCTGCGAACTGCCTCCGTTCAATTGACGCCTCCTCGGCTCAATATCGTTCGATCGAGTGAGACCGATTTTGAAAACATTCGAGTTGCCTTCTCTGAATACGTAGACCGGCATATTTCGCTCCTTCACCTCAAAAACAAAAAAACCCCGCGAGTGAGCGGGGTTCGTTGAAGTTCTTCTGCGAAGCTAATACCCCATGTCAAGGGTGTCAAGAGTGCTGTAATCCTTTCGTACCATATTTGGCACCAGTTGCGTTAGAGGGACTCTCGCTCTCTACTCGTAGCGAAGCGCTTCGGCGGGGAGGATGCGGGCGGCGGCGGAGGAGGGGTAGAGGGTGGCGAGGAGCGAGATGCCGATGGAGACGGCGGCGACGATGAGGCCGTCGACGAGGCGGGGAGCGAAGGGGAGCGTGTCAATGGAGTAGACGTCGGCGGGGAGATGGATGAAGTGGTAGTGTGCTCCGGCCCAGGCGGCGAGGTAGCCAACTGCAAGTCCTAGAAAGGTGCCGACCAAAGAGATCAGAAAACCCTGGAGCAGGAAGATGCGGCGGATCTGGGCGGGTTCGACGCCGAAGCTCATCATGACGGCGATGTCGCGGGTCTTTTCCATCACCATCATGGTGAGGGCNNAGGGCGCGGAAGAGCTCGCGGTTTTGCTCCATCCAGTTGGTAGTCATGAAGCCGGGACCGGCGGCGTGCTCGATTTCGGCGCCGATTTCGGCGGCGCGGTTGAGGTCGTCGACTTTGAAGCTGATGACGCTGACAACGTCGGGCTCGCTGAAGAGGGTTTGGGCATCGGCGAGGCGGAGGAAGCCGGTCTGCGAGTCGTACTGATAGAAGCCGGAGTGGAAGGTACCGGCGAGGCGGAAGGGGACGTATTTGGGGACAATGCCGTAGGGAGTGAGTTCGCCCTGGGGGCTGATGATCATGACGCGATCGCCAATGGAGACGCCTAGGTCGTCGGCGAGGCCTGCGCCGAGGATGATGGGCGGGAGGGCGGAGGCGCCGGGTGAGGTGGGGGCATTGGTCTCGGAGTACGCGGTGGGATTGAGTTGAGCGGCTGAGCCGGGGGTGGCGAATTGGAGCAGGTCGCTGACGGTCTGCTCTTCAGAGGGAATGATGCCATTGAGAAGAGCGCCACCGGAACGCGCGCCGCGAGCGACGAGGACCTGCTCGTAGAGGCCGGGGGCGGCGGCGGTGACGTGGGGCAGTTGGCGGAGGCGGGCAACGAGGGGACGCCAGTCGCGGATGCCGTCGGACTGGACGCGCATGAGCTGGACGTGAGCGCTGGAGCCGAGGAGACGGTCCTGGATATCGCGGCTCATGCCGTTGGTGATAGCGAGGGCGACGATGAGCGCGGCGACTCCGGCGGCGATGCCGGCCACAGAAACGGCGGTGACCACGCCGACCACTGCCTGACGGCGTTTGGCGCGGAGGTAGCGGGCGGCGAGAAAGAGCTCGAAGCGCATAAGAACGAGGGTTCAGGGTTTAGGGTTCAGAAAAGTCGTGAAACAGTGGACAGAAATCAGAAACGAGGGACCAGGGAACAGGGAACAGAAGAACAGTGACGCAATGAAGCAGTGGTTAGTGGGTAGCCGGGAGGGTGAAGGTGATTTTGGCGACGCCGATGTTGTCGTGGCGGTCGTAGGCGCGAATGGTGATGAGGTGCTCGCCGGGTTTGAGTGGTGGATTGGGCGAGGGGATGGTGACGTCGTAGTGCTCGCGGCGGGAGTCGGAGAGAGTGCCGACGGGTTCGATGTATTGCCAGAGGCCGGAGTCNNTGACGATGGGCGGGGTGGTGTCGATTTCGAAGCGGTCGCTTTCTTTCTCGGCGGTGAGGGCGTCGGCGGGGGTGTGAGAGGGAGCGTCGGAGGCGACGAGCTTGATGCGATAGCCGCCGTCGGGGATGAGGGTGGCGTCGAAGCTATATGCCTTGTCGGTTAGGTCGTCTTTGAGGAGACGCCAGCCCTGCTCGCCATCGCCGCGGAGGTAGAGGGAGAATTTGAGGTCGTCGCCGTTGTCGTCGTGGGCGGCCCAGCGGACGGTGACGGCGGTGCGATCTTTGAGGGCCTGGAGGGGCTGCGAGGATGTGCCATCGAAGCCGGCGGCGATGTTAGCGGAGGGGAAGTTGATTTGGACGGAGGGCGGCTGGGGGATTAAGTTTTGCGGATTGAGGCGCGCGCCGGGAGCGACGACGAGATCTTCAATGACGGGAGCGGAGTTGATGGGGAGATAGTTGACGCCGACGCTGCCGAGGGAGCCAGCGTCGTGGAGGACGGCCTTCCACTGGAAGAAGCGGCCGGGGGGTGAGGCGATTTGATTGTCGTTGAGCGGGGCCCATTCGGACCAGCCCCAGTCTTTTTGGTTACGGACTGGCTGCTCGACGTTGCCGGAGCGGGTCCATAGCTCGTAGGCGGAGGAGCCGGGCTCGACTTCGATGCGGCCGAAGCGCGAGAGGCCGCCGGCATCGAGGACGTCGCTGGCGTATTCGTGTTTCCCCGACTGAGAGGCCAGGCGGTAGAGCTTGCCGGTGTTGCCGGTGCCGATGAGGAGGTCGGCGGAGTCGGCTGGAGCGGCGAGGGTGAGCGCCTGTTGGGCATCGACGTGGGCAACGTCAGAAAAGCTGCCGTCGTCGGCGATTTGGAAAAGGTGTCCGCGATTGCCTGTGAGGGCGAGGAGGCCATCTTTGCTGGCGGCGAGGGCGTAGACGACTTCATCTTTGGTGGACCAGATTTTGCGGGGGGCCTGGCCTTCGGTGAGGAGGTAGATCTCGCTGCCCTCGGGGACAGAGGCGCTGGTGTTGGCAGTGGTGAGCGAAGAGGGCGAGACGATGGTGATGGTGACGGAGCCCTGGCCCTGCACGGGGAGCGGCGGGAGCGGGTTGTGGCTCTTGTCGCCAACGCTGGCGGCGTAGATTGCGCCGGAGGGGGCGATGGCGAGAGAGGTGATTTCGCGGCGGGGGGCTTCGAAGAGGACGTAGCCCTTGCCGGTGGGATCGATGCGGTAGATGAGGCCGGAGCCGTCGGTTCCGGCGATGAGATTGCCTTTCACGTCCCAGGCGAGGCAGCGGATGTGCTGCTCATCGGATTTAAAGAAGAGCTCAGTGGTGGACTTGGTGGCGGCAGCGTCTACACGATAGATGGCGGCGGGGCCACCGGAGGCGATGTAGATGCGGCCTTGTGCGTCGAAGGTTAGATCCCAGATGAAGTGGGAGGTTTCGGGCCTTGCGGTGTCGGATTTGGAGTCGTCGGACTTTTTTGCTGGTACGGATTTCGCGGGGGCGGGNNGTCGTCCTGGGTGGTGGTGGCGTCGGGTTTGAGTCGATAGACTTTTCCGCTGGGCAGAGTGGCGGCGTAGAGAGAGCCGTCGGGGCCGAGGCGGACGACCTGGACGGAGACGTCTTTGGATTCGAAGAGCTTGAATATCTTGCCGTCTTTGGCGACGCGGAGAACGGTGGCGGGCGAGGCGGTGCCAAGGAAGGCGGTGCCGTGGGTGTCGACGGCTACGGACCAAACAAAGGTGGAAGGGGTGGTGACAACTTCGGCTGCGCCGGGGCCCTGGAGCAGGCGTCCGTCGCTGGTGAGGGCAACACCTTGCGGAGTTCCTTTTTCGAACTCTTCGAGGCGCGACTGGGTCCAGAGATGGGTGCCCTGGGCGTAGGCGATGGGCGCGGTGAAGATTGGGATGATCGACGCGGCGAGGGCGGCGGAGCGCAGAGTGCGGGTGAGGCGATTGTGTGGGGCGAGGGAAACAAACATGCTGCCGTTGAGTCTACTAAAGATGGCTAAGAACAGGGAGAAGGGAGAAGGGAACGGGGAGAAGGGGGCAGGGGTGTTGGGTATCGGGCCACGGGTATAGGGTGTAGGAATTGGGGATGGTGATGAGGGTTGTTGCGGGCGTTTTGGTGGTGACATGTTTGGCAGGAGGCGCGTGGGGGCCACTGCCTGCGCCAACGGTGAGCACGCAGACGAATGTGGTGCTGGTTCCGGCGCTGGTGAGGGATGCGAAGGGGAAGCCGGTATTCACGCTGAAGGCCAGCGACTTTACGGTGACGGACGACGGGATTCCGCAGGTGTTGACGCTGGACGAGGAGACGGGGAGCGAGCCGCTGGCGCTGGTGATTGCGGTGGAGACGGGCGGCGCGGGCAGGGACAAACTGGAGGACTACCGGAACATGGGTGCGTTGCTCGGGAATATGGTGGGCGGAGTACCGCACATGGTGGCGGTGGTGGCGTTTGATGGCGCGCCCGAGGTGGTGCAGGGATTTACGCCGGATGTGGATCGAGCGGCTGAGGCGCTGAACCATCTGGAGCGAGGCGACAAGGATGCGGCGGTTCTGGATGGGCTGAAGTTTTCAATTGATCTGTTGCGCAAGGCGCCGAAGGGGTATCGGCGGGTGGTGTTGCTGATCTCAGAGACTGAGGATCGCGATAGCGAGGCGAAGATGGACGAGGTATTGCAGGCGCTGAGCGATACGAATACGTCGATCTACGCGCTGTCGTATTCAAGCGGGAAGGCGGCGGCGGCGAACTATGCGTATCACGAGCTGCCGGTGCACAAGACACCCGACGGAGCGGAGTTGGGCGACAATATGCATCCGGGGCCACCGCATGGGTGCATGGGCAAGGATCCTGACCCGGAGGCTACGCAGAACAATGCGGTGCAGGCGTTTGATTGCCTGGGGTTGCTGGCTCCGCCGCTGGCGCTGGCGAAGATGGCGGCGATCCGCGTGATGGACGGGATGAAACAGAATGTGGCGGCGACGGTGGCGGATTTGACGGGCGGTGAGTATATGAAGTTCGAGAAGGGCAAGGACCTGACGCGCGATCTGCTGGAGATTGCGGACCACCTACCGAATCGGTATGTGCTGAGCTTTCAGCCGACGGCTCCGCATGTGGGGTTTCATGCAGTGGAACTGAAATTGAAGGATCGGCCAGGGCTGAGGTTGACGGCGCGGAGCGGGTATTGGGTGGATGATGGCAGGGACTAGTGGACTAGAGAAGTAGGGACCAGGCAATAGAGACTAGCTGCGGCCGCGGAATTGGATGATGTGGCGGCGGTCGCGCTTGTTGGGGCGGTGGGTGGGGATGGGAGCGAACTCCTGCATGGCCTTGCGNNCGCAGGAGCCAGCCGTAGCGCGAAACGAAGTGGTGGGCTTTCCAGCCTTGTGCTGACTCGATGGTGATGTAGAGATGCAGCCGGTAACTGGGATCGGTGTATCCGGGCTCGCTGTTCGTGCCATCATTCCAGTCCCAAATTTGATGGACGATGCGGCGATTGCCGGGCTTGCCCCAAAAGGCCGGAGGCTGCGACNNAATCCATCCTGCTCGATTTCTTTGAGCGAGGTCATATCGGAAACATGAAACTGGATTCGGAGATTTCGTTGGCGGGCTTCATTCTCGGCACGGTTGACTGCTGCCTGACTCATGTCGGACGCAACGACATGGTGGCCAAGCTGGGCAAGCCCGATCGACTGCGTGCCGATGCCACAAGAGCAATCAAGGATATTCAGCGGCCCGTTGCCTAACTGCGACGCGAGAAGTCCATTGAGAACGCCTGCCTGACGTTGAATTGAGCGGTCCCAATCTTCGTAGATCAGGTGGTAGTAATCGGCGAGTTCCTCGTAAAACCCTTCGGCATTTTGAGTCATTGCGTTATCCTCGACCGCGAAATTGGATGATGTGGCGGCGGTCNNGCGAACTCCTGCATGGCCTTGCGCTCGGCGGCCAGCTTCAGGCGGGCTTCCTTGCTGGCTTCGGTTTCATCGTAGAGGGCTTGGGCGACGGTGGCGGGACCGCGGGTTTCGCTGAGGGCGAGAACCTGGACGTGGAATTCGCCGCCTTCGTTGCGGATGCGGAGCATGTCGCCGACATGGACGTCGCGTGCGGGTTTGGCCTGGATTTCGTTGGAGTGGATGCGGCCGAGATCGCAGGCCTTGGAGGCGAGGGCGCGGGTCTTGAAGAAGCGGGCGGCCCAGAGCCATTTGTCGATGCGGACGGAAGTCATAGGACCAGAGATCGAATTTCAGAGATCAGAGATCAAAAGACGGCGAACAGTGAATGAAGGATAGTTGAGAGTGAACAGAGGACAGCGGTGTATGTTTGACAGTGACAGAAACTACGCGGTGAGGAGCTAAGTGGTGGGGGTTGGTGCTACTTCCGGCTCAACCTTCCAGACATAGAGGAATTCCGCGTCGCTGGAGGTGGCTACTTCCAATCCCTTGAAATGGGTGGCGCGATTCAGAGCGGAACGGATGTTTTCTTTGGTGTCTGGCAAGGCGGAGAGGGGAATCTTGAGCGCGGTACCCGCGACCAACTGATCGATGTCGCGCAGCAGGCGCGTCACGATCTGCTTGTGCTTTCCATCCCGGCCCTTGGGGACATCCAGTTGAAGGATGGATTGGAACTTCAACGGCTCTGCGCTCGGAACTGGGTCGGTTGCCATGTCTTGAGCCCCCTTCAGGGTTGGCTGCGTGGATCAAGGAACCTGAGCTTAACGTAGGCCTAAATTGACGTAAAGCTATCCTTTAACTGAGAGCATAGTGAGCGCAGAGTGAATGCGCAAGGTAATAACCACGATTTAGTAAATAAGTGTTCACAACCTCACAATTGACAGAAAACCACTATAAACCTCAGATTAAAAAGACTTTGAACGCATTGGGAAGATATACCCCGTATTGCGGAGGGACTGCTAGGTTCGTCTTAGTGATGAATTCCCAGCGTCGGTCAGGTTGCATTATCTGGAGAACCGACCCGGTGCTATTACCGCACAATCCGTGGGCACGCGGGAGTTCGAAGAAAGCGCTAAGTGGTGTTGGGAGATGCATATGCCAGTATTTTGTTTCGAGAAAAGGGACTTGGATCGGCCGGTTTGCGGCGTACACAATGTACCGTTGGTCCAGGATGTGATTCCAATTGATGCAAATGCGCCGGGGCTCGGACGCATTGCATGTTCAATTTGTCCGATAACGCGAGTTGTAGTTGAAAAGAAGAGGGAGTCCAATGCGCGAAGCCAACGGTGAAGAAGTCTCCAGGGCCCCAGAGGGGCTGACAACAAGTTTCCCCATTGTGCCAATTGCAGGCGTACCCGCGCCGGAAGCATCGGATTCCGCAGGCGCACTTCGTCCTGTGGTTCTTGTGGTCGATGACGAGCCTGGCAATGCGGATACGTTGACTGAGATCCTGGACCGGAATGGGTATGCGGCCATCCCGGCCTACGATGCGGAGACCGCGCTTGAGACTGCGCTTCTGGTGCCTCCGGAGCTGGCTGTTATAGACGTTGGGCTCTCGGGATCGAGCGGCATGGAATTGGCAGATTCTCTTCGGGGAAAGCTGCCCGACTGCAAGATTGTGCTGATTTCAGGGGATACGGGCAGTTCTGAGCTGCTGGCAACGGTCAAGGCCGCCCAGCTTGAGCTGCGCAGCGATCCAGCAATCAGAGATCAGATGCCAGAGACCGCAGACCTCAAGGTTTAGTTGGTGAGGACGGCGCGGTAGCGGACCTTGTTCCTTTTGACTTTCTCAATGGCTTCGTTGGCTTTGGCCATGGGGAAAGATTCGGTCTGGGCTTTGACGCCGTGGCGGGCGGCGACGTCGATCATCTCGCGGAGCTGGTGGGGGCTGCCGATGGGGCTGCCGCTGATGGTGCGCAGGCCGCTGATGAGGGGGAATACCTGGAAGCTGACCGCTGACGGCGGCACACCGACGAAGCATAGAGTTCCAGTCGGGCGCAGGGCCTGGAGGTAGACGCCCCAGTCCTGGTCGGCATTGATGGTGGAAAGAATGAAGTCCAAGGTGCCGGCGACCTTGTTGAGTGCCTTGCTTTCGCGGCTGTTGACGAAGTGGTGAGCGCCGAGGGCGCGGGCTTCTTCTTCCTTGTCGGCAGAGGTGGAAAAGGCGGTGACGTCAGCGCCAAAGGCACGGGCAAACTGAATGGCCATGTGGCCGAGGCCGCCGATGCCAATGATTCCCACACGGGAAGACGGGTTGACGCCGTGGTTGCGNNCTCGCGATGGCGTCGGGGATGGGAATGACGAAGCGATGGTTGGCGCGGACGCGGTCAGCGTAGCCGCCGTTGCGATGGACGCATGTGCCTTCCAAGGATGGGCAAAGGTTCTCCATGCCGCGCGTGCACCACTCGCAGACGCCGCAGGAGTTGGACTGCCAGCCGAGGCCAACACGCTGGCCGACGGTGAGCTGCTTGACGTCAGCGCCGATAGCGGAGACCTTGCCGATCACCTCGTGACCCGGGATGAAGGGGTACAGGCTGATGCCCCAGTCGTTGGAGATGAGATGGAGATCGCTGTGGCAGATGCCACAGTGAGAAACGGCGATGTCCACATCCTGAGGGCCGATCTTGCCTGGGTCGTACTTGAAGGGGAGCAGTTCTGCTCCCGCTGCATGGGCTGCAAGTCCTTGAATTTGAGCCATTCGAGTTATTGATTCCTTCGTTGGGTGTGGAAGATGGCCCGGCGGCAAATTAACTTGCCATAAGAGCGGACAAGCAGGCTTGCCAGAGGTGCGGGCGAGCGCGCTTGCCGAAAGAGAAACTGCACAGGATAAAAACACCAGCTAAGTTAGTTTAAACCGCCCCCACCATCTATGTGGAGGTTGAGGATCTGAAATCCGCTTACGACACCGTCGACGGGAATCTCTGCCGAGAGGTCGGCGGACTCGCCGTTGAGGCTTACGTCCTGGGCAGCGCGCATGGGCTCAAGGGCGTTTGCCATTGAAAGCGGGAGGCTTGTGAGTGTGTGGCCATCGAGGCCGGCCTGGGTTTCAGGGACCAGGAGGGTGATGTAAAGGCGGTCAGCTGGGTGCTTTGAACGGGCGCGAGCGAGGACGGATTGAATGTCGGCGGGGTGGGTGGATTGGCGGGGTTGATCCAAGGTTCGGTCCAGCGTACCGGCATCCGACACCAGGAGACGGAGGTTGCCGGGTCCAAGGCGGGCGGGAAGGGTGACGGGAATGCGGAGATTGCGGGCGGGCTGACGCCAGGGGCGGAGGGTGGCTTCGACGATGACGGTGTCGCCAGCGTGAACGATGTCACTGGAGACGATGTGTGCGGATTCGAGGTCGAGAGAAACGCGACCGGGGATTTCTTCGACATGGAGATCGATGGAGCGGATATTTCCTCTGCGTGCGTCGTTCTGATAGATGCGGGCGAAGCTGGTCCCGGTCAGGATTGCAGCATCCATAGGTGAGTTTGCCTGGTCATTGGCAGAGACCCAGAGATCGATCGGGGACTGGGCGTCGCCGTCAAGGTCAATTGAGCCGGTGACGTGGTAGCTGGTTTCCGCGGTGCTCTGGTTGTTTTCGAGGAGAGATTCGTAGAGGGAGACCATCATGGCCTGTGCGGTGAGAGAGGGGAGGTCGAGGATCTCGATGTGGAGTTCGCGGGCTGCCGTGGGGGAATGGACGGCGATGTGGAGGGGGATCATCTTAGCGCGGGCACCAAGGATGCCGCGGATGGCCGCGTCGCGATCCTCAGTGAATGCGCCGATGGTCTGGCCGGTGTTGACGATCTTGAAGGGGCTGAATGGCGAGGCGAGGGTGACGACGACCTCGGCGGTGGTCATGGGTAGGGAGACGCTTCCGGCCTGGAGAACGGGGTGACCGCAGGCGAGGATCTGTTTGGGATCGACGTAGGTGACGGTGCAGGTGGCGGCAAGTTCGAGGTCGCCGCGAATGAGCTGGACACTGACGGCGGAGCCGGGGAGGACGGGGGTGGTGGACATGGGTGGCTCGGCGTAAGAGCCAGTGGAGGATGGAAGAGACGAACCGCTTCCGCCGGCGGCGATGTTGTCGAGGCCGGTGCCGGCGACCTGCTGTTGCCAGAAGCGAATGGCCTCAGGATGGAAGCCGCTCATGGAGAGCGGGGTTTCCATGGCTTGGAAGGTAGTAGAAGGGGATGCTGCGAGGGGGTTGGAGGGGCGATCGACAGAGGCGGGGAGCAGCGATGGCGGCAGGGCAATGGATTGGGTCAAGTCGGTGCTCTGTATCGGCAGGTCGCGGACTTCGAGCATTTGCTCAATTGGGGTGATGCCGGCGATGGCGTCCTTTGAGAACTGGCCGAAGCGATAGGAGATGGAGCCGAGGAGACGCTTGCCGACGTAGACGGGGCTTCCACTCATGCCGGCGACGACGCCGGTGTACTCGGCGCGAGAGCCTTTGAGGACGGCGAGGATAATGTCGTGGCCAGGGCCGCGCGCGCCGCGAAGGACGCCGAGGACTTCGACGTCCATGGGCTCGGGGGTGGTACCGGAGAAGACGGTCCAGGCAGTGGCGGTTAGTCCGCGATGGACTTCGCTCAGGGGGAAGAAGCCGCCGGTGGAGGGCGGAGGAACGGGGACGGCTTGCGCAGCGGACGCAACCGAGCTGAGGAGCGTAACGATGGCCGCCAGGAGGCAGGGAAGAAACGCGGCGATTCCCTTCAGTATTGGTTTCACGTCTATAAGATTACAGCCGGTTGCTCTCAGTCGGCGCCGGGTGCCAGCTTCTAGCTTCCAGCTCTTCCCAGCCGGGGACTGACGGATTGAAAAGCTATTGGGTGTTTCCTGGCGAGTTGGAATATCTGAATTGGAGATAGGTGCAGGGGTTTCGGGACAAAGAGTTCGGCGCAAGCGGTTTGAGGCTGTTATCCCGTATGCTGATGGACACAGAGGTCGCGATGAGGAAAAAGCAAGGGATTTTGCCCGCGGGAATGCGGGTGATTTGGGTTGTTGTGCTGATGCTGGCCGGATTTGCCGCGGTAGAGAAGGCGCGAGGGCAAGCGACGCCGCCACCACCACCTCCGGCCCAGGATCAGACGGCGCCGGACGCAGGCGGTCCCGCGGGCGATTCAGGCGTGATCGCGCTGCCAAAGAAGAAAGAAGCGCCCGCCGACATTCCGCCGCCTGCTCCGGACGTTCCGAAGGTCAAGAATCCTGAGGGGCTGCCCCCCGTCTCGCTGCACTTGGATACGACAGAAGTGACGGTAGATGTGGGCGTGCTGCTGGAGAAGACGCACCAGTTTGTGCCAGGTCTTAAGCCGAACAACTTCAGGATTTACGAAGACGGCGTGGCGCAGAAAGTGACGGGATTCAAGCGGACCGAGGCTCCGATCACGGCATTGGTGATCTGCGAGTTTGCCGCGACCAACTACACGATGATCTACGACATGCGGAACGCTGCGATGGCGTTCACGCAGCAACTGCGGCCACAGGACTACGTTGCGCTGATGACCTTCGACATGCGGACGCAGATTGTGAGCGACTTTACGCAGGATAAGCGGCAGTTTCAGGAAGCGATCATGTCGCTGAGGATTCCGGGCTTCAGCGAGACGAACGTGTTCGATGCGTTGTACGAGGGGATCGACCGGCTGGAGCGGATTGAGGGGCGGAAGTACATCATCCTGATTGCATCGGGGCGAGACTCGTTTTCAAAGCTGACGCTGGACAAGATATTGAAGAAGGTGAAGGAGAGCAGGGACATTACGATCTACACGATCTCAACCGGCGGCGCGATGCGGGCGATGACGGAAGGGCGCATGGGGATGCGTAACCAGATGCGGGACATTGACTTTTTACAGGCCGACAACGAGATGAAGACGTTTGCCAGCATGACGGGCGGGGCGAGCTATTTTCCGCGGTTTCAGGGGGAGTATCCAGACATTTTCAACGAGATCAACCGGAATATCCGATCGAAGTACGAGCTGGTGTATCACCCGACGAATACGAAGCTGGACGGGACCTACCGCAAGCTGCGGGTAGAACTAGTGGACGACGAAGGGCAGCCGCTGCACATTCAAGACGAGAAGCACAAGCCGTTGAAGTACGACATTATTGCGCGGGACGGGTACAGGGCCAGACAACAAGTCGAATAGGGGTGGCGGGTCCGGATTCCTGATTCTTGTTACTGGTTTCGGGGGCTCTGGTCGCTCGGGTGCTCGCGGTTTCCGGGTGTTCCAGTGACCGGGATCGCGGGAGCTTTGCCTTGCGTCGGAATCCGCTGAAACCCAGCCTAGCCACAGAAACAAAGGCGTGACTAATGCGGGGCACCCAGCAAAGGGCGCTGACTCGCGAAGGACTTTTTCGGCTCTACTTGAACTGGTTGATGACGTCGAGGACGTAGTAGCCGACGATGAAAACCGAAGCCGCTACCCAGAGCCACAGGCTGGCCATCTTGATGGGAGCGAGCTTGTGGACGTTGGCCTGAATGGCTGCCTGCTCGTTCTTAAGTTGACTGAATGCGTCGTCCAAAATCAGTTGATTTTCCTCGTTCTGGCTGAGTCTGCCACTGTAAATCTTGATGGCCGCGAAGAGTACCGCCAAGACGCCCCAAACAATCCACATATCCAAAACAAAACCCGTCATAATGCACCTCCGAAGAAGATTCCGGTCCCAGATACCTGCGGGTCCGTGAAGGAATCGCGGTCTCGAGAGTAGAGGGGCCTTACGGGAAACCATCATAGCCCGGAGGGGGAAAACGCGTGGTGATCATAATCACAGCCGATTTGGCGGGGCTTCCAGAGGTTTTGGCAAGGTGGGACTCGGGTCTGGGGTCCATGGTCTGGGGTGTAGGTCGCAGGATTTGTGTCCGGTCGCTTGGCCTAGAGCGAGTCATAGAAAACGGCCTGCCCTCGTGGGTCGAGTTGCAACAGGAGATCGAAATCCGCGATGTTGCGTGTGAGCACCACGCAGCCATTCCTGGTTGCCGTCAGGAAGATCAGAGCATCATTCAGCGCTTTGCGTTGCTCACTCTTGCCGTAATGCTGCAGCCGCGCCAGGAGTCCGGCGAGGATGCCGGCTTCGCGCCAGGTTGCCCGGTCAGGTGTGAGGATCCGATGATCAGGCCGCAGGTCGATGGACGCTGCGATCTGCGCAATCACGTGGGGCGTATCGGGGTGCGTCGGGTCAAGCAAACCGGCGAGGGCTGCCAGTTCTGCTTCGGTTACGGGGCAGTGCCAGAGGCTGCCAGCCCGGAGTGCGATCTCCACATTATCCGGAAGTCTACCTTGAAGAGCGTCGATGTAGACGGTGGTGTCGAGTAGGAGTTTCGGTAATGGAGGCTTGAGGCTCGAGAGGAACCGCAGCTGAGAGGTATCACGGTATGCAAGCCCGATCAGGTGTTTCTCTGGCTTGAGTCGTCGCAACGATTGCTGAAATGCGGAGCTAGAACTCAAGGTCGAGATCCTTGCTCACCGTGCCGCGCTGGGCGAGAAGCCAGTCGGCGTACTCATCTGCGACCACGATGTTGGCCAGCGCAGCTTCGATCAGCTTGGAGTCGGATTGGATACCCGATTTCTTCTTGGCCTGCTCCACGAGAAGGGAGGGCATCCGGCCACGCACCGTGAGCGTTCGGGCACCGCTCAGGAGCCCCTGCTGCTCGGCAATGGACAGAGCATCGTCGAGCCGGGAGATACTCGCCGCTGGCTTTGGCCGGTTAGAGCTTCGTGGAACCTGAGATCCAATTGCCTGGGCCATGGGTACACCTCTTTCTCAATGTAGCACGAATTGGTTGTCGTCGTGCTACGGACTCGGAGCGATTTGCTGGAGAAAAGCTCGCAGGGCTGTCCCCGCAGCGTGGGCGGAGCGCATAAAGCGCTGTACTGGGCTCAAGGCCGCCGTGCGATGCGTTCGTGACTGAATTGCACCGCTTCTCGGGAAATGCGGCTTCGGGTAGGTGCGGTTTCTGGGCGGGTTCGGGAAACGGGGGTGCGACCTTTCGTTGTGGGTTGCATCCAATGGAACGACGGGCCGGAATAGGCTTGTGTACTGGCTCGTGGCCGAGTAGAGTTACGAATACGGGCAAGAAAACCAAAAGAACTGGAGAAATCATGGCAACAGCAACCGTCAATACCGAGCAAGTGACTGAGAAGAAAGCTCCCCTGATCCTAACGCCGCAGGCAATCGCGAAGGTCAGGGAGATCATGGCAACGCAGGACCCGATTCCCGCCGGACTGCGCGTCGGCGTTGTGGGTGGCGGGTGCTCCGGGTTCCAGTATTCGATGTCGTTTGAGAATCAAAGCGGCATGATGGATAAGGTCTTCAGTTTCGACGACTTGAAGGTGTTTGTGGATGCAACGTCGCTGATGTACCTGAACGGCTGCACGGTGGATTATGTTGAGACCCTGGAAGCAGCCGGGTTCAAGTTTGAGAATCCGCAGGTGAAGAGTACGTGTGGGTGCGGTTCGTCCTTTAGCGTGTAAGGCTGCAAAGCGCCGATTTCTCTCCGTTTCGAAAGCCCGTTCCCAAGTGGAACGGGCTTTTTGTCGGCTGAAATCGGGACTACTGCTGGGGGGTGCCCGAGGAGGGCGTGGAACTAGAGCCGGAGCCGAAGCTCGAGGAGGAGTTTCCGAAGCTGGTGGAGGAGTTTCCGAATCCGGAACTGTTGCCCATACCGGGGCCGGAGCCGACGGGCGTGCTTCCCGCGGGCTGGCCGATGGCGCCGGCATTGCCGCCGATCATGGTGAGGTCGGCAGTGGGGTCGTAGAAGAACTCCCACTCGTTGTAGTGGGTTTTCTTATGCCAGACGAGGATGGAGGGCTTGGGGCTGTTGGGGGTGAAGCCCATGACGCCCAGACCGCCGATGGTGGGGCTGGAGCCAGATGCGGAGCCGGAGGTGGACGTTGTAGATGAGCCTGGGGCAATGGGGTTGCCGTTGGCGTCGGTGGCGGGGGCGGAGGCACCGGATTGATCTGTTGATGGGCTGGTGGATGTGCTGGAAAGGCCCGAGGAGCCGAAGAGGCCGGAGTTGCCGCCGACGGTGGAGGAGCCAGAGTTGGAGAAGGCGCTTGCGGAGGGGCTTGCGCCGCCGAGGCTGCCGGCCATGCCGGGGCTGCCGGAGAGTCCGGTCATTCCGCCGCCGCCGACGATGGGCTTGCCAAAGAAACCGGTGGATTGAGTCTTGTTCATACCGACGGCGATGGGCTTCCAGTCTTCTTTGCCGGTGGTGGGGTCGATGTATTTTTTGCGGAGGAAGCGCATTTCGTTGGTGTTGACGAGGGCATCGACGTTGGGCGGGTAGCGGCCGAAGCGGCGGTAGTAGAGCCTGACCGCGCGGGCGTACTGCTTGCCNNGCCATGAAGATGTCGTCGCCGTGGACGAAGAAAGCCTTTATTGACTTGTCTTTGGACTGGGAATAGCCAAAATACTTTAAGTCGATGGCGGGCGGCTGCGGGGGGGGCGGCGGCCCGGTTGGAACGGGCGTGGCGGCGGCTGTGTTTCCGTTGGGGCGGGCAGGGCGGATGGGTTGCTCGATGTGAATGGGAGCTGAGTCGGCGGAGAAGATGTTGCGGCCAGAGCCGGCGTACTGTACCTGCTCGGCGAGGATAAGCTTGCCGAGGTGGAGGGTGGGGTCGAGGCCGGCGTTGGAGACGGAGGCGAGCTTTTCGGCGTCGGGCGCCGTGGAAGTGGGGGCGGTCTGGCCAGACCCGGCGGACGGTATGGGTTTTGGCGTGGCGACGGGAACCGCACGAGAGACGGTCGGGGAGCTGAAGAAGTAGTTGTAGATCTCCCAGCCCCCGGCGACGAGGATGATGGCACAAAGTGTAGTGAGGAGATAGAGTTGCCGCTTGTTTTCAAAGCCGGGCTTGAGGGCCATGGTTAGTCGACCTCCTTTGCGGAATTGGAGGCGGAGGGCGAGTTAGTGGGCTCGGATTCGGATGGCGTTGGGGGCAGGCCGCTGGGTACATCGGCGGGGCGGAGCCATGTGGAGACGCGGAGGCGGAGATTGACGAGTCCGCCCTGCTGGCCGGTGAGGGCCATGCCGCGGACGATGAAGAAGGTCTGGTCGGCCTCGAGGCTGTTGACGAAGCGCATGATCTGGGGATAAGCGCCGGCGATTCCAGCGTCCATGGTGATCTCAGTGAGGTCGGCACCGGCCTGGCCCTGTGTGTATTGGACGCTGGAGAGCCGGATTCCGGATTTGACGCCGAGGTCGCCGATGGTTCGGGCGATGGAGGAGTAGTTGGCGGGGATGCGCCTGGAGTAGAAGGTGGCGATCTGCTTGCGGGAATCTTCGACACGCTGATCAAGACCGACAAGAGGAGCGTTCTGGTGCTCGAGAGCCCGTAGCTGAATCTGTTTCTGGTCGAGGGCAGAGGAGGAGCTGCTGTTGGTGGCCGCCCAATCCATGGCAAGGCGGAAGCCGAGGACGAGGACGAGGATGGAGAGCGCGGCGCAGGCGACAATGTGCCAGGTGAGGGCGGATGTGAGGCGTTCGCGCCAAGAGGTGGTTTGGGAGGCTAAGGGGTTCATCGTTGACCTCCCGGGGTGGGCTTGAGGGGCACGCGGAAGGGGGCGGCGTTTGCGGTGCGTGGCGAAGAGGAGCCGGTATAGGGAGCGCGGCCGTGGCCCGGGTTGAGCACGGGCCATGCTGCTGGGCTGGCTGCGGCGGACTTTCTGTGCGCGCGGGTTTCTTCAGGAGTTGGGGGAATATAGTCGGCGAGCACATCGAAGCTGACACGGGATGAGGCGCTGACAGGCTCGAAGCGATTCAACTGGCCACCGGTGGTGGCGCCTTCCGCGGTTTCGCCGACGATTCGGGAGCTGCGGAAGCGGCGAGAGTGTTCGAGATTGCGGACGAAATCGATGGCTGTGTCGCGTGGGCCGAGGACGCGAAGATGCATGGTGATGTTGCCGGATTTGTCGATGACGGGCTCGAGGGTGGAGACCTGGACACCGGCGGGGAGCACGGTTTCGAGATCTTCCATGGTGAGGGTCCAACTGAAGGACTTCTGGTTGAAAAGCTTGTTGAGCGTGTCGGATTGCTCGAGGAGACGTGAATTGTCGGGCTGGTGCATGAGGGACTGGAATCCCTGGCGCTGTTGGTTAAGCGCGGCGATCTTGTCGTCGAGGACGCGCTCGCGGGCGCGCGCCTGTTTGGCCTGGTTGTCGAGGGCGTGGAGGCCGAGGCCGAGCGCGATGGCAACAACGGCCAGCACGGCAAGCGCGATGCGCAAGCGGTGGATGGCTGGGCCGGCATCGGCGAATGGGCGGGAGGCGAGATTGAGGGTTATGCGCATGGGTCAGCGCACCCCCGCAAGAGCGCCAGCGACACCGGCGAGGCTGGCATGACCGAGTGAAGTGGTTGCGCCGGTGGCAGGACTGGAGGAGAGATTGACGAGGGTGAGGCCGGGGAGGGTGCTGTCCAGCCCCTGGATCCATTGGGCGAAAGCGTCGGATTGGCGGCCCGCGGAGTAGTAGAGGCAGGTGGGCTTGTAGCCGAGTTTGTCTTCGAAGAAGGCGGAGGCAACGGCGATGCCGCGCTGGACTTCGTCGCGGTGAAGCTCGGGCTCGGCGGGTAGATCCAAGGTGCGATAGAGGAGCAGGTCCTGGCCGTTGGCGATGGCAGTGGTGAGTGAGCCTGAACTGAGGTTGGCGACGAGGGAGGCTTCGAAGATGTCGACCAGTTCCTGCGCAGCGAGCGTAGAGGGCAGCACTGCTCCGGGCTCGCAGGCAGCGGCGCGGACGGCAGATTCGTACTCGGCAAGGACGGGACCGGGCAGGATGGCGGCGAGTACGCGGACATCGCCGGGGCTTGATGCGAGTACCTGATAGCTGAGGCCGGCATGTTCGACGTCGAAGGGGACCATCTTGCGGAGTCGAACGCGCAGGACGGGGTAGGCTTCTTCGGGCTTGGAGGGAAACGAGTCGTAGTCGAGGACGAAGACGCGGACGACTGCGTCGGGGACGACGAGCGTGACGAAGCGAGAGCGGGGTGAGACCTGAGCGAGCGCGGAACGGATGGCGGCGGTGACGGTTTCCGGCGAGGGAAGATTGGGCTCGGCGATACCGGGCAGGAGAGCGCCTGGAGGCAGCGGCTCGAAGGCGTAGACAGGCGGCTGGCCGGGCGCGGGGATAGCGGCGGCGAGAACGCCGTCGGGAGAAAGCTCGATGGCGGCGGGGGGGCGGGCGCTTGATTGCGAGGCTGGTTTGTTGAGCGGGGATGCCATCAGCGCGACGCCTCGATGAAGGTGACTTTGTTGATCTCTTTGAGTGTAGTCAGTCCGCGGCGGACGCGGTCGAGGGCGGANNGCGGTGCGACCGCGATAGCCGGTGCCGCCGCACTCCATGCAGCCAACGCCTTCGCGGAAGGGGAAGTCTTTCCATTCGGCGGGGTCCATGCCGTAGGTCTCGAGGATTGAGTCAGGATAGCTGACGTTTTGAGCGCAGTGCTCGCAGATGGTGCGGACGAGGCGCTGGGCAAGGATGCAGTTGAGCGCGGAGACGAAGTTGTAGACTTCGACGCCCATGTTGACGAAGCGGCCAAGGACGTCGAGGACGTTGTTGGCGTGGACGGTGGTGAATACGAGATGACCAGTGAGTGCGGAGTTGATGGCGATCTGCGC
>PMXB01000086.1 GCA_003165935.1 Acidobacteriaceae bacterium | reverse complement strand
AATTCGAGATCGTTCAACGACATCGTCTGCTCTTTCCTTGACCTGACTTTGAGACCTGACTTGATTTGGATTCCAGAGGTTTATTGGATTCTGCTGATCTAGAATATCACCGGAATGGACGATACCGAATACAATTCAGGCATGCAAGTCACACTGCAGGAAAACGAGAAATATCGGCAGTTTGTGAGTGAGATTGCGCAGGAGATGGGTGTCTTTGACTTCAAGGGAGACGATATTGTCTGGCACTATACGAATGGAGCTGGCTTCCTCGGGATCCTACAAAGCGCATCCATTTATGCAACCCAGGTCGCGAGCCTAAACGACACCACAGAGACAAAATATGCCTCCGACATCTACAAAGCGGCGGTCGCCGAGCTGATCAAAGAACGGGACGGCGACCCTGAAGCGGCCGCCTTTCTCAATCGGGTTCTGGACTTCGTCAAGGATGAGCCGGATTCGCCGACGCACGGCACAAGCAAGTTCTTTGTGACCTGCTTTAGCGGCGACGAGGACGAACTCACGCAGTGGGATCGCTACTCAAAGCCGAACGGGTACGCGATTGGCCTTCACCTTCGCGGTCTTTTCCGAGAGCCAACGAGCCAAGTCTACCGTGTCGTTTACGACCCGGAAAAGCAAATGACAGCTGCGAAGAAAATTGCGGCGGCAACCCTCGATTTCTACCGAACGGGTCTGACGGGCGAGCGGCTAGATGACCCTGACGAATGGGGAAAGCTATTCTTCAGCGCGTGGGACGAATGGGTTTACAAGCTTGCGCCGTTGGCAAAGGACAAGAAATGGCGCTCGGAGAACGAGTTCCGGCTGGTTCACGAATTGAAGGTCAGTGAATTCCCCGATGTGCGATTTAGTCAGAAGCCCAAGATGCTCGCGCGATATCTCCCGCTAGATACGCCGTCATGGGTAAAGCGCCGGTCAAAATTGCTTCCAATTGCAAAAGTCTGGATCGGTCCGGGGAATCATCCAGCGTTTACCAAAATCAGTGTGCAACTTCTTCTTGAGCAGATGGGTTATTGGAACATTCCAGTTGAAGTGACCAAATGCACCGTAGATTGGTAGCATGCCGATCCACTTTGCTCTAATGCATTCCGCCACAAATTGATTCGGGTAGTTTCGGTCCGCGATATGAATCGAAGAGAAGCCGAGGAGTACAGACGCCATGAAGAAGGTTCCTGAGTTTAAAAACGAAGACGAGGAGTTCGAGTTCTGGTCCTCAACCGGTAAAGGGACGAACTCGACCGAATACATCGATTGGTCGCACGCCAGGCGTGTGAAGTTCGTCAAACTCAAGCCCACTCTGCGCACCATCTCCGTGCGCCTGCCCGTGGCCATGGTCGAAGATTTGAAGATACTGGCTAACCAGCGCGACGTTCCTTACCAATCGCTTCTCAAGGTCTTCCTCGCCGAACGCCTGCAACGGGAAAAGGCGCGGCGGCTCGCTGTGTAGGATGCGCGCCCCAATCCGCACCTCGGTCCTTGGGAAACCGCGAACCTCAACGCCCCACCGCGCCCCGCCCTTTCGCCATGGCCTGCCGGCTGGCTTCCATTGCATGCCGCAGCAACAGATTGGCCTTGGTTTGGTAACCGCGCCCATAGCTCTTCAGCCACTCGATCACATCGTCGNNCACAACCTCGGGCATTTCGCTAAAATCAATCGTAGCGTCGGTCTTGGCGGCGATGGCTGCGATCTCCCGCTTCCGCGCGTCTGCGAGCTTCTTCATATATAAAACACCACCGCTTTCATCGGATAGTGCTTCCGGTTTCTCGTCCAGAGCGCCGCTTGATTTTGAACCGCCGAAGCGGCAATAAGCGCATCCGCAATCTTTAAGTTATGGCTCTTGCAGAATTGACGAAGGTACTCGCCCGCCAGTTTACCGGCCTTCTGATCGATGGCAACACAGGTAAGCGGGGCAAAAAACTGGGCGATCGTCTGCATTTCATTGGCCCGCGCGCCCGCGCCGACCTCCGCAATGGTGATGGGCGATATCAGAATGGGCGAAGCCGAGTTCGCCAGCGCAGTCCACCGCGAGAGAATGGCCTGATCCCGCCCCCGCAGGACTTCGATCACAATGTCGGAGTCGAGTAGTACGCTCACTACGGTGCCAAGCGTTTCTGCCGGTCGTCGTTGCGCAGATTGCGGATGAAGGACTCCGAATCCTCCATGTCGACACGATTTTTCCAGAGACCGACGACACCGAGCATCGCGGCGCGACGTTCGGCAAGGTTACCCATGTAGCGCACACGAACGGCAACGCGCACCAACTCCGAGATCGTTGCTCCTTCAAGCAGCGCCTTGGCATGGAGCGCCGTCCAAAGATCCTCATCGAGATAGAGCTGAGTTCTCCGCATGATGTATAGCATACATCATGCGGGCCCAGCATCGCAACGCGTCCCTCTTCACGCAGATTTAGCGGCAACCCACTGCCGCAAGCCCTTCTTCCCCGCCCACCCAGCCAGCACCGCCGCCGCCAGCACACACCCCCACCCAAACAAATCCCCGTGCTCCGTATAGAACGTCACATCCTCCCGGAACCCAAACTCCGCCGGCAGCGCATCCACCACATGCCGCGGAATGCTCTGCCGCACCACCCCATTCGGATCGATCGCGCAGGTAACGCCGCTGTTGGTGTCGCGCAGAATCCAGCGGCGATTCTCAATCGCCCGCATCCGCGCCATGTTCAGGTGTTGCCACGGTGCGCTCGTGTCGCCATACCACCCATCGTCGCTGATGTTCACCAGCACCTCAGCCCCAAGCTGCGCAAAGTGCCTCACCTCGTCCGCAAAGACTGCCTCGTAACAAATAAAGACGCCGTACTTGTGTCCGCCCAGCCTGAACACCTTCCGTTCCGTGCCTCGGTCAAAGCTCGATACCCGCCCCGTGAGCTTGCGCGCGAATGTGAGCAGATTCGCGTAGGGCACGTACTCCCCAAACGGAACCAAATGTATCTTGTCGTAGCGGCCTACGCGCTCGCCGTCCGCGCCAATGATGAGCGCAGAGTTGTAGTAGCGCAGCTCCTCCACCCCGGTCGGCTCATCCACGCCGATGTTCCCCACCACGATCGGCGCTTGCTCCTGCTGAGCAATCTCTTTCAGTGAATTCCTGAATCGCGGTTCGAGTTCCATAAACGGCGCCGGCGACTCCGGCCACACAATTAGCGCGACATGCGTCTCATACGGCAGGCAGCTGATCTCACCTGTAGGCGCGCCGGTCTGCGGAATCCCCGCGATGTACCCCTTGCACTTTTCGCTGGCCAGCTTCCCAAACTCGGCCATGTGCTGTTCCCACTCACCGGGCCCATTCCATCGGCTCCCTCCCCCAACATCGAGATTCGGCTGCACCAGCACCGCCGTTGCCGATGTTGCAGGCCGCGCCGCCGGAATAGTCACCCCAACCCCGCCACAGCACATCAGCGCCACACCCGCTACGCCCGCCATCTGCCGGTCGCTGAATCCATGCACCCTTCGGCAATCCAGTAGAAAACCGCCCGCAATCAGCGCATTCACCGCAACCAGCACAAAGCTGATGCCATAAACCCCAGTCCACGGCGCAAGATGGTTCACCAGCGTGTTGTCCACCTGCGAATACCCCAGTTGGTCCCACGGCACACTCGTAAATCGTGCCGCCACCAACTCCAGAGCCGTCCACATCACCGGTGCAGTTGCCAGCGCAATTCGCGTGCTCCCGCTCGCCCGCCGAATCAGCACCACCGCCCACCCGAACACGCCCCAATACAACCCCAACACTGCGCTGTATCCCATCAACAGCAGTACCGGCGCCATCGCAGGCATGTCGCCATAGCGAGCCATCGTATCCCGCACCCAATAGCAGTTCCCCATGTACCAAAGGAATCCACTCAGGTACCCAAGCAGAAACGCCGTGCGCAGTGGCTTCTTCCCTCCGACGGTTAGCGGCGACAGCAGCGCCCACAGCAATGGCGCCAGTCCAAACCATGCAAAGATCGACCGCCAGGGCGGCATCGGCCCGGCCAGCGGAAACGGCAACTCCAGCAGGCCGGCGGAGATCACCGCTGCCGCCCACAGCATCCAGTTCTTCTGCGTGAAAAAGGGCGTGCCCATACAGCGCCGAGTGTATCGCATTCCGATCAATCAAACTGTGTTACACCTTGTTCCGCACCGGTCCTTGCATGTGGGACGATCACTTTGGCCCTTCAGCGCGGGTCCGGCTCCACCCGCAACGAGAAACGCGCTACAATTCGCTTATGGGATTGAATCTCGCTGTTTTCGGAATGCACCTGCTCGAGGTCGCGTTTTTCGCCGGCCTCATCGGCTCATCCGTTGTCGTCATTATCAGCTTTATTGAAGATGGCAAAGAGCTCTTCGGCAAAGACGAATAGAGACCCACTCTCCGCTCCGTCAAAGGTTCGCATAAAGAACTCCGCATTTTCATTGACAGCACATTCAGCCAGACTTAAACTCACCGAAGGGCGGGCGGTGATACGCCTTCTCCAATCTTGAAGGCGGCAGGCATTTCGCCGGCAACCCTACTGAATGGCATCTTCCCGAACGACCGTAGCCCCTCCCTCTAACCGCGTCCGTCTCATTGTGGCATCCTCCGTGATGCTCACCTTCATCTCCTTCTGGCGCGCGGCCTCCATTGTTCTCTGCGACCTTGGCTCTTCTGCCTTTTATGCCGGCGGCATCGCCGAACAGGCTGTCGGAGCAGCCGCTCCCTGGTTCATTCTCGCCATCATGCTCTTCAGCTTCGCGGTGCGCGCGGTTTACGTCGAGAGTTGTTCGATGTTTACTCGCGGGGGTGTCTACCGCGTGGTGAAGGAGGCTCTGGGCGGCACCTTTGCCAAGTTGAGCGTTTCAGCCCTGATGTTCGATTACATCCTTACAGGGCCGATCTCGGGTGTTTCCGCCGGCCAATATATTACCGGCTTGATGAANNATCACCACCGTCATGGTGGTCATCCTCATGATCTGGGGCGTCTACTCCGTGTTTGTCCGCGGCGCGCACCTGCCCCCGGCTCCAATCGTCGCCAACCTCAAGTTCAGCACTGACGCCCTCGGATTCCTGAAGGGCACCAAGCTTGTTCCCGTCCTCGGCCTCTTCGGAATCCTCATGGCTTTTGGTCACTCTCTGCTCGCCATGAGCGGTGAGGAAAGCCTNNATCGAGCATCCCAAGCTCAAGAACCTCAAGCGCGCGGCCATCGTCATTGCCCTCTACAGCCTGATTTTCACCGGCGGCGCCACGCTGCTGGCTTCCATGCTGATTCCCGCATGGCAGATCACCCACGTCTACCAGGACAATCTGATCGCCGGCCTGGCCATGTACATGGTCGGTCCCCTCTTCTGGCGCATCGCCTTCCGCATCTTCGTCGTGCTGGTCGGTTTCCTCATTCTTGCCGGAGCAATCAACACTTCTATGATCGGCTCCACCGGCGTATTGATGCGCGTTGCTGAAGACGGCGTGCTCACTGACTGGTTCCGCAAACCCCATCCTCGCTTTGGCACAAGCTACCGTATCGTCAATCTGGTATTCGGACTCCAGATGTTCACCATCCTTGCCACGCGAGGCAACGTCATTACCCTCGGCGAGGCATACGCATTCGGCGTTATCTGGTCCTTCACCTTCAACAGCCTGGCCATGCTTGTCCTGCGCTGGAAGTATCACGGCGAACGTGGATGGAAGGTTCCTCCAAACATCCGCATCGGCAAGATAGAGATCCCTCTCGGACTCCTCTCAGTCTTTCTCGTCCTTCTTTCCACGGCGATCGTAAACCTGTTCACCAAGTCCGTAGCCACGGTCAGCGGAATCATCTTTGCCGCTGGCTTCTTCGTCATATTCACCGTCTCAGAGCGCATAAACCTGAAGAAGCACGCCATCACCGAGCGACAGATGAAGGACCACTTTCAACTGGAGCATCAGGACACCATCAGCCGCGAGTCGGCGGCCATCCGCCCCGGCGGCATCATGGTGACCATGCGTGACCCTTCCAATCCCCTCGCGCTGAAGTGGACGCTCTCCCGCACCAGCACCGAAGAGCACGATGTTGTGGTCATCAGCGTGCGCATGATGGGCGTGGGCGGACCAGAGTTTCTCAACGCTGAGCAACAAAGCTTCAGCGAGCATGAGCAGATGGTCTTCACCAAAGCCGTCGCCGTAGCTGAGGCTTTTGGCAAAAAAGTCTCGCTGCTCGTCGTTCCTGCCGGCGATGTATTCGCAGCCCTTGTCCAGAGCGCGAATTCGCTCGAAGTGGATTCAGTGGTATCCAGTGTTTCCGACAAGATGACTGTCGAGGATCAGGCCTATCACATGGGCCAGGCGTGGGAAGCTCTCCCCGAGCCCAAGCGGCAGTTCAACTTCTACGTGGTCGACGCCCAGGGCAATACAAAAGTCTTCTACATTGGACCGCATGCTCCCAATCTCAGTCCCGACGACGTGCAGTTGGTTCATCGCCTCTGGCTCAACATGCGCCGCGACCCGGCCATGCAGGAGCTCCACCACAGCGACATCATCACCTATGCCTTGACCCGGCTCGCCGGACAATACGCCCGCGAGAAGCAGGACATCATCCGCGAACTGCGCACCTATCGCGCCATCGAGTCTCCTGTTTCTCACAGTCTGGACGCGAAGGAACTTCCTTCCAGCTCGACTTCCCCCGCATCAACCACAACTGGAGTGAAAGCCTCGCGCGAATAACCGCCCCCCCGGTCCTCGGCGTCCATCTGATCCCTTTCAATCGAGCGGCTCCCCCCCGAGTCCGCTCGATGTTGCGTGTGGCGCTATCTCGATACCGGCATCGTGCCTGTAGACTACCCTCTCGCGTTTCCACTTCAGCTTAAGCCGCTTCGTTCTGGCCTACCCCGCAGATAAGCTCGCCAGACCACCAGATACACGCGCCGTCAAGTCACCTAATCGAAATTCGAGGGTACTGACAACGCTCGAAGTTCTGAACCTAATCCCAACTTATAAACTTTCCGCAAAAACCAGGGATAACGATTGCGCAAAGCGAAAATTGCGGTAGGATCATTTGTTTTTTGTTTGTAAAATAGTCTACAGTTGCGTATGTTGTTTCAGAGGACATAGGTTGAGCCCGCGGGATCAACATCCTTGAATCAGCTTTTCCTTAACGATAGTGGGCCCAAAGGGAGGTACCGTGGGAATTTCAGAAATTGTCGAACAGATTGATCGCGAGATAGCACAACTACAGCAGGCGCGAGCCTTGCTGGCCGGAAAGTCGGCATCCACGCCGAAGAAAGCTGCCGCCGTCTCTTCAGCTAAGAAGCCCGGCAAGAAGAAGAAGAGGAACCTCACTCCGGAAGGCAGAAAACGGATTGCGGAAGCTGTCCGGCGCCGCTGGGCTGAGCAGAAAAAGGCCGCAGGGCAAAAGTAACTTTCAGTCTCAACGAGATATGCCGGCGAAAAGACCGGTATATCTCTGTTGACTGAGAGGAAATATCTTGGCTCTATGCTTGAATTGAATCCCCTGGAGCAATTTGGAGCACTTCAACATCCTGTCCGACAAGCGCGGCTAACTGTTGCGGCGTACCCTTCAGCGGCGGGAAGGTTCCATAGTGCAGGGGTAATACTTTCTTTGTACCCAGAAACTTCAATGCAACCGCAGCCTCCTTTGGCCCCATAGTGAAATGTCCGCCAATGGGAACCATTGCCAACTGCGGATGATACAACTCACCAATCAATCTCATATCCGAGAACACCGCCGTATCTCCGGCATGATAGATCGTCGGCCCATCCTCGATGCTGAGCACGTATCCTGCTGCAACCCCAACATAGTGCGTCCCGTTCTCATCTTGCACGCCGGCTGAGTGCTTTGCCTCCACCATGGTCACGGCAACGTCTTCCAGTTGAACAGTGCCCCCCAGATTCATGCCGATGGTATTGCTCACGCCCTTCTTCGCCACGTAGTCGGCAAGCTCATAAATAGCCACGACCGTCGATCCATGACGCTCCGCCACCGGCACGGCGTCCGCCATGTGATCCATATGACCATGGGTCAGCAGGATGTAATGAATCTTTTCCGGAAGGTCGAAGCCCTTCGGGTACTTCGGATTGTGCGCGATAAAAGGGTCGATTAGCAGGTTGGTGCCCTTAGCCGTCTGCACCAGAACGGTCGAATGACCCAGCCACGTTACCCGTGTTGCCACGCGTGTGCCCTGTAGTGTGCCCATCATGCCTCCATAAAACTGTCGTTTCAGTGAAATCGTGGATCCTGATCGCCCCGCCGTCTCACAAGCAAGTCGCCTCGGCCACCCGCCCTCTAGCGCGTGATGATGACTTCCGAGACGCTGTCCTTGGCCAGAAACTGGCGGTGGCCGGACCATCCAGCAAAAAGACGCTCAATGCTTCGGTTGGTGAACGCCCTCTGTATCGGAAACTGCTGGGCCAGTTGCATCTCCACATTGTCGGTCGCCGTCAGATGAAAACGGCTCAGCACGATCTCTTCCCCCTGGGTTCGGGTGTGGAACAGCGCCAGCACCTGTCCTCCAAGGTTCATTACCGAACGAAAGTGGTTCACCACCGGCTGAACAAATGGCTCTGGCAGGTAATCCAGGGCTGTCCATAGCAGCACAACGTCGAACATCCGTCCTGAGAAGTTCAACGAATTGTCGAGGAAACCCTGTATATCCCAAATGGGCTTGCCCTCCTCGTCTTCCCCTCTTTTCCAGTCAGTGGTACATGCGTCATACACCAGGTCGGCAAGAAACACGCTGTGTCCCATGTTGGTCAGGTAGTTGATATTCGATGGCGAGGTGTATCCCACGTCTACAATGCACAGCCCCTGCTCGCTCTCCAGCCGCTTCCGCAGCACAGCCCATCCGCCGGAATGACGCGGGTATTTTGGGCCAGAGAATCCCGTAATGGACCCCGGAGCAGGACCTTCAGGCTTCTTTTCGAACCAGCGGCTCAGCAATCTGACATCCTCTTGCATACGCGGAATGCGCTGTCTTTCGGGAATGGTGCCGACAGCTAAATGACGCCGCCGGACTGAGTCCCGCCAGAGCCGTCAGCCGGCCGTGTAACCGCCTGTGTCAAGTCAACTTTTCCGCGAAAGATCGCATTGTCTTCCACGGCCAGCCGCAGCGCGCGAATATCGCCTTCCACCACGCAGCCGGCGCGCAGTTCCACCCGCCCGCTGGCTGCCACATTACCTTGAACATGGCCCAGGATCAGCACATCCTTGGCAGATAGGTCGGCCGCCACGTTGGCGGTGGGGCCAATGGTTAGCCGGCTCTCCGAGAGGGTCACCGTCCCCTCCACGCGTCCATCCACAATAAGGTCTTCACTGCCCTTCACTTCGCCGCAAATCACGACGCTCTTACCAATCCGCGCTGGAGTCGCCTCACCCGCCATGTTTCCTATTCCTTCCGGGAGCATAAAGAAGCTCCTGCCCGAACTATACGCAAACGCGCGCCTTGCTTCAATCTAACAACCTCAAGCGCGACTCTTCCGTCTAACCGGCATCACCCTCACGCAGATCGAGAGGACGCCCTTGCAAGCTAACATAACAATTGTGGCAATCAAGTTCCTGGCCGGCTTCCGCCCTTCCAAAGTTCATCTGCTCTTGGCCATTCTGCTCCTCGTCCTCCTCCATGGCCCGGTGCTCTCTGCCACTGGCTCAAGCCAGGCTTCAGCACCCCCATTTTCGCCCGCGCAGGCCCAGGCCCTCGTTCAGCGCGCCCTCGCCACCGAATCCCGCGCCGCACAGGACCTCAGCCATGGGGGCCATCCCATGCGCTACAAACTCCACAAGACCAGCCCCAATCTCACCTCAACAAAGGAGATCGTCGAAACCAGCGACGGCGATGTCGCTCGCCTCCTCTCCATCAACGAACTGCCGCTAAGCCTGGCTGACGAGCAAAAGGAACAGGCCCGGCTGCAATCACTGCTCGACAATCCAGGACTGCAGCAGCACCGCAAACAGAGCGAAGGCAGCGACACCGCACGCGCCCTTAAAGTATTGCGCGTCCTGCCTGAGGCCTTCCTTTATCAGTTCGCCGGCACAGTCTCGACTCCCAACGGAATGGCGCTCAGGTTCACCTTCAAACCCAACCCGCAGTTCGATCCGCCAGACACTGAGACGGGCGTCCTCACCGCCATGGCAGGCGAAATCTGGGTCGATCCCGTTCAGGATCGCGTTGTCCGCCTTGCTGGCAGTCTGCAACAGGACAAGCTGCTCTTCTGGGGCCTCGGCCAACTCAACAAAGGCGGCTGGATCGAGATCGGCCAGGCCGATGTCGGGGGCCATCAGTGGCGCATTATCCACCTCAAGCTCAAAATGAACATCCGCGAGATCTTCAAAATGAAAAACTCCGACTCAGTCCAGGAATTCACTGAGTTTGTCCCGGTCCCCGGCAACCTCGGCTACAAAGACGCCATTCGAATGCTTCGCGGCAATCTCGCGCCGTAGGCGCAGCGTT
>PMXB01000070.1 GCA_003165935.1 Acidobacteriaceae bacterium | reverse complement strand
CGAACTTATTTCGATGCTTTGGGCCGAGGCGATATCCCTACTGCATTAGGGTGCCTCGCCCAAGACATCGAATGGGTGAATCTGGCGCAGGTGCCGGGGGTTAGCGATATCATCCCGTGGCTGGGAACATGCCAGGGTATCGCCGAAGTAGCCAGATCGTTTCAGATCAGAGACCAGGTTGTAAAGATCAAGGTATTCAAGCCGCTCGACCTGGTTGTGGACGGCAATCGGGCGGTTGGCACCATCAACGATCAGGCCACTGTCGTGGCGACTGGGCTCGACTTCGACATTACCTTCGCGACCTGGCTAACTATTTCCGGTGGCAAGATAACGCATTGGAAGTCGTACTGTGATCCTTCGCCCATAGTTGCGGCGTTTCGGGGCGACCTTTCGGCGAGGTTGCGCGAAGCGGTAGACGCGAACGACGCGGGAGCTGTGGAGTATCTCCTAAGCCGGAGAGCGAATCCCAACGCGCGTGATCCGCAGACGGGGCTCAGGGTACTCATGATGGCGGCGTGCCGGGGCAACGCGAAAATCGTCGCTTTGTTACTCGAAGCGGGGGCCGACTTTCTCACCACCGATGCGAAGACCGGAGCAACCGCACTGCACAAAGCGGGGCAAGGTGGCAACCTTGAAGTTGCGCGTTTACTGCTTCAATATGGCGCCTTTATCGATGCGGTTGCCCCCACGACCGGGCACACGCCGCTCATGGAGGCCCTCTGGTACAAGTGGCCGGACCTTGTGAAGTTGCTAGTTGAGAATGGGCAGGATCTGAATCTGGCCACGCATTATGGGTTTACACTCGACGACCACATTGCCTTCGAGTTGAACGTGAATCAAGGCGAGGACAAACGCAAGTACGAAAAAATCAAAGAATATATCGAGGAAGGCCGGGCAGCTGCACGAGACGACATCGCAGCCCAGACGGTGATGGCCGCGGTCAACAAAGGCGATCTCGAAACTATAAAATTGCTGATTGCCTCGGGGGCGGATGTAAATACAGTCTATCCCCACGTAAACTCCTTCCTGGATGGACACACTCCGCTCTTGGTAGCGGCCCGGGACAAACATACCGAAATAGCAGGCGAATTGCTCCGTGCCGGAGCGAAAGTGCGAGTGGAAGACTGGGTCTTCAAAGGGGCGCCGATCCATAAAGCTACTTACAACGGCAATCTGGCGATTCTGAAGATGCTGGTGGCTCACCCCGATATAGATCTCAATGTTCAAGGGCCTATCAACGGTTACACTCCGTTGCACGACGCGCTTTGGCACGGCTATGAGGACTGTGCACGCGCGATTATCGAGGCCGGCGCACGTCTCGACTTGAAGGGTCACGACGGGAAGACAGTCTTGCATCTTGCCTGCGAAGTCCTGGGCGAGAAAAGTGCCGTGGCGGAATTGATTCGGTCCAGGCTGGCTGGGTGAGATGCGAAAAACAGTCAGGTTCACCTATTACACAGGCATTGCTCCACAGCTCTTTGATAACCCAGTTCTCGCCGGCACCTGGGATGGCGCCGGCAGATATTCCGAACAATGGTCCGAGGTGGCAATGAGGAATATAACGGGACCTGACGGATGCCCTGCATTTACAGCCACTGCGGAGATTGAGAACGAGGATCCTCAGCAGGTCTTCTATTGGGGCGTCAAGGTGGACGGACCGGCTGGGAAGCAGTTGTGGGCAATTCCGTCGGAAGAGAAAGATCCGGCCTCGAGCAGCCGCCGACGGACCTTCACCCTCGAGGGCGGCGAATCCGAGGAGCAGATCTACTACCTGAATCACTCGCGCCGCCTGGGTGCGCAGAAGCATGGTTCCGGTATTCGCTTCTCGGTGTGGGCTCCTAATGCTATGACTGTTGAAGTCTGCATGGCCGACTTATGGCAGCAAGGGGATGACCCGAAGGCAAGATCTCTGATCGACACGCAGAAAGCGCCGGCGCTACAGTCGTCGAATCGATACGCAATTTGTGGCGGGTATGTAGCGGACGGATCGAATTTTGGCGTGCACGAGAAGTGGGGACCGTTCCAGATGGAACGCGCCGCCGATGGCGTCTGGGCGACCAGTTCAGATGATCCGGCACTCAGCGATTTCCGCAAGTTCGACCATGCTCCCTACATGTTTCGGGTGACCAAGGACAATGGCAATATCGCTTATCGCACCGACCTTTTTTCGCGTTGCCAAATCGGATATGGGTCGGAGAAACCGGCCGACGGCTACACGGGCCTGACTTTGGGGCTCGACGGTACTGTGAGTTGCTCGGTGGTGGTGGATCCGGACAAGGTAACCACCGAATTTCTCGAACCCTTGTGGCCCGAAACCAAATGGACTCCGCAGGACGATTTCTTTCGACAGATTCCACCCAAGGTTGGTCTCGACAACCTTAGCGTGCGCGACCTGGTGATCTATGAACTGCACGTCGGCGCGCTGGGATTCCACCGCGGACCAAACCACTCTGGAACGCTCGAAGACGCCATCGCGTTTCTCGACTACCTTGAAGACCTGGGCGTCAATGCGGTGGAACTGCTGCCGCTTTCGGAGTTTGGAGGAGGTGGTGGCGGCTGGGGTTATGCTACTTCGCACTACTACGCGATTGAATACAGCGGCGGTGGGCGCGACCAGTACAAGTGGTTCATCCGCGAATGCCACCGACGCGGCATAGCCGTCATCCTCGACGTGGTGTACAACCACTACAACCACCAGGCCGAACGCGCCGAATGGATGTACGATACCGACTCCGACGAGAAGAATGCTTACTACTGGTACGAAGGCCATCCCAGCGACTATCAAGGATTCGGTCAGGGCGGCTATCTGGATAATGTATCGTCCGGATGGGCGCCGCGTTATTGGGAAGAGATTGTCCGCGATATGTTCGTCAGCAGCGCCATTGCGCTGGCGGTCGAGTTCAACGTGGACGGTTTTCGCGTGGACCAGACGACGTCCATCCGCTCCTACAATTCGCTTCATGCCAATGGTCAGGGCGTACCCAACGCCAATGCGTTCGGTGCAAAGCTGATCCGCGAGCTGACGCGGTCGATTCGCTTCGTGCGTCCCAATGTGAAGCTAATGGCGGAGGACCATGGCGGATGGGAGGGAACGACGGTCTCCGCTGATTCAGGAGGCTTGGGGTTCGACGCCGTTTGGTATGCAGACTTCTATCACCACCTGATCGGCGATACCGACAAAGGTAGCGATTACGCCAAGCTGATCAAGACCGCCGGTATGGGTGACAACCGCGCGCTCGCTATGGATTACTTCGCGGGTGCGCTGCAGGCAACGAATGGCGACAAAAAGATTGTGTATAACGAGTCGCACGATGAGGCAGGCAATGGCCCGCTGACAGACCGCACAATCAGCGTTGCCGCAAACGGTGCTCCCCTGGTCGGCGAAACACGACTATATGCGGAAGCGCGCTGCCGCTTCGCCGCCGGAGTTACGATTCTCTCCGCCGGGGTTCCCATGTTTCTCTTTGGCGAGGAAGCAGGCACGCAGAAGAAGTTCCTCTACAACCATGTGCTCGAAAACCGTGAGGACTTCAATGCGCTTCGCAAAGGCTCTGGCCGATTTCTGTTCGAGTATTACTCTCAACTTATCCGCCTGCGCCTCGCCCATCCCGGCTTGAAGAGTCCGAACATCGACGTGCTGTTCAGTCATAACGCNNTCGCTGGGGCGACGGGGAAGACTTTCTCGTCGTGGCCAGCCTGAATAACCGGCCATTTAACAATCCCGGCTATCTCTTTCACGCTGATCGCACGCCGGTTGGCCGTTGGCGGGAGATCTTCAACAGCGACGCTGCGGTTTTCGGCGGCGATAACGTAGGCAATCTCGGCCAACTTCTGGAAAATTCGCCCGGCTCGTTCGAGTGTGTAGTGCCCGCCAACGGTCTGGTCGTATTTCAACGCGAATCCTAGGGAGCGAAATGACATGAACCAGCTGAATGGACTCACTGTGCAGCTTCCGATCATCGGACACGTGACCGGGAAAAACGATCAGAAACGTACCTTCACCTTGAAGACGCGCGGCGGAGCGGTCTTCGAAGTCTTGATTAAGCCGACCACATGGTTCGATACGGTAACCAATCTCGATCGGTTGAACCGGCAGCGCCTTCCGGTGGGATATCAGCCACCGCNNGCAGACCGCTGGCTCCTCGCCCGGTCCGCTTGAGACCAATGTCGCCGAGGGGGATCTGATCGGGGTCGAAGGCGTGCAATACGTTTTCGCCGACACGCTCCGTTATGAAGCCATGACCGTGCACCTGTTGAAATCGCACTTGGGGTACTACCTGTTCGAGCATACCCATTGGTGGAAGGGACAGATCGAGGCGATGGCGAACAAGTGGCTGGACGTGCTGTTCGGCGATAAGCGCACCTATGCTCTGGACGATTTTGCGGCTATGTACCGAACCACGCTGTCTATCGAAGGCCAGCCTATCACAGACGACACGCAGGAGATGGCCACGCTTTCGCGCCTGATTTACGGCCTCTCCTCCGCTTACCTGCTGGGCGGGGACGAGCGCTATTTTCTGGCCGCCAAAGCCGGCGTCGATTATCAACGCGAGGCGTTTCGCAGCTACAGCGCCGACGGACGTTTCTGCTTCTGGCTGCACGCGCGCAAACGGGACCGCCATGGCACGTTCGACGTGCTGCAATGCCTGTTTGACGACGACCTGAACACCATTCCGCTCTATGAGCAGATTTATGCGCTCGCCGGTCTGGCCCAGTTCTATCGCATCACCAACGACCGCGAAACTTTGGAAGACATCTACCACACACTGCGCACCATGGATGCTCTCTATGCTGATCGCCGTAAGGGCGCCTGCTCCGACAAGCATGATGGATTCTTCTCCCACATCGATGCCATCACCTTTCGCTGGGATAGTCCTGAACTGGATCAGCGCGCCAATCGCGCCCGCAAGAACTGGAACTCTGTGGGAGACCATCTGCCGGCCTATCTGATTAATCTCATACTTTCATTGGACCCACTTCCCCAGGTGCGGGACGATCCTTCCGGAGAGCAAAAAGAGTTCCTGCAGAATCTGTTAAATCGTTGCGTGGAGATTCTCGAAGTCACATCCTGCCTGATTGCCGAGAAGTTTCCGGAACCCGGATGCGATTACGTCAACGAGCGTTTCGACCGCGATTGGAATCGCATAAAAGATTGGCGATGGCAGCAGAACCGAGGCATCGTAGGCCACAATCTGAAGATTGCCTGGAACCTCACGCGCGTTGCGAACTACTATCGCGCTAAAGGCGATAATGCGCGTGCGGACAAGCTGTTTTCAGTGGCGGTCGACATTGGAAAGAAAATGTCGGGGCTGGGGCTCGATCAGGTACGCAGCGGGGTGTTTGATGCCATGGAGCGTCAGCCCGCAGCTGCGCCGGATGTTCCCGTACAGTTTGCATGGGTCAACACCAAGGACTTCTGGCAGCAGGAACAGGGCATTCTAGCCTATCTGATCATGTTCGGCCACCTTGACGATCCGTCGGCGAAGCAGGCTCCGGAGTTTCTGGAACTCGCCCGTGAATTGAGTGCCTTCTGGAATCTCTACTTTCTTGATCGCGAGCGCAACGGGATTTTCTTTCGCGTCAGCGACAATGGCATACCGGTTGTGAGCTCGACGTATGGCGATAAAGGCGGGCATTCGGTTTCCGGCTACCACGCTTTCGAGCTCGACTACCTGGCTCACGTCTATCAGCTCGCCTACATTCCGCGCGAGCAGCAGCAACATACCACCTTCTGCTTGCATTTTCGCCCAAGCGGACACAGCGGTCTGTCCTCCATAAATGTATTGCCGGATTTCCTAGGCCGGGATGCGCTCAAGATATCAAGTATCGAGATAGACGGCGTGCCGCGGAAGCTGGAACCGATGCCGACCGATTTCCAGATACCGCTCCGGCCGGACGATCTGGACCGCCACGTTAAAGTGTTCTTGTGCCAGAGCGACGCGGCGCACAAGCGCCTGGCGCCACATGCCATCAAGGACGAGCATCTGGGGTAGCCTGGGAGGGGCATAGTGATTCGGATTTTGGCGGAGGAAACAAGCGAACCAGCAGCGCAGGCAATCGCCGCCGCGCTGCAGCAGCAGTACAACCTGGCGCGCGCGCCGGAACNNGGTTTTGCCCGACCCTGCCGTCAACTATATTCAGACGTATCGTGACGCGCACAAATCGCGCGAGGCCATCATCCCAGTTTCTACGAATCCCGATTTCAAGAGGCCGCCGGAGCCAATTTCGGGAATCAAAGCAGCAGAATACGATGGCACGCCGGCAACCTTGGACCGCATTGTCAAGGTTGCCGGTGTCTTCCTGGGACAAGCGCTGCGTCCTGGGAGCCAACGCATTTTTGTGTCGTACCGTCAGACCGACGGTGCAGCACTCGCCCAAGAGATCTACAAGCGCCTGGAAGCCGCGTCGTTTCAGCCATGGCTGGACGTCGCCAAGGAGAACATCGCGATTGGCGCTGATGTTCAGAATGACATCCAGCGCGGAATCGATACCGCGGCGCTGATTCTGCTGGTCGACACGCCCGATGCTCCGGCTTCCCCGTGGGTTTCGATNNTGGCCAACGCGCAATTGCTTCCAGTATTGCCGATAGTCGCAGGCGGTGAACGCACTTCGCGATTCATTCAGCTCCAGTCGCTGCGCCGCCAGGCTTTAGTCAAGCAGAATGGGCTCGACGCTGCTCCATTAAGCGATGCGGAGTGGGAAGGCGTGCGACGCGAAATAGAAGAGCTGCTGCTTTCGACTTTCCGGCGCCGCTTGAAAATCCTCTCGCGGGCGCAGGCGACGTTTCAAGCGAACGGGTACAACTGGCAGGCTCTCGACGAGCGGCTGCGAATGTACCTGGCCGACAAGGAAATCGATCTGGTGGGTAAGATGATCGTTCTGTCTCACTGCCTGGTACAGGACGTTACATACCTACCGGCCCTTGTGGCGTACTGGAACCATGTGGAAAAAAACCGCGATCTCGCCAACATCAACCAAAAGCTTTGCATCTATGATCGGGACAACGTGTTGAGCCAGGCTGAAATGAAGACCCTTCGGAACAATCTTCCCGGAGTGAACGCAATATTCGCCCACTATAACGAGTTGGAAATCCTAGTGTCCACAACCTTCACGAGACTACGATAATGATCCAACAGCCGGCTGAAACGATCGCCTCAACACCGCTGCTGGAAGGGCTGCGCGTAGGCATCTCCGGCGCCGTCCCCGAGCGCCAATACTGGGGAGATGTCCCAGACCTCGACAGGCTGATTCTAGCTTTTGTCGGGCAGCTCTCGGCGCTCATTGTCCGCTACGGCGGCGAGGTAGTGCATGGCAGCCAGCCGTTGCTGACACCGGTTGTGGCCGAGCAAGTCCGCCGCCAATCCCATGAAGGCCTGAGACCTCTAAAGCTGTTCGCGTCCCAATTGTTTGGTGACCTTCCTGAAGTAACTTGGCGCGCGGCCCGCATGGCGCAAGCCGAGGTGGTTCTCACTAGGCAAGTGGGCAAAGGCGACTATCGCCACCCCGAAACCCGCAATAACAGCCTCACGGCTATGCGGCTGGCCATGATTCAGGACATTGACGTTCTTGTGGCAGTAGGTGGCAAGCTCCACATTGATACCGGCTACAACCCGGGAGTGATGGAGGAACTCGCGCTTGCCCGGTGGCACCGTGTGCCATGTTTCATCGTTGGGGCGTTCAGTGGAGCAGCGGGACAGTTAAAGCACCCTATCCTCGAGGAACTTAGCACCGGCAACCTGCTCGAGGCTGACGCGATGCCAATACTGGATATTGCTACCTGGAGCGACTCGATGGATGAGTACGTCGGCAAATTGCTTGCCCACTTGGCGCGCTACAAGGAGCAGTTCAGCAAAGCCAGGCAGATTGGATATCGCCCGTCCTTCTTTAAGTTTTCGGTTCAGTCTGACGATATCGTGGAGACGTCCTCTGGCAGAGCCAGGGTCTTGAATGTGGATCCCGAAGTGGTCAGCGCATGGTCAGCGCGGTTCGCTTATCTGATGCGTGCCGTCGAGCAAAAGGATATAGAGGAGGCCCGGAAGGTTTTGAGTAGCCCAGGACCGGATTCAGAAGGATCCCAGCAAGACAAGGGCAGCTCGATGAATGGTTTGTACTCAACCGAAGGGTAGGGAAGGCAGAATTACCGCCGTGGAACTTGTGGTCTCAACATCTTGATAGTGGCGCGTACATGCTCTTCAAATCCGGGGGCATTCGATGTAAGGTATTTCCTGCCAGGTTGTCTCCTTGCCCGCGCTGTTCGAAACACAAGTCCGGCCAGGGGTTGGGCTCCGTCGCTCTAGCCTTTCTCCTTCGAATCGGGCTGTTCCTGACCCGGTCTGCACAACCTCCGTCTGACTTCTGTCTACTTGAATTCCGGCTGATCCACTCGCATTCCAGGTGCATGTCGTTTTTCATGCCGCAGGCGCAGGGGGCTGCAACTTGAGCTGCCGCCCTAGGCAGGTGCTGGCACTTGTGCCTGGATCACGGGCAACTCGGGTGCGCCGGGATAAACCGGCATGCTGTAGGGGATGCAAGAGCCCTACAGGAAA
>PMXB01000060.1:5483-7750 GCA_003165935.1 Acidobacteriaceae bacterium | reverse complement strand
GGAGGCAGTCTCTCGCTCATCCTCCTCATCGTACTCATCGTCCTCCTCCTGCGCTGACCCGCCGGATGTCCCACTCGTAGCAGCAGGGTCCCCCATTCATGGCGGGTGCCCCATCTTCGCCGCGGTCTCATCGCGGCTAAGGTGGGGTTCAGCGACCACAGAGAATCGTCATCCCGACCGGAGCCGCTCACAGTCTCATCGTGAGCGGCGCATAACCGGGGTCCCCGGCCAGCTTGCTGGCTGGGGTGGCAGTGGAGGGACCCCCGCATTTCATCGTTGTTTGTTTTACGCCGTTGTCTGTTTTTCGCCTTTGTTTGTTTTCCGCTTGTCATCCTGAGCGCGTCTTTCNNGAGCGCGAAGGACCCCGATGAAGTTCGTACCCTCACAACCCTCCGAACCTTTCTCCCACAAAACTCCCGCACTTGTCCTTCTTTCCCTCCGATTGCCTCACCCCCACTCCGCGCAGTACCCTCATCCTCATGCCTCGCCTCGCTCTCGCCGCCGCCCTCATCTTCCTCGCCGCACCCATCGCCTTCAGCCAAACAGTCGCCGCGCTGCCCACTCCGACTCCGGCCACAGCCTCGCCTCAAACCAGCGACAAATCAACCTCGATGCCGATCTTCGACGTAGCTTCCATCCGGCAGAATGTCAGCTCCACCGACAACCACTATCACATCTACAGCTCGCCCAACGACGGCAACTTCCGCGCCGTCAACATCACCTTGAAGACTCTGCTCAACTTCGCATTTGCAATGCCGGAGACACGAATCGTCGGTGGCCCAGCCTGGATCGACACAGACAAGTTCGACATCGAGGCGAAGGCCGATCCCGACGTCAGTGACCGGATGAAGAACCTCACCTCCGACCAGGGCCGGCTCCAGAAGCAACAGATGCTGCAATCGCTCCTCGCCGACCGCTTCAAACTCACCGTCCATCGAGAGACGCGCCAGCTTCCCGTCTACGCCCTCGTCCTCGCCAAGGGCGGCCCAAAGTTTGCAGAATCGAAGGAGAACGGCACCACCGTATCCGCGAAGCGCGGACATCTCATTATGCAAAGCAGGAACTCCGCTGCAACCCTCGCAGAGGAGTTGTCCAAAGTACTTGGCCGCGATGTCCTCGATCAGACCGGCATCGAAGGAAGGTATTCGATCGATCTCAAGTGGACGCCGGACGACAGCGCAGCTCCCCCGCCAACCGGACAGCAGCAAGCGACGCCCATGCCCGACGCCTCCGGCCCCTCCATCTTCACCGCCATCCAGGAGCAGCTCGGCCTCAAGCTCCAACCCATCAAGGCTCCCGTGCAGGTTCTCGTCATCGACCATATCGAGCCGCCCACTCCAAACTAGCCGCGCCGCGTACCATCTCCGTACTTCCCACCGGGCCCCGTTGCGCGAGACAATCGACTCCATGCATCGCCTCTCGATCACAGCCTGCCTTCTGCTCGCACTCACCCTCCCCGCCGCCGCGCAGACCCTCGCCCGTCCCGGCATGACAAACTTCGGCCAGAACTCCGACCCCTGGTGGCGTCGCGCCGTCTTCTATCAGGTCGCCGAAACTCCTGCCAGCCCAACCGGCGAAATCCCCGCCAACGCGCCCCAGCAAACCGCCGGCTACAAATTCATCGCCGCCCGTCTCGATGCCCTGCGCTCCCTCGGCGTCGATGCGCTCGTCGTCCCCATGCCCGCGCTGCCCTCCTCGCTCGAGCCGGATCCCGCCCTCGACGACTTCGACGAGTTGATCCATCAGGCCAGCCGCCGCGGAATCCGTGTCCTCGCCACCTTCCCCGCCCCCTCCGTCACCGCCGATCTTCCTGCAATTGCGCGCTTCTGGCTCTCCCGCGGAGTCGCCGGTTTCCACCTCGTCACCCCGCCCGGAACCAGCCCGCAGTTCGCCGAGGTCATCGTGCAGACCCTGCGCAAGATCACCGGCAGCACCGTCGGCCAGCGCATCGTCCTCTCCGACTTCAACCCCGGCGCAACCGCCGCTCCCGTCCCCTCGCCCACCACGCGCCAGCCCTACCGCACTGCCTCCAACCGTCGCGCCAGCCGTCTCGGTGACGCCCTCAACGCCCAGCTCCAGATCGATTCGCGCCTCTCCCAGCTCGATCTTCCCGATGCCGAAAACCTTCGCCCTATACTTGCAAAATCTCTGCTCACTCCTAACATTCTGCTGGATTTCTACCCACCATCCCCACCGCCCAGTTCGCCCGATCCCTATCCCGCCCTCGCCCACGCCATCTCCGCCATCCTGCTCACAACCCACCCCGC
>PMXB01000060.1:0-5452 GCA_003165935.1 Acidobacteriaceae bacterium | reverse complement strand
CATCCGTCCGGCCACCAACTCCGCTCTCACCCCGCCAGTCGTCGTCGCCTGCAACCTCTCGTCCTCGCCGCTGCGGTTGTCGCTCACCTCCGCCGTACACAGCCTCAACCTGCGCGGCTCGTTTCTGCTCACCCTGCTCCGCTCAGACCAGGCAATGGGCCCGCAGGACCTGGACGCCGTAACCCTCCCTCCCTTCGCCGTCTACATCGGCGAACTCCACCGCTGATCGGCGAGCTGCGCAGTACGTTAGCTTGTCATTCCGCAGCCCATTCGTTTGTCATTCCGCNNGCCCATTCGCTTGTCATTCCGCAGCGTAGCCAATTAAGAATTGTCATTCTGAGCGCAGCCAATTAAGAATTGTCATTCTGAGCGCAGCGAAGAATCCCCGCATTTCGTCGTTGCTCATGGCCCAAAGCTCAAAGCCCATGGCCGAACCACAAAACCCTCCGCCCACAACCAGCAACCTTGCCCTCACCTGCCCTACTCGTCCGACTCCCGCAGCCTGGCCAGCACACCAAAGTCCTCCAGCGTCGTCGTATCGCCCCGAACCTCGCCGGTCGTCGCCAGCTCCCGCAGCAGCCGCCGCATGATCTTGCCACTCCGCGTCTTTGGCAGCGTCTGCGTGAACCGCAGATTGTCCGGTCTCGCCAGCGCCCCAATCTCTTTGGCCACCCACTGGCGCAGCTCCTGGCGCAGCTCCTCGCTCGGCGCGTAGCCCTCATCCAGCGTCACAAACGCCGCAATCGCCTGCCCCTTCATCTCGTCGGGCCGTCCCACCACCGCCGCCTCCGCCACCTTGGGGTGCGCCACCAGCGCCGACTCGATCTCCATCGTCCCCAGCCGGTGCCCGCTCACGTTGATCACGTCGTCAACGCGCCCCATCAGCCAGAAATACCCGTCCGCATCCTGCCGCGCGCCGTCGCCGGTAAAGTAGCTGCCCGGCACATCGCTCCAGTACGTTTTCTCGTACCGCTCGGGATCGCCATACACTGTCCGCGCCATCGATGGCCACGGCTTCCCCACCACCAGCAGTCCCCCGCTTCCCGCCGGAACCGGGTGCCCATCCTTGCTCACCACCTCCGGCTGAATCCCAAAGAACGGCCTCGTCGCCGAACCAGGCTTCGTCGCCACCGCCCCCGGTATCGGCGCAATCAAAATCGCCCCAGTCTCCGTCTGCCACCACGTATCCACAATCGGGCACCGATTACCACCAATCTTCTCCCGGTACCACATCCACGCCTCGGGATTGATCGGCTCGCCCACCGTCCCCAGCAGCCGCAGCGAGCTCAAATCGTGCTTCTCCACATACTGGTCGCCCCATTTGATAAACGCGCGAATCGCCGTCGGCGCAGTATAGAAAATCGTCACCTTGTGGTCTTCCACAATCTTCCAGAACCGCGAAAAATCCGGCCAGTTCGGCGCGCCCTCATACATCATCACCGTCGCCCCATTTTGCAGCGGCCCATACACCACATACGAGTGCCCCGTAACCCAGCCAATATCCGCCGTGCACCAATAAACATCGTGCTCTTGCAAATCAAACACATACTTCGAAGTCAGATACGTCTGCACCGCGTACCCGCCCGTCGTGTGCACCAGTCCCTTCGGCTTCCCGGTCGTCCCGCTCGTATACAGAATGTAAAGCGGTTCTTCCGAGTCCTGCTCCTCTGCCGCGCACTCCGCCGAAGCCTGACTCATCAAGTCATGCCACCAGTGGTCGCGCCCCTCCACCATCGTCACCGGCGAGCCCGTCCGCTTCAGCACCACCACGTTCTTCACCGTCGGGCAGGCCTTCATCGCCTCGTCAACCGTCTGCTTCAGCTTGATCTCGCCGCCGCGCCGGTAGCTCCCGTCCTGCGTCAGAATCGCCACGCACGTCGAATCGTTCACGCGATCCGCAATCGCCGTCGCCGCAAACCCACCAAAAATCACCGAGTGCACCGCCCCAATCCGCGCACACGCCAGCAGCGCAATCGCCAGCTCCGGCGTCATCCCCATGTACACCGCCACGCGGTCGCCTTTCTTGATCCGCAACCCCTTCAGCGCATTGGCAAACTTCTGCACCTCCACGTGCAGCTCCGCGTAGGTCATCGTCCTCAACTCGCCGGGCTCGCCCTCCCAAATGATCGCCGTCTTCTCCGCCCGCGCCCCCAGCGCATGACGATCCACGCAGTTGTAGCTCAAGTTCATCTTGCCGCCCACAAACCACTTTGCCCACGGCAAATTCCAGTCCAGCACCTTATCCCAGCGCTTGAACCAGTGCAGCTCATCCGCCGCCCCGGCCCAGAACGCCTCCGGATCTTCAATCGACTTCGCGTACAGCGCCTCATACTCTTCCAGGCTCTTGATGTGCGCCTTCGCCGCAAACTCCGCCGGCGGCGGAAAAACGCGATTCTCGCGCAACGTCGACTCGATATCCAAATTGGCATTAGCGGCAGCCTGATTGGCAGCAAGATTCGCGGCAGCAACGCCGCGAGTACTCAGGTTGGCAGCAGAAACAGGCACGGATGACATAATGAACGTCCTTCTTGAGCTAAGGAATCAAAACGGATCGAGGCCAATCGATTGGCTTGAGGGGTTCCCGCCTTCTGCAATGCCTCGTGGGAGAAACTTTATCGGCACGGGCATACGAACGGCAAGTGGGCTGCTCCGAAACGGCGCGAGGCGAACGAACGAGTGTATCGGATCTAAAGTTCGCACCACAAAAATGCTGTCATCTTGAGCGGAGTTTGGCCCGCTCTATGGGCCAGACGAAATCGAAAGCCTGCCCTCAGCGAAGCCGAAGGGGACCTGCGGTTACTTTTGATCCTGCTTCGCCTATCTTCAGACTCGGAACCCTACACCTCAAAATCGGCCTGAGGAGCAAACCGCCGCAACTCCGCAACGAATCCGTCACGATCTCCGGGCCTGGCCATAATGTGGTCGCGGCCGGTGTAGGGCGTGATTTCGCGATTATGGCAAAACTCCACGACAAAAGACTTCGACAAAGGCCGGTTCGGTGGAATGCTGGCAATGCGCGTTACTTCATTCCAGGAAACCTCGCTGACCTTCCCGAAACGGTGCTCGCGGAAGCACGCGGGACTCAACTCCCAATAGACAAATTGGTAGCGTAAAACTTCAATCAAAGCCACCAAAATGCACAGACCGCCCGCAAACCAAGCCATTCCGCCAACAGAATGGCCGCTCCTCACAAGCAAGATCAGGACCCAAAGGCCAGCGAAAATGATCGAAGGGCCAACCGAGCCAAATCCCGTGCGAAATTTCATGCGAGGATAATAGCCCCGATCCCGCGGAGCTGCAACCAAGTCAACCGCTTGGCCCCTTTCGCCAGGCCGGCTGTCCAATTCCCCGCACCCATCGGATTCAAATCCGCAAAAAGTGGTAGTATATATTCGTACTGAGATACTACTTATGCCTACCGTTGAAAAACTGAGCATCGCTCTCCCGGAAGAGATGGCCGCAATGATCCGCGGTGCCGTCGACCGGGGCGAATACTCCTCGAACAGCGAAGTGATTCGCGATGCCTTGCGCGACTGGACTCACAAGCGAGATCTTCGTAATCGCGGCCTGGCGGATCTTCGCAGGCAATGGCTCGCTGCAGTTGCCGATGACTCGGATGGCCTCGATCCTGATCCCGTCTTCGACCGCCTCGAAGCGAAATACTCACAAAAGATCGCCTGTGCCGCTCCAGCAAAGAAAGTTCGCTGATGCGACTGCGCCTTTCGTCGTTCGTCCCCGGCGACCTCGAAGAGATTGGCGACTTCATAGCGCAAGACAGCCCGCGCCACGCTCTCCGCACTCTCAAACTCTTGCGGGACAAAATCAAAGAGATTGCCAAACAATCGACTCTCTATCGCCTCCGCCCAGAAATCGCACACGACACCCGCCTCGCAATCGTCGCGCAATACGTGATCCTCTTCCGAATCCGCAACAAAACAGTCCGCATCGAGCGTGTGCTGCACGGCAATCGGAATCTGCCAGCTCCGATAAACGAAATCGACTGACGCTGACGACGCGCCACTCGTACTACTTCGTCCCCGGCACCGCGGCCGGTTTCATCGCAAAGAATCCCGGCATTGCGTAGACCTCTTCGCCCTTGGCCCCCTGTGACCTGCGCACTTCCAGCTTGTGGAAACGCCCAGGGTTCTCGGTATCGGGGGAAGTAAAGCTGATCGCAACCTGGCTGCCGATCATCGCGGATATCTCCTCCGTCATCTTCGCAATCTCTTTCGCGTTCTTTGCGATCAAGGTCACGCCGCCGCCGCCATACTTCGTCAGCAACTTCAGTCTTCTTTCGTTGGCGTAATTCCCTTCGTGAGACTCTTTCTCGTTAGGAAACCCCAAAGCATAAAGCATGGGGGCACCCAGAACTTCCATTCGTCGCACAGCCTGCTCAACGTTGAGCGTCGATTTGTTGTCCCCGCCATCACTGATAATCACCAGCGCACGCCGCTTATTGTGAGCGTTTGCCAAAACTGAATTCACCGACGCAACCACCGCGTCAACCATTGCCGTCCCCCCGCGAGACTCCATCATCCGCAGCTTCGCCTCTAATGCAANNATTGGCTGCCGCATCGGTAAAGTTGACCCAGAATCGTCGACCACCAAACATAGCGAAATCGGCCCCTCCGCACCGCTAACCGATGCGATTGTCCGCGAAGTCCCATCATCCAATATCTGAAGTGACTTGCCATCCAGCCCCGCCACCGGATGCTTGTCCCGATCGACCACCAAAACGTTCAACTCAACAATGTGCCCAGGCGGCCCGTTCCCATCCGTCGCCGACGGAACAGCGGCCTCCTGCTTCTCCGTCTGCCCAACAGCCGAAAAAGTCGAAAGCCAAACGCTGACCACTGCAAGGAAAATGAACGATACTTTCACCCCTCACCCCCTCTTTCCAAATCAGGCGACATCCCGAGCGATCTCCTTACGCATACCGCTTCCGATGCCAAACCCATGCCGTCCGCACAATCGCGTCCAGCTCGGTGTACTTCGGCTTCCAGCCCANNATGATCTCGTCGAGCTGGGTGTACTTCGGCTTCCAGCCCAGTTCCCTGCTCGCCTTCTCTGAGCTCGCCACCAGCACCGCCGGATCGCCCGCCCGCCGCGGATGCAACTCCGCCGGAATCGCATGCCCCGTCACCCGCCGCGCACTCTCAATCACTTCCTGCACGCTGAAGCCCTTCCCATTCCCCAGGTTCAGAATCAGCTTGTCCTTTGACTCCAGTGCCCCCAGCGCCAGCAGGTGCGCCTCAGCCAGATCCGCCACATGGATGTAGTCGCGAATGCACGTCCCGTCCGGCGTCGGATAGTCATTCCCATAGATCCTGATCGACTTCCTCCGCCCCAGCGCCACATCCAGCACCAGCGGAATCAGGTGCGACTCCGGCTCATGCGCTTCGCCCCGCGTAATGCCCCCCGGCCCCTCCGGCGCGCCGGCCACGTTGAAGTA
>PMXB01000146.1 GCA_003165935.1 Acidobacteriaceae bacterium | reverse complement strand
CGCTATCGCGAGCAGTTTGACCCGGAGGTGATGACTTCGGCGCTGGATTGGTTTAGCGCCCAGGTGGGGGAAGAGGCCCTTGACAAGCTGCTGCTGACGTTTGTGGAGCAGTTTCCGGGATCGAGCGTGATTGGCGGGGAGCACACGGCGAAGGAATGGCTGGATGGGGAGAGCGGCGGGTTGCCGAATCGCGCGGCGGCGCTGGAAGAGATGCTGCTGCTTTGGACGGCGAACCGGAATGAAGCTTTCAGGCCATTTGAGGAACTGTTTGAAGAGAAGACGCTGGCGGAGAAAACGGTCTATAAGCGCGTGACGCAGCAGTTGCCGGAGTATTTTGCGACGCGGCCGCTGGTTCCTGTTGACGGAGCAGCGCCGATGAACCTGCTGGAGCTATTGCGGGCGCCGACGGTGGGATCGCCATCTTCCCTGGCAGATCAGTTGGCGCTGATTCGCAAGCTGTGGAGGCCGCTGTTGGGCGAAGGGCTGGAGCGATTCCTATTGCTAGCGGGGGAGATTCTGCACGAGGAAGAGTTGGCGATCTGGATGCAGTTCAATCCGCCGGCGGCGCAGGCGCACGCAGCGGCGCAGGCTGCGGCAGAGAAGCGGCGCGAGAGGGGCACGCAGCAGTGGCCTTCTGTNNTGGATGCCGAACACGGTGCTGATCGCGAAGAGCACGTACGTGTGGCTGGCGCAGTTGAGCAAGCAGTATGGGCGACGAATTGCGCGGCTGGATGAGATTCCGGATGAGGAATTGGCGACGCTTTCGCGGCGAGGACTGAACTCGCTGTGGCTGATTGGCGTTTGGGAGCGGAGCCGGGCTTCAAAGACCATCAAGCTGCTGTGCGGAAACACAGATGCGGTGGCTTCCGCGTATTCGCTGTTTGACTATCGGATCGCGGAAGACCTGGGCGGAGAAGCTGCGTATATCAACCTGCGCGACAGGGCGTATCGAAATGGGGTTCGGCTGGCCAGCGACATGGTGCCGAATCATATGGGGATTGATTCGCCGTGGGTTGTGGAGCACCCGGAGTGGTTCATCTCGCGGAATGAAACGCCGTATCCGGCGTACACCTTTAACGGACCGGATCTTTCGAGTGATGGACGGGTCGAGATCAAGATTGAGGATCACTACTTTGAGCAGTCGGATGCGGCGGTGGTGTTTCGTCGGCGCGACAAGGCGAGCGGCGAGACGCGCTATATCTATCACGGCAACGACGGGACGAGTTTTCCGTGGAATGACACGGCGCAGCTCAACTATCTGAGTGCCGCGGTACGCGAGCACGTGATCCAGACGATATTGCACGTGGCGCGACTGTTCCCGGTGATCCGGTTTGACGCGGCGATGACGCTGGCTAAGAGGCATTTTCATCGGCTGTGGTTTCCGGGGCCGGGCGCGAGTGGTGCGATTCCGTCGCGGGCCGAGTACGGGATGAGCCAGGCGGAGTTTGACCAGCACATGCCGCACGAGTTCTGGCGCGAGGTGGTGGATCGCGTGGCGGCCGAGGTTCCTGGGACGCTGCTGCTGGCGGAGGCGTTCTGGCTGATGGAGGGGTACTTTGTCCGCACGCTCGGGATGCATCGCGTGTACAACTCGGCGTTCATGGTGATGCTGAGGGATGAGGACAATGCGAAGTATCGATCGGTGATCAAGAATACGCTGGAGTTCGATGGGGACATCATGAAGCGTTACGTGAACTTCATGAGCAATCCCGATGAGCGGACGGCGATTGACCAGTTCGGCAAGGGAGACAAGTGCTTTGGGGTGGCGGTGATGATGGCTACGCTGCCGGGCCTGCCGATGTTTGGGCATGGGCAGATTGAGGGGTTCACTGAGAAGTACGGGATGGAGTACCAGCGTCCGCGGTATGACGAGACGGCGGACCATTGGCTGGTGGAGCGGCATGAGCGGGAGATTGCGCCGCTGCTGCACAGGCGGTCGTTGTTTGCAGAGAGCAGCAACTTTCTGCTGTATGACTTTTTCCAGGACTCAGGCAGAGTGGACGAGAACGTGTTTGCGTACTCGAATCGCAATGGAAACGACCGGGCGCTGGTGGTCTACAACAATAAATATGGAACAACGCAGGGGACGATTGATTTTTCAGCGGCGTATGCGGACAAGGCGGCGGGACAACTAAGGCAGCAGCGTCTGAGCGAGGGGCTGGGGCTGGGCGGAGACGCTGGACTGATTTTGGCGTACCGCGACTCGCTGACGGGACTTGAGTATCTGCGGCGGGCGGAGCAGATTGTGGGCGGAGGATTACGAGTAGAGCTGCACGCCTACCAGTGCTATGTGTTTCTCGACTGGCGCGAGCTGAGGGCGACGACAGAGAAGCCGTGGGACAAGCTGTGTGACCTGTTGAATGGCAAAGGCGTGGCGAGTCTGGACGATGCGCTGGTAAATCTGGAGTTGCGGCCGGTGCATGATGCGCTGGAGCGGCTGCTGGAGCCAGCGGTTGTGCGGTTGATGGCGGACCTTGCGGAGCATCCGCGGATGGAAAATGCTGCACGATCGCCGCAGGCAGGTAAGGCATCGCATACACCGGCACATGCGCGACCGGCGTTCCAGACGGATCGGCGGGTGGAGCGGGAGCGGCGGGAGTTCTTTGACCGGGCGTGGATGGGCTGCGAGGTTTTTCTGAGGGCGTCGTTGAAGGCGTATGGTTCGCGCGTGGTGGCGAAGGACAACATCGCTCCGCCAAAGCCGACGAACCCGGCGCTGCTGGCTCCAGTGTTCCGCGAGCGGTTGCGTGCGGCGATGCGGATTCCGCTGATGGAAGCGGCGTTCCCGGCACCGTGGACGGCAGCGGCCAGGCGCGTGTTGCCAAGCCCGAGCCCGAATGTGACGGCGACGGCGATATGGGGGCCGGTGCTGGCTTGGTGTGTGCTGGAGTTGCTGGCGGAGGCCGTGGATGCGAGCCAGCCTGAACGCGTGGCGCTGGATTTGTTTGACCGGCTGCGGCTGCGAGAGCCATTTGCACGGGCGTTTGAGGCACTGGGATTTGAAGGCGAGGCGGCGTGGCGCGTGGCGGCGCGGATCAAGGTGGCGTTGCTGAGCGGGGCGGGCGTGGGGGCCGAGGCTGAAGAGGCACCCGAAGAGATTGAGGAGTTGGAGGCAATTGGAGCGGCAGAGGAAGAGGGGCTGAAGGCGGAACCGCAAGAGGTTGCGGAGGCCGAGGACGTGGTTGTTGAGGAAGAGGCTGCGGAGCAGGTTGAGGACGAGCGTGTGGCGCTTTCGCCCGCGTTGTGGCGCGATCCGGACGTGCGCTGGTTGACGGGTGTGCATGAGGCTGGCGGGCATGCGTATGTGGTCCGCGAGCCGTATGAGGAGCTGCTTTGGTGGCTGATGATGCCGTCGCTGTTGCGGATTGCAGGCGTGGCGGTGGTGGACAGGGTGGCCCTGGCCGAGATGGACAAGACGATTGCGGAGGCGCTGGAGACGGCTGAGATGGCTGGGTATCGGATTGATGCGTTGCTGGGCAAGACCGAGGTCGAGGAAGCTGCAGATGTTGAGGCGGATGCCGGGTTGGATGAGAGGGAAGAAGACGACGCGGTTGAGGGCGATGCCGATGCGGACAAGACAGGGAAGGTAGGAGCGGTGGAGGTCGAGGTCGCGAAGGGCGAAGTTGTCAAGGATGAGCCTAAAGCTGATCGAGAGTGATCGCGAGACGGCGGATTCACGGCCGACCGGGGCTGGATCGAGGGCACTGCTGCGACAGGCGCGCGCGATTTCCTGATGAGCTATTCTGCCTTGCCGAGGGAGTGATCGGCGTAGACCTTTTGGAAGAGCGAGAAGGATTGCTTCTTTTCGCCTTTTTCTGAGATAAGGCCTTTGCGGTTGTAGCCGTCCTGGAGTTTGGGGATGTTGCGGCCGGGGGAACGGAAGTCCATCAAGATCCAGGGTGTGGCGCCGCGGAGTTGGGGAATCTTGTTGAGCATTGTGAACTGGTGCTGGAGAACGTAGACCTGTTGTTCTTCNNCCATTGGAGCGGACACCGTTTAGGGCGGAGGTGATGAGGCGGGTGCTGTCGAGTTTGCGGGCTTCGGCAACGAGGTCACTGAGAAACTTTGTGCGGGTTGGATTGTTGCCGGTTTCATTGGAGACAGACCACAGGATGACCGAGGCTTTGTTGCGGTCGCGGCGGATCATTTCGCGAAGCATGGTGAGGGCTTTGGCGTAGACCTCGGGTTTGTCAAAGGAGATGCGCTGCCAGTTGGGAATCTCAGACCAGATGAGGATGCC
>PMXB01000049.1 GCA_003165935.1 Acidobacteriaceae bacterium | reverse complement strand
GTGCTCGCGGAGAAGACGAAGGGCAACCTGAACGAGTCAGAGGACCGGATGCTGCAATCGGTGCTGTTCGAATGCCGCATGGCGTTTATGGAGCTGACGAGCATGATCACGCTTCAGGGGATGCAGCCTCCGGCACCGCCGCCGCCGGGGAAGAAGTAAGAGGGTGGAAGCCGTCTCATTGGTGAGTTCAATCGCTGTCCGGGGGAAGTGGTAGGCGCGATCTCGCTGGTTGTTTGGCGCTAGAATCGCTTTCAGCCGTGGTCGATAAATCCAAACAAAACACAAATGCGAGCGAGAATCACGAATTATCGGACTGAGTCACTTGTGATCGGCCTGCTTCTGATGGGGGCGATTGGGTCCCCATGTTCGGAAGTAAAGCCCGATTGCCTTGGAAAGGTCGTGAAAATTGATTATCATTCGCCGCTTACATATGACGTGGTGAGGATTAAGCTGCATGGTGATAATCCAGCGCTTCGGTTCGATGAACTTCCGAATGGCTTCTCAAATCGAGGTATAACGCTATTGAATCTGATTGCGATGGCATTTGGCGTTAGAGAAGAACAGATTATTGGTGGACCTGCCTGGGTGAGGTCGACTGAGTTTGATGTCGACGCTCGAGTTGACGAAGAGAAGAGTCAAGAATTCAAGAAACTATCCCGACAAGCCAAAGGTGCGATGTTACGTCCCATTTTGCAGGAGCGTTTTCACATCGAGTTGGAAACAGGGACCAAGCAGATAAGTGTGTATGACTTGGTCGTTGCGCGGGGGGGACCAAAGCTAAAGATCCATTCAGCCGCTGATTCGGTGGACCCAATTCACATTTCCGCCGGAAACTGGATTATGCCTTCCATGCCGATATCATTCTTGGCGATTCAGCTTTCTGGCATGATCAACGGTATTGTTTGCGATCAGACCGGGCTTTTGGACAAGTACGATGCGAACCTGACCTTTTCTTCCGCTGAATTGACTCCGGGGGCGCCAGCATCGAATGCGAGCGATTTTGGACCTGATCTACTTACAGCGCTCAAAGAGCAACTCGGCCTTCAGCTAGTCCCCACGAAGCAGCTTATTCCGGTCATTGTGATCAAGAATGTAAGTCGGCCCTTAATTGAGTAATTCTTGCGCTGGAGTCTGATCAGCCACACGGGTGCACAGCATCATAGGGCGCCGGTTTACCATCACCATATGGACGGGCAACTGACATTCCTCGGGACTGGGACTTCGATGGGGGTTCCTACGCTGGGGTGTGGTTGCGCGGTTTGCACGTCACAGGATCCGCATGACAAGCGGCTGCGGCCGTCGGTGATGGTGCGATGGCGGGAGAGCGGTAAGCAGGGCTCGGGATCTGGCGAAGCGTCTGAGGGCCGGGAGGCCCTCAGGACAGCCGGCCAGGAGGCCGGCGCTACGGTTTCAGGCGACGTGTGAGAAATGCAGGCTAGTAACTCGGGTGGGCGGGGAGCTTTCGCGGGTGGGCTGGAGCTGCAGGGGCTGAAAGTCCCTGTATTTGTAAATAGTTGCAAAAATTATCAATCTTGACATCGTTGGGACTCTTCCTACAATGGAGGGTGGCGCAAAGTGTGCACTTTGGGCGTTCAGGCCATGGTGTAGCTTTGTGCGAGATCGAGATCGCGAGATCCCGAGGACTTGTCAGGAAGGTAGAAAGATGAGGCGCTTTTCTCCAGTTACGTTTGCGCTGATGGTTGTCCTCGGATTTAGCACGGCTCCTTTGAGTGGCCAGGCCCCACCGGATTGCGGCAGCCTCTCGGACTGTTTCGATTTCAGCCTTACCGCGAGCGGGGGCGTTGACATTGCGGGGTATTTCACCTACTCGACCGCTCCGGTGGATGGTGTTTACCTTGTGACCGGCTTTGATGGGTGGTTCTCCGATCCGACTGGGCAATACATTCCCGCAACTCCTCTAACCCCTGGCCCAGTCAAGAATGCGAATACGATCTTGTGGCCAGACGCCCTCTATGCGCCCGCGGGGCCGGGCATCTTCAGCTACGGAGAAGACAATCTTTTCTACTCCAACCTTTCCCCGGCAACCGGGACTCAGTTCGATGGGCACGGCGTGATTCTCTATGCAACGAGCCCGGTGTACGACTTGATCAGTATCAATGGCACCTACCTGAGCGATCTGAACACCAACGATGCCGGTCCTGCCAGCCAGAATGTCGTTGCGGTCGTGTTTGAAAACGGAGTCACGCTAACCTCGTTAACCGACTACTTTACAGTGGACGACACTCCGAACAACGGGGTTGCGCTGGTGGAGGTGGGCTATACGGCCGATCTCCCGGAATCCGGCTCACATTGGATGATGGTTCTTTGTGGTTTGGGCGTGGCGGGCGCGCTGTGTTTCAAGGTGCGGCAGTCGAGGGCGTCGAACTCCTAGCCGCATCAGCGTTTTTCCTGTTTGATCGTCTCCAGTAGAGTTCAGGGCATCGAGAGGGGCTTGGTGTCGTTGGGGGGCGCTTGCAACCCATGTCCGGCCGAGAGCGTGTTTGCAGGAATCCTTCGCGACGGCCTGGCGCGCAGTGCATGGGGCCAGTCATGCTAGTGGCCGGAGCTTGTTTTGCGAAACAGGGGTGTTCGAGTTAGACCTCTCTCAAGACAGGTTATCGTGGGCCAACTGGGGCGCTTTTGGCCGATCCGAACTGCAAATGACACGCATGCTCCATGAAAAGTGCAAGAATCTGCAAACTTTTGTACTGAGTTTTGAGCCTGTTAAAAGGGCCGAATGCCCGGAGTTATCCTCAACGGTAACTTTGCAGTGATTACTTTACTGGGACTACAGACAGAACAATCCTATTCAGTTCTAAAGCATTGAATCGAAGCAGCATCGTCCGCATTGTGGATGATGTAAGTCCAGTTTGTCGGCCTAACGGCTCACGACTATTCGCTGCTATTTATCCAGAATTGCCCCTTGACGTTGGGGTGGGACCTGCACGATGGGGATTGGGTTAAAGTTACCCTGGAGTTTAAAGCGACCCTTGCAAAAACATGCAACCCATTGTAAGGTTGCTTCAACTTCAATGAGTCGGTTTTGGGGCGCATTCAATCCCTCATCGGTGCGGAGCCTGTGCGGATGGGGAAGGTGTCTTGGATGGCCCGGTATCGCGCCCGCGGCAGGATAATCCGACTTCCATCTATGCTTTCAGGGGTCCAATGGAATGTGACTCAGAGGGCGAAGCTATGCGAACCACGCGGAAACGTGAGGTTCCAAAAAGCACCCCAAGCCATCGCAACAGATCTATCAGCACATTCTGATCCTGTCATGCAGGCTTTCGTGAGAACTCCGCTGTTCTTGCGGGAACCATCGCTCACGTGACGGCAGGGAATCAGGGCCAAAATCCCCAAGACAATCGCTAATCTCTCTTCGCTCGCTGGTTCCCCGCTCGAAAGGCAACCTGGGATGAGAACCTCAGCCGACATAGCGAATCTGCTGGTCGTTAGCCGCGACCTTGGAGTACTGCGCTCGCTCTCGACGATTAAGGCATCGACCTGCTGGCGCTTCGAGACGGCTTCCGATACCTGGGAAGCGATGGAACATATGCGTGCCGGCGCATCGCCGCAGCTGCTGATGCTGGATTCGACCGAGGGCGCCGCGGAATGTTTAGACATGCTGCGTTGGATGCGCCGGGTTCGGCCGTCGTTGCCTGTAATCCTAATTGGCCGCACAGGCGACGAGATAGGTGAGGAGCAGGCCACACGACTGGGCGCCAAGGCTTACCTGACCCGGCCGCTGGATGAGCGGCAACTTGCGACGGTCATCGAAGAAAGCTTGCCTGAAGAAGCGGAGGCCGACGACGACAATATTTCCAGCGATGATATCGAGGCGCTGGGCGACGAGTCCTACTTTGTCGCGATGAGCCCCCAGATGCGCACGGTGCGGGCCAAGGCAGCGCTGCTGGCGGAGGCCAGCGTTCCGGTTTTGATTGTTGGCGAAGCAGGCACCGGCAAGGAGACCGTAGCACGCCTGATGCACAAGCTTTCGGTGCGCTCCGGATTCAACTTTACTCGAGTGAGTTGCGCGGCATTGCCGGCGGATCTACTGGAGCGGGAGATATTCGGTTACGAGACGGCGGCCGCGACTGCTGCAGCAACCATCAAACATGGAAAGATCGACCTCTGCGCTAGGGGAAGCATCTATCTGGAAGACATCCATGAGATGCCCGCGACTTTGCAGTCCTGTATTCTCAGGCTGATTCGCGAGAAGCGATTCATGCGGCCAGGAGCGTCTGGATTCACCGAGTCGGACGTTCGCATATTTGCAGCAAGTGAATTCAACGGCAAGCGGAAAGCTCCCGAGACGATGCCGCGCAGTGAACTGATTCAACACATCAGCGCGAACTCCATCCACCTTCCACCGCTGAGGGAGCGGAGAGAGGGGATTGCGCAACTGGCGCGGCATTTTATGCATCGGCTCGCAAGGCACTATGGGCTTCCCCCGAGGGAGTTTTCGCCTGCAATCATCGAAGCATGGCGGACGTATGAGTGGCCAGGGAACCTGAGCGAGATGGAGGACCTGGTCAAGAGATACTTGATGGTCGGGGATGAGGAACTTGCGACTGGATTCAGACGACCGGTGACAGAGAGCGTTGAAGGCAGGAGCGGCGCGGGTGTGTTGGCACGCAGTGAAGCCGCCGGCCTGTCGCCGAGCCTGGCTGATGCGATGGCCTCGGGAAGTAAGTCGCTGCGCTCGCTGCTCAAGGGAGTGAGATCGGAAGCAGAGAGAAATGCTATTGCCATGGCTCTGGAAAAGACGGGTGGAAATCGAAAGGCCGCGGCAAGGCTGCTGAAGGTCAGCTACCGGACGGTGCTCTACAAGATCGAAGAGTACAAGATGATACCGCCCGCAACTTCCCAGTCTGGAAAGCTGGATGCGGCGCAAAACCCGACGCGAGATGGCAGCGAAAGCACAAGATCCGTTGGACCGGCGGGTAAACGCTTGGTTGATGGTCGAAAGGAATTGCGATGAAAGTGAGTACCGCTCAACCGCTGTGGTTAGGGCTTGTCCTAGTGGCTCTAAGCGGCTCCGCGTTCGGGCAGGCTGCTGCTTCGAGCCCGGCTGGCGACAGTGCCCCGGCTGCTGCCGCAGTTCAGAGTCCGGCAGCTGCCCCGTCCGCACAACCGGCTGAAGCCAGCGGCAGCAAGGCACACGACGACCATTTCATCATTGGCAATGACGACGTGCTGGCGATCAATGTTTGGAAGGAGCAGGAAGTCTCTCGCGTGCTTCCGGTGAGATCGGACGGAAGAATCTCGCTGCCTTTGGTGGGAGAGGTGCAGGCGGCGGGAAGAACTCCACTTCAACTCGAGAAGGAAATCGCAGACAAGCTGAAGGAGTTCATCACCGACCCTGAAGTTACCGTGATGGTCCAGCAGATTAACAGTCAGAAGTTCAACATCCTCGGGCAGGTGGCTAGGCCGGGTTCTTTTCCACTTACGTTGACGACAACGGTGCTGGACGCGATTGCGCAAGCGGGTGGTTTCAGGGATTTCGCCAAACAAAAGGGGATTTACATTCTTCGACAAGACCCGAACGGCGGCGAGTCGCGGATTCCGTTCAACTACAAAGACGTGATCAAGGGCAAGAATCCAGCGCAGAATATCAAGCTTGAACCGAATGACACCATTGTCGTGCCGTGAAGGCTGCCATGCTGACCCGAGTTTGTTTGACTGTTGCACTAGCATTGCCAATTTCAGTGCTTGCCCAGGTTACGCCGACGGCAAATGGCCCAACTGAAAACGAGAGTCCCATGTCTGCGCCCCCGATGGTGAGCGGTCAGGCCCTCCCGACTTCGGTTGAATCCGCGGAAAATTCCAACTATCTGGCTGGAAGCGTGGCCTTTGAAGCCGCGTACAACGACAACCTGTTTCCTTACTATGTGACCCAGGCAATCAGCGGCATGTCGTACTCGATAAGGCCGAGGATCTCCTTTGACCAATCGATATCCAGATTTCACCAAACGTGGAACTACAGCCCAGGGTTTACGATCTATCAGCCTATTGCAGCTCGAAATGAATTTGACCAGAACGTATCAATGATCCTCCAGTACAGACTGAGCGAGCACGCGACATTGAGCGGCGGAGACAGTTTTCTGAAAAGTTCGAACGTATTCAACCAGGGTGACTCACAGCTTGGCGGGTCCGTTTCAGGCTCGCCATCGTCTTCCCCGGCAGATTTACTCTTTCCATTCATCAACCGGCTCAGTAACACGGCAAATGCCCAGATAAGTTACCAATACAGCGCGAATAGCATGATTGGTGGAGGGGGCACTGTTGGGCTATTTCAATATCCAAATCAGACCCAGTCTTCCGGCATCTATGATTCAACCTCGCGCGGCGGATCGGCGTTCTACAATCGGCGGATCATGGGCACTCAGTCCATCGGCGCAAACTATCAGTATGTGGAGTTCCTCGGGAATCCCGCTGCGGGTCAGGTTGAAATGCAACTGCACACGCTCATGGGCTTTTATAGCCTTACTTTGGAGCACCGGCTGTCACTTTCGGTGAGTGCAGGTCCGCAACATTCTGAATATGCGCAGACCTCCGTGCCCAGTGTTGGGTCGTGGAGACCATCCGTCATGGCGAGCATCGGTTGGCAGGGGGACAGGGGCTCATTGGTAGCCAACTACAGGCAAACCGCTACCACCGGCGGAGGCTTAATCGGAAGCCACGAATCGAAGAATGCGAGTGCCTCTGCTAGTTGGCGAATGGCCCGCACGTGGACCGCTGGCGCCACAGCAACTTATTCAATATACGGGAGTGTAGCCAATGTGTCGGGACAACAGGGTGGGCACACTGTTTCAGGCACCGCATCGATTGACCACCCCATGGGAGAGCACTTCGTGGCCAGGCTTGGTTATCAGCGTATACATCTGAGTTATGGGGGCACCGCAGCGGCATCGACGACCCCTGACAGCGATCGAGAGTTTGTCTCCATCTCATATCAATTCAAAAGACCATTGGGAAGATAACTATGGCTGAGTTCACTGAAGCTCCCGAAGAGCAACAATCAGATGGCCTTGACGTCCAACGCTACATTGCAGTAGTGCGCCGGCGCCACATGTACTTCCTCATTCCGTTGCTCATCGGGTGGCTCATTGTGTGGGGAGCAAGTTGGGTTCTGCCACCTCGATATAAGTCGAGCACGCTGATTCTTGTTGAGCAGCCTTCAATGCCTACGAATTACGTCCAGCCGAACGTAAGCGAAGATCTGCAAGACAGGCTGCAAAGTATCACGCAGCAGATTCTAAGCCGGACGCGCCTCCTTACGATTATTGACAAGCTTCATCTCTATGGAAAAGAGGGCTCCCAGGACTCAAAGGTGGCGTCGATGCGCAAAGACATCGATATTGCTCTTGTAAAAAGCGAAAACCAAAGGGACATTACTGGATTTACAATCGGCTTTACCGCTCGCGACCCCCAGGTTGCGCAGCAAGTTACGAGCGAGTTGACGGACCTTTTTATCGACGAGAACTTGAAGGCGCGCCAGCAGGCGTCTGAAGACACAACGAAATTCATTGAGAGCCAACTGGAGAATGCGCGAACGACGCTTGCCGAGCAGGAAGCAAAGGTCCGCGACTTTGAAGCAAGGCACGAAGGAGAGTTGCCAACGCAGCAGGCGACGAATCTGCAAATCCTTAGCGGGCTACAGGCGCAACTTCAGAACGAGCAGGATGCTCTCAACAATGCCAAGCAGCAGGGCGTTTACTATGAGGCGCTGCTTGAACAATACCGATCTCTCAGCAATACATCCGGGACTGTCGATGGTCATCCCACGACGTTACCGGCGATCGAGCAACAGTTGACGACCCTAAGGGCTCAACTGACAAACCTTAGTTCTCACTATTCAGATCGCTACCCGGATGTTCAGAACCTGAAACGGGAGATAGCCAAGACCGAAAAGCTGAGAGACGACCTGGTTGCCAGCCTGAAGGATAAGGACGCCAAGAATACGGACGGATCCCAAGCGGCATCCAGTCCTGCGGATCACCCTCAGAACGCGGCAACCCTCCAAATTCAAAGCCAGTTGCATGCAAATCGCGCGGAGGTCGAGAACCGGGAACGGGCGATTACCGACCTCAAGGCGAGAATCAATGACTATCAGGCGCGCTTGAACAATGAGCCTGCAAGCGACCAACAGTTGGCGGACCTGACCCGCGGCTACGACCAATCGAAGGCCAATTTCGACGATCTATTGAAAAAGAAGAACGAGTCGGAAATGGCAACCAGTATGGAGCACATGCAGCAGGGTGAGCGGTTCAGAATGCTGGACGCCCCAAGTCTGCCAGTCACGCCCGATTTCCCCAATCGTCTGAAGTTTTGCGGAATCGGATTAGGCGTCGGCGTCGCACTTGGTCTCCTGGTTGTGGGATTATTTGAACTCCTGGATGACCGGATGCACAGCGAACAAGAAATTACCGATCTTCTGCCGGTGGCAGTCCTGTCGGAGGTTCCTGAGGTTGTGACTCCCTCGGACGAACAGGGCAAAAAGAAGAGAACGATGCTTGGATGGGCCATGGCTGTTGTTGTCTTTGGCGTTATTCTGGCTGGGTCTGCATTCAGCTTCCTGCACGGATAGGTTTCCCCCGAAATGTACAAGGCATACTTCAAACTCAGTCACAATCCGTTTGATCTCACGCCGGATCCGGTTTGCTTTGTGCCGACAGAACGGCACAACGAGGCCCTCGCGGCACTCTATCATGGGGTTCGGCGGCATAAAGGTTTTGTCGTTGTCACGGGAGAGGTGGGCACCGGAAAGACACTGCTGCTTCGCTGCCTGCTGGGTTTGCTGAAAGAAAGTAAGGACGTCGCCTACGCCTACATGTTCAATGGGCGGCTTACGCCAACTGAGTTTCTGCAGTACATTCTTTCCGACTTCGGGCTACCTGCAGCAGGAAAAAGCAAGTATGAGTTATTGCTCGATCTTGGAAGGTTTCTAGTCGCGCGTGGCGCAAAGAGAATGACGACGGTGCTCATTGTGGATGAGGCACATCTGTTGTCTCCCGAAATCCTTGAGGAGGTTCGCCTCCTATCGAACCTGGAAACAACCGACGACAAGCTACTGCAGATTGTCCTGGTCGGGCAGCCAGAACTTGATGAGATGCTCGATTCCGTGGAATTGAGACAAATCAAGCAGCGAATAGCAGTCCGGACCCAACTCATCCCCTTGAACGCCGAGGAGACGAAACTGTATATCGAGAGGCGGCTTCAGATTGCCGGAGCCGACCCCGACTCCGCGCCGCTCTATTCACCGGCGGCTATCGGGGAGGTGTTCCTTTACTCGAAAGGACTTCCCCGCCTGATCAATACGATTTGCGAAAATGCGCTGATCGCGGCCTATGCGAAGCGGCAACCTTGCGTGACACCGGAAATCATCACAAGCGTAGCGAAGGAACTCCGGCTGGACATCGTCCACCCGTCTTCGACGCTGAAGCCTGCGGCTAGCAACGAGGTCGAGATTCATCGGACGATGGCCGCGCTCGTTGACCTATATGAAGCACTTCGTAAGTCGAATGGGAGTAAAGCCACCGCAGGAGTGCCAGCGGAGATGGAAGTGAGCAAACATGAGCCATATATTTGACGCATTGCAGAGGGCCCAAGGGGAAGACCCCGGGAATGAGTCTTCACCACCTGCTCCTGCAATCGAGGTGCTCCGGAACGAAGAGCGGAAAGTGGCATCGCAATGGGAGTCGGGCACCCTGGCTGCGACGCCTGAAGCAGAGAATGGATCGATCACCGAAAGCCCCATAGCGGTGCAAGCGCAGCCACTGAGCGGATCAGGCTCAGCAACAAAATCCAATAATGAGCACCTGCCGATACAAACCGATGCGGGGGTCTTCGATCAGTTCCAGAAGCTGAAAGTTTCAGTATCTGCACAAGAGCGCCTGGTCTGCTTCACCGACACCGAGAGTCTGCCTGCCGAAGCCTTCAGACTGCTAGGCGTGCGCCTCCGGAATCTCAGACAGAAGAGACCTTTGAAGAAGGTGCTGATAACGAGCACAATTCCTAAAGAAGGCAAAACAATGACCGCCACCAACCTCGCTTGCGCGCTCACTGCTAGCACAAAGCAGAGGGTTCTGCTGCTGGATGGCGATCTGCGGCGGCCGTCCGTCGCACAGAAGTTCGGACTTGGGAATCTCAAAGGGTTGAGCGAGTGGTTACAGGGCGCGGAGGGTGGGATTCCAAAAATATACCACCTGGAAGAGCCAGGCTTGTGGTTATTGGCCGCCGGCAACGCTTCCACTAATGCGCTCGAACTCCTCCAATCCGCGAGGCTGCCGGCACTGATGGACCAACTGGCAGAATGGTTTGACTGGATTTTCATTGACTCGCCCCCAGTTTTGCCGCTTGCAGATACAAGCGTCTGGATGCGNNATCGACCAGAAGAAGATGATTGGGGCGCTCTTGAACTGCTCAAGAAACTCCGCGCACAACAGCTATTACTACCACTATAAGCCGAAGATATCGCAGGCCGACGAAGTCTCTAAATCCTAGGCAGGACTGCTAGCTTGCTATTAGTCAGGAGTTAGTAAGAGTCGCACGTTGCGCTAGCCCTGCGATTGCAATCAGGCCATAGATCATTTGTTCAGGACTTACGGGCTCTTCTCACCCGCCACACACGTTTCGAGTGGTGCCAATCGAAAAAGCGATCAATCTTAGGGTCATTGCCGATTGAGGATCATCTTATGACCACCATGCCAACACATATCCCGACCCGGCGGGCTACAACACGTCCTGGGATCGGTGCGCGTGCCGCCCTCGAAGTTCTAAGCCAAGATATGTTCAGGCGGATGATTGCTTTAGAGCGGAAAAGAACGGAGCGCACTAACGTTCCTTTTTTGCTGCTCTTGTTAGAAACTGAGAGCGATTCCGTACTTGGGACCATAGAAGAATCCCTCGGGCTGATTGCCTCTTCCTTAAGTGTGTCCATCCGAGAAACTGACGCGATTGGCTGGTACCAGGCGGGGACCACAGTCGGCGTTATGTTCACCGGTCTTCAGATTGAGGACAAGAATCTTGTGAAGAGCCTGATTCTGGACAGGGTCAATACAATCCTGCGGGATGAAAAGTTATCGGATCAAATGTCCAATTTGAAGATGTCGTTCTACTTTTTCCCGGATGATTGGGAGGATTTTGATTCAGGTACACCGATCGGACCGGCCCTCTATCCTGACTTGCTCAGTCCCGATCGGAAGGACGATTCCGCACTGAAAGTCAAGCGCGTGATGGACGTAGCAGGCAGTGTGTGTCTGTTGATCTTCCTGTCTCCGATTCTCATCGCAGTTGCCTTGGCGGTAAAGAGCACATCAAAGGGGCCGGTGTTATTCAAGCAGGAACGAGTTGGGCAATACGGCAAGTGCTTCACATTTCTCAAGTTTCGCTCCATGACCTGGGAGAACGACCATAGCGTTCACAAGGAGTTCGTGACGAAGTTTATCGTCAACCAGGCAGAGCATCAATCCATCCATCCACAACGCGAAGGCATCTACAAGCTGACAAAGGACCATAGAGTCACGCCGGTGGGGAAATTCTTGCGGAGAAGCAGCCTAGACGAGCTACCGCAATTGCTGAACGTCTTCAAGGGGGACATGTCACTCGTAGGTCCACGCCCGCCAATTCCCTACGAGATGGCCGTATATAAGACATGGCATCGCAATCGCGTGTTGAGAGTAAAACCGGGAATCACCGGCCTATGGCAGATCACGGGGCGAAGCCGTGTAAGGTTCGACGAGATGGTCCGGCTCGATCTTAGATATGCATCGTCTTGGACTCTGTGGCTCGACTTGAAGATACTGTTGAGTACCCCCATGGCGGTGCTGAGGGGAACGGGCGCAGTCTAGATCCAGCCCGTTATCGAAACATCGTTANNCAAAGGGCTTGGGATGGTGAGTTCATCATGAAATTCGGAGTGATCGGTTACGGTTACTGGGGCCCGAACATCGTCAGAAACCTGATGAACATGGAAGGCGTCGAGATGCTCGCGATCGCCGACACGAATGCGGCAGCGCGAAAGCGAGCTCATAAGGCCTACCCGAGCGTCACGACAACGTCCAACGCTTCAGATCTCATCAACTCAACGGAGATTGATGCCGTCGCCGTCGTAACTCCGGTGTGGACTCACTATGACCTGACCAAGCAAGCCCTTGAGCAAGGCAAACACGTTTTCGTCGAGAAGCCCTTCACGAGCAACTCAGCACAAGGGGAAGAGCTGATTGAGCTTGCAGAGCGGAAGAATCTCACGATTATGGTGGACCACACATTCCTGTTTACTCCTTCGGTCGTAAAGATATCGGAACTCATCAAGGAGGGAACTCTCGGGAAGCTCTATTACTACGATTCGACGCGCGTCAATCTCGGTCTCTTTCAGCACGATATAAACGTCCTCTGGGATCTGGCTCCGCACGATTTGTCAATCATGAATCATTTGATTGAAGCGACCCCCGAAGCGATTGTGGCCACTGGACAAGGCCACCTAAACGGCCATGAAGATATTGCCTTCATGACGATCTATTTCTCTGACAAGGTGATCGCGCATATCAACGTGAACTGGCTTTCCCCGGTAAAGATCAGGACGACGCTCATCAGCGGAGAAAAGCGGATGCTGGTGTGGAACGACCTGGAGCCAGATGAAAAGGTCAGGGTGTACGACAAGGGCGTAAAGATAACCAACCGGGAAGGCGTATACGATTTGCTCGTGAACTATCGGTCAGGAGACATGTGGGCGCCGCATCTGGATCAGGCTGAAGCACTGCATCAGGAGCTCTCTTACTTCGTGGATTGCTTGTCGAGTGGAAGACAGCCTTTCAACGACGGAAGTTCTGGCCTGCGTGTCGTCAAGATGCTGGAGGCGGCGAGCGAGTCGCTCAGCAAAAGGGGCTCGCTGGTTTATCTATGAACACGTACCAGTGCATTGCTGACGACGTAAAGCTTGGCGAGAACGTTAGGCTGTCGAAGTTCATTAACCTCTATGGATGCGAGATCGGCGACGAAACGAAGATCGGCGCATTTGTCGAGATTCAGAAGAACGCCATTATCGGTAAGCGTTGCAAGATCTCAAGTCACACGTTTATATGCGAGGGCGTCACGATTGAGGATAACGTCTTCATCGGCCATGGTGTGATGTTCATCAACGACCGCTATCCACGCGCGACTACGGTCAACGGGAAACTCAAAGCAGAAACCGACTGGACAGTAGAACGAACCATCATTAAGCGGGGCGCTTCGATAGGTTCTGGCGTCACGATTCTTTCTAACATCAGCGTCGGCGAAAGCGCCATTGTCGGCGCTGGCAGCGTTGTAACCAAGGATGTCCCGCCCAACGCCATCGTGGCGGGCAATCCCGCAAGAATTCTGCGCTACATTCACGAAGATCCGAAGGATAGCGATGAGCACGACTGATAGCAAACTCAATAGCGTCCCTTTTCTCGACTTGGTAACTCCCCACATCGAACTCGAGGAAGAGTTGACAGCCGTCTTTCGCAGGATATTGCGCACGGCTGGATTTGTGGGTGGCCCTGTGGTTGAGGAGTTTGAGAGCGCGTTCGCCAGATTTTGCAATGTTGAGCATTGTGTGGGTGTAAGTAGCGGGACCGATGCACTCCGCTTCGCCATCATCGCCTCAGGTGTGCAGCCTGGCGACGTAGTCGTCACGGTTCCCAACACCTTTATTGCCACGACTGAAGCCATATCGCAGGCTGGCGCTATGCCGGAGTTTGTTGACATCGATGAGCGAACCTACAACATGTCGGTTGAAATGCTCCGCAGGTTTCTGGAGCATGAGTGCAGTCGAGACGCATCGGGGAAGTTGATCAGTCGGCGAAATAAGCGGCCTGTGACAGCTGTTGTCCCTGTACATCTCTATGGGCAAATGGCCGACATGGATCC
>PMXB01000279.1 GCA_003165935.1 Acidobacteriaceae bacterium | reverse complement strand
TTTTCCTTGCCGTAGCTGATGATCCGGATGCGGCTTGCCGCAACTCCCGCGTCGACCAACGCCTTCTTGGCAGAGTCTGCCCGCTTTTGACCCAGCGCCAAGTTGTATTCTTCGGAGCCGCGCTCGTCGCAGTAGCCCCCAATGAGAATCTTGACGTTTGGATGACCGGTGAAATATGCCTCGTCGTGGGTGATCGTGCTCTGCGCATCACTTCGCAAATCGTATTTGTCGTAATCGAAGAAGATGTCCTGCACGTTTGCCTTGAACTCTTCTTCGGCGCTCATGTTGTTGACGGGCGCGACCACTGCCGGCGATGCAGTTACGGTAACGCGAACTGAAGCATCGGCGGTGCCTCCCGCACCCCTGGCCACCAGATGATAGGTGGTAGAAACACTTGGTGTGACAGTTTTGGCGCCGGAGGCGGCCACATCGCCAAGACCGTCGATGGAGACCGAAGCGGCGTTGGTGGTGCTCCAGTTCAACACGACTTGATCGCCAGCAGTAACAGTTGTGGGAGTGGCTGTGATGTTCGCAGTGGGTGCGGGGACGGCGATGGTTGGTGCGGTTGGAGCGGGGGGAGGGATGACTTTTTTCTTACAACCAGCAACCAAAGCCAAGGCAGAAAGCAGCGCAACAGAAATCAGAATTCGATCACGTCGATCCAATGGATTGCTCCTTCAGCAATGCAATCCTCATTTTGGATCAGGAAGTCCGACCACAGGTGTTCCTTTTGGGACAGCGGATTTGACTCGTTGTTGTGGCTGCCGTTGTCCGCCGCTCTCGCTGGATTGAGCCCGGGTTCTCTATAATGGATTGATTCGCTTATCTTTACGAACTTGCTCGACCAGACACCTGTGAGAGAAGGCCCCGCCGATGGCGAATGTGAGCAAACCCGGATTTGACCTAAACGCTTATCTGAGGAGTGCTGGGCCTGGACGCAGAATTGTTCAGTTAAACAGCTCGCAAGTCTTTTTTTCTCAGGGAGATTCCGCTGACTGCGTTTTTTACCTGCACAAGGGTCGTGCGAAGATCTCGGTTCTCTCTTCAAGCGGGAAGGAGGCTACCATTCGTTTGGTGGGGGCCGGCAACTTCTTTGGTGAGAAAGCGATGGCAGCGAATCCGGGGCTCCGCGTGACAACGGCAACAGCTGTTACCGCATGTACCGCGCTGAGAATTGCGCGACCGGAGTTTCTGAGGGTCATGCGCGAAGAACAGGATTTTTCCAATCTGTTTTCTTCATTTCTGCTGGAATGCAATTTGAGAACGCAAGCGGACCTGGTGGATCAGCTCTTCAACCGGGCGGAAAAGCGACTGGCTCGAGTGCTTCTGCTGCTGGCGGAATACCGCCAGCCGGGAGAAGACGATGTGCTGATTCAACCCATCTCCCAGCAAGCCCTGGCGAGCATGATTGGCAGCACGAGGCCTCGAGTGAATGCTTTCTTGAGCCGTTTCCGGAAGCTCGGATTTATTGAGTACAACGGGCGAATCCGGGTTCATAAATCATTGTTGAATGTATTTCTGCGCGATTGAGTCGTGCGGCCGGCCGCTCGGTGGCAACACAGCGTTGTACCGCGCGGAAGCATTGGACGGCCTCGGCAGCAGTATTCGTTCCATTCGGCAGCAGGCTACGCCAGATCGACTTTGAAGGTGATGCCGATGTCGGAGAGCTTTTCGGGTGGCATTTTGACGCGGAGGCTGGCTTCGTCCTGCTTCCATTCGAGCTTTCCGTTGTAGCCCAGCAATTCGACGTTTCGGATATTGCCAGGCGCCTGATCGCTGGCGAGGCCAAGGGCCTTTACGACCGCTTCCTTCGCAGGCCAACCCATAACAAAGGCATACACCGAACCGCCCTTCGCGGTGAACCGAATGTCCTCGCTGATCAGATCCTTTTGCTTGTCCTCGTTGAAGTTTCCGGTGACAAGCTTGGTGGCCGTTGAGGGACCCTCGCCGTAGATCTTCCATGGGCGGGTGGAGTAGATGCCTTCGCTGTTGACCTCCATCCACTTTGTAACGCCGTCGAGCGTGACCTTCTCCTCAAAATCGAGTTCGCCGGAGTTTGGCAGGGGGAAGTTGAGCAGCAGGTTGCCGTTTTTGCTGACGATGTCAGTGAGCAGATCAATGACCTTCTTGGCGGACTTGTATTGCTGGCCGCGCTTGTAGTGCCACTGGCCGATGCAGGTGTCGGTCTGCCAGGGATTGGGGGCGATGCCATCGGCGACGCCGCGCTCGTGATCGAGAGCGCAGGTCCCGACAGCGCAGTCGAGGGCTTCCTTGCTGTTGTAGACGGCCTCATTGACGCCGCCATGCAGGCTGGCACTGACGTTGTAGAGGTGGGCGACCATCTTGAGACCAGTATCTTCAAACGGCAGGTGGCCGTCGGTGTAGAGCAGGTCAGGATGGTACTTGTCGATGAGGTCGGTCATGCGGTCGAGGTAATGGCGCTTCCATGCATCGGGAATGCCATTGTCGTTCCATTCGAACTCGCCGCTGCTGTAGCGTGCGCAATCCGCATCGTGGTAGAGATCGGCGTAGGCAGGATCGACGCCGTCATAGGGGATACCGGCGAGCGGGCCGGCCTTGTCGGAGCCATGGCTGACGGCCCACCACTTGTAGCTGATCCACAGATGCTCGCTGACGCCGAAGCGAAGGCCGCGGTCGCGCGCCGCCTTGGCCCACATGCCGACGACATCCTTCATCGGGCCCATCTTGGCGGCATTCCAGCGATTGTACTTCGAGTCCCAGAGGTCGAAGTTGTCGTGGTGTACGCCCATGCTGACGAAGTACTTGGCGCCGGCTTTCTTGTAGAGGTCCATCAGGTGATCGGGATCCCACTTGGCGGCCTTCCAATCGCCAACGAGGTCTTTGTATCCGATTTTTGTGGGGTGGCCGTAATGCTCGACGTGATAGCGGTACTGCTCCTGGCCCTGGATGTACATGTTGCGGGCGTACCAGTCGCCTTCTTCAATGGCGGACTGCGGGCCCCAATGCGCCCAGATACCGAACTTTGCATCGCGGAACCAATCGGGGATTTGGTAGCCCTGCAAAGAGTGGCGGGTGCCCTCGAAGAGCGGGCCACGCGCAGCCTGAGCGGAGCTCAATCGGGAGAGGACAAGAGCGGATGCAGCGCCGCCAACGGTTTTGAGGAGGTCACGACGGTTGAGTTTCATGGCTGGGGTCGTCCTTTCCGGATCGGGAATCGGGTTGAGAATTGGGTAAGCGGCTCGAGCACTCTACTTCCCTGTTCGAAATTGAAATTTCTCAATCAGGTTGCTGCGGTTGCATTGCCTGGCGAAGACGACGTTCTGCGTCAGCGCTCCAATAGCGGCAATCGAGTTCAAAGAAGACTGAAGTATAAGGGATGGTCATTGGCGTCTTGATGATGAGAATGCGAAAGACGCGGGCGGATTGGTCGAGGCGGGCGATGATCTCGTCGTGCGGAGTGTGGCTTACCTGGGCCCCATGGAGAGTGGCCTCCAGCCGGTGCCGATACTCATCGACGCCGGGTGCATCGGCTTCAAACACATGCGCGAGTTCCTGATCGAGATGGATCAGGGCTTTCACGTGGGTTGAGGCGGCGATGGCATCAGCCACGGCTTGAACGACTTCGATCTGGCTGCCGGTTGCGACGATGGTTTCGATTCCCGGATTTGATTGGGCCGGGTAGGCCGAGTCGGCGACCACTATCCAGTTGCGATGGCCAAACAAGGGCAGGCATTCGCTGAGTCTCAGCTTCCAGTCGGGCCCGTTCGGCTGTTTTGGGTTGGCCAATCTTCACTCCTGCACACCTTAAAGTTAACGTTTACATGGAACAGTCAAAAGTACGTTCTCGGATGGGAGGGTGTCAATTGATTCGGCTCAGAAGGGAGGAAACTTTCAGCGAGCGAGGGCTGCCGGAGGTGACTTTATCCCTCGACGCGGACGAGGAGGCAGGTGATATTGTCGTGGCCGCCGGCGTTCATGGCAGCTTCAACGAGCTTGCTGCAGAGCACGGCCAGGGTGTGATCGTAACACAGCAGCGACTCGATCTGTGAGTCGGAGACCTCGCGGGTGAGGCCGTCGGAGCAGAGCAGGAAAAGATCGCCCGGCTCGGCCTCGCGCTCGAACACATCCGGGGTCACGCGGCTCTGAGTTCCCAGGGCGCGGGTGATTATGTTCTTGAGCGGCGAGCGAAGAGCCTCAGAGCGCGTCATGCGGCCCATGCGGACCTGCTCTTCGACCAGAGAATGATCCACGGTGAGCTGCTGAATTCGCGCGTTGCGCAGCAGGTAACAGCGGCTGTCGCCAACGTTGAAGAGCAGCACCCGGCGCTCATCGACAATGAGGCCCACGAGCGTGGTACCCATACCGCTGAGCTTGTAATTGCGCTCGGCGCGCTTGTAGATTGCGTCGTTGGCGATGATGATCGCCTCTTCAGCGAGTTGGGCGAGGTCGGGAGTTTCAGTTCCGTTGCCGATGCGGCGGGTCAGATGCTTGAGTGTCTCTTCAGCAGCCAGGGAGCTGGCGATTTCTCCGGCTGCTGCCCCCCCCATGCCATCGCAAACGAGATAGACTCCGTGCTCTACGGAATAAGCGAATGCATCTTCGTTGGATGGGCGCTTGCGGCCACGATCAGTAGCCGCGGCGGCCGAATAGTGGACAAGGGCCGTGGACAAGAACAATCTCCCGCATTTCAGTGTACACGGAAGTAATGTTGGCGCCTCAGCCGGGTTCGGGGGCGGAACTGGCGTCCCGCAAAGAGCAGGCCTGAAGGGGTATTCGCTTAATGGGCGGCGGGAGCGGCCGCAGATGCAGGAAGAGGGGGCGCGGGGGGGAGATCAAAGACCTGAATCGCTCCGTCGGTCAGGATCGCGGCTCTGCGCCCGGAAGGGGAGATGGCCACATTTCCGCCCACATCGAGCGGAGGATTTGCGGCGGCTTCGAGCGCGACACTGCCATCCGCGGTGTTGATGATCCGAACCATCTGGCCCTTTATGTCGTCGGTATCGATGGGGTTGTAGGCGTTGACGGGGCGAGAGACCTGGAGCGTCTCACGGGCAAGCCGTGTGCCATCCGGGCCCATGACGGTGATCGGCCAGATTGCCGAGGTCGTCCCGTCGTCTTCCCACATACGGCTGCCGTCTGTTGAGAATGCGACGAGTCGAGCTTCTCCCCTGGCCGCGCAGGTGGTGATGAGAAATTCTTCCTGGGAGATGAAGTCGAGACCCGGCGCGCAACTGGACTCAACTCGACCCAGCAGGCGGCTTCCTCCGGTGAAGTAGTTCAGATTGAGCATCCAGGTTTGGCCGTTGCCTCGCAGGCGCTCGAGATAACCATCTGAATTGATGGGCAGGTGAACGGTGGACCGAACCCGGCTGACCAGCATCACCTTGCCGGTGCTGCGCTCGAGGATACGGACCACGATGTCAGCAGCGGGAGTGGCATTTGAATCGGAAGGGGCGGAGGTATGGGTGCCAGGAGAGGCAGAGGCATTTCCCCTATCGACTTCCACGGTTGCCTGAGCGGTTGAAGGGCTGTCGACCTGGCCGGGCTTGGGGGCCACAATTGCCGGCTCAAGAGAGTTGGTAACAATGTAGAGTTGCTGCGGATCCATCTCCAACCAGTCAACGGGGCCCGGAAATTGGAATAGAGGTTTCAAGACAAGGGAGCTGTCTCCCTGTTGCAAAATATCGCGGTCGCGCAAAATGAAGTGGCCATCCTTCAGCATCCATAGATAGCGCGCACGGTCGTGCACAGTCCAAAGCGCCTCAGCCTCGGCCTGGCCGGTTTTGACACTTACAACCATGGCTCGTATCTGGCGTTCGTCCTCTCCAGGCTTCAGCCCATCCTCGCGCCGAATGAGCCCGGGGACTCGAAACGTAAAAAGCAGATGGTCTTCTGCGAGAAAATCGAGAGAGGCCAGGCTGTTTCTTTGTCCAAGGTAGATGGCTCCCGGCGCGGTAAAGCCCAGGGTGTCCACAGGAATTTTGATGGATGGCGCAAGGGTGGGCTTGTCGGGTAGCCGGTCGCCAAGGAGTCTGACCGGAGTTCGCTGTTCTCTTTCTCGACTGGAAGCTGGGTCGGGGTCAATGTTGGGCATGATGTCAGGAAGCGGATCGGCCTGGCCTGGCGGATTGAGTTGGCTGGTTTGGGCAAGCACTTTGCCCGGGTAGATGGAACCGTGTGGGGCGAGGAAAATTACGCAGGCAGGCAGGGCAAAAAGGACAAAGACAGGCACGGTCAACCTGCCCACTCGATTCCACATTCTTCGTCTAGCCAACCGCATCAGCATCGAACTCTATTCTCGCCGATTGGAGCGGTATTTTCGCCGACGAGGCTCTGATTTGACAGTGGCTCCTATATGTCGGGATGGGAACAGGACGGATCCGATGCGGGATCGGGACCACTCAATCGCTGTCTTGCGCCCCTGGGACAACTGGGGCGCGAGCTGTGCGAGAGTAGGGAGGGAGGGGATGAATGGTAAGCCGGCGCGTGACATATCTGGGTTATGGAGCATGCGCGCTCGCTGGCTGCCTGTGGGGAACTGGGTTTTACTTTGGACGGCTGGCGCTGAACGAGATGAGCGTGGAGCACATNNTTTCTCTTCGCTTCCGTCGGCATGCTCCCCATAGCCTTCACCCAGCTAGTCAGGCTGACTCGATCTGAGGTTGGGATTTTGCTCACGTCGGCGGCATTCGGTATTCCCATTCAGTTCCTGCTTCAGTTCCACGGGCTTGCACTCACCACGGTAAGTCATGCCTCGTTGATGGTGGGGGCAATGCCAGTGCTGCTGGCAGCGGCGGCGGCCATTTTTGCGGGCGAAAGGCTGGACTGGATTGGTTGGGCGGCTCTGGGGGGATCAACAGTTGGCGCAGCGCTGATTGTGCTGGGGGGCAGCCGGGGGCCTGCAGGCCGGGACGAACCTTCGCTGACGGGCGACCTGCTGGT
>PMXB01000056.1 GCA_003165935.1 Acidobacteriaceae bacterium | reverse complement strand
TCAAGGAAGAAGAGACGCAGAAGCTGCTGCGCGTGGAAGAAGAGCTGCACAAGCGCGTGATCTCGCAGGAGAAGGCTATCAGCGCACTGGCCCGCGCGATCCGCCGGTCCAGAGCTGGGCTGAAGTCGCCCCATCGTCCGATTGGCAGCTTCCTGTTCCTCGGACCTACAGGCGTGGGCAAGACGGAGATGGCGCGCACCCTGGCCCAGTTCCTCTTCGGATCAGACAAGGCGCTCATCCGCTTCGACATGTCGGAGTTCATGGAGAAACATTCGGTGTCGAAGCTGATCGGTTCGCCTCCGGGATACGTGGGCTACGAGGAGGGTGGACAGTTAACCGAGCGCGTCAAGCGGTCGCCGTATTCGGTNNATGACCTCGAACATTGGCGCGCGCCACCTGATGAAGAAGCAGGGGCTCGGCTTCCAGTCAGATCGCGAAGACATTGTCTCGGACAAGATCGAGGAACTGGTTAAACAAGAAGTCAAGAAGACCTTCAACCCCGAGTTCCTGAACAGATTGGACGAGGTCATTCTCTTCCAGTCGCTCAGCGACGCGGACCTGATCCAGATCGTCGAGTTGCTCGTGCAGCAGCTCAACACCAACCTGGCGCAGAAGGCCATCACCATCTCGGTCACCGAGGAAGCCAAGAAGTGGATTCTGGAGAAGACCCTCGTCGATCGCAGCTACGGCGCCAGGCCCTTGCGGCGCGCCCTGCAGCGGTTTGTCGAAGATCCTCTGTCGGAAGCGCTCATCGCCGGCAAGATCAACGACCGCCCGGCGTTCCTCGAGGTTTACCTCGACAACAACCAACTGTTCTACCGCCCGGTGAGTGCGAGCGACGAAGCCAACAGCGAAGCGAAGCCGGCCGGGGTGAGCCTGACCAGCTAGGCCGGCCGCAGAACGCGTTCCTGAACAAGAGAGCCCCTGGCGGAACAGCTGGGGGCTCTTTTGTCTACTGGCGTTAACGGTGGCGGGGAAGGAATTGGCTCAATTGGGCTTACCCAGGTTCTTCCATCTACCTATTGTTGCGCAATCACCTTTCGCACGACGCTGTTCGCCGAGTCGGCGAAGATCAGGTTTCCCTGGGGATCGAGGGCCAATCCCGTTGGGCCATTGATTCGCGCGGACGTGGCCTTTCCGCCATCTCCCTGATAGCCGGCCACTCCACTGCCGACCACTGTTTGAATCACTCCAGGTTGGATCGCAACCCCGAATACGGTAACGACATTCGTGTTTGTGTTGACAGCGCGAATGCGCTCGTTGGCGGCGTCAGCGATGTAGAGCACGCCTGCCGAATCCACCACGATGCTTATGGGTCCGTTCAGCTCGGCACTGGTTGCTGCGCCCCCGTCGCCCGAATAGCCCGCCGAGCCCGTTCCGGCAACGGTCGTGATGATTTTGGTAGTCGCGTCCACTCTTCGGACGCGATTGTTTTTGTAATCTGCAATGTAGATGTTGCCCGCTGAATCGATGAATGGGCGCGAAGGAAAGAAGAGCTCCGCCTGGCTAGCGGGGGCACCGTCCCCGGAGTATCCCTGCGCGCCGTCGCCCGCCACTGTCGTTATATCGCCTGTGGCAATGGTCACCTCGCGGACCCGGTTGTTGAGTGCGTCGCCGATGAACAGGTTGCCATTGCTATCAATTGCTACACCATCGGGAAAATTCAACTCCGCACTGGTGGCGAGGCCACCATCTCCGGAGTAACCAGCGAAGCCATTTCCCGCGATGGTCGTGATCTCATCGGTGAGTGCATTGATCTTGCGAATGCGGTCGTTGTCCCCATCCGTTATATACAGGTTCACAACTCGATCGAATACCACATGCGTCGGGTTGTTCAACCGGGCCGATGTGCCGACTCCGCCATCTCCCGAATACCCCGCGTATCCGTTTCCCGCGATGGTCGAAATGTCGTTTGTGACGGCATCCACCCGGCGAATGACATTGTTTTGAGAATCTGCGATGAACATGTTTCCCGGGCCGTCAAACGCGATGCCGGAAGGGCCCGAGAGCTGCGCATTGTTGGCCGCTAAACCGTCGCCGGAATAGCCCGAACTGCCATCGCCAGCAATGGTTGAGATGGTGCCCGGCGCAGCAGCCAGCACATGCACTTGTGTGGCTGCCGAAGCGGTGGAATCGGCATTGCTGGTGGCAGCGATGGAGACAAATGCCGGAATGGGAAGCGTTGCAGGTGGTGTGTAAAGTCCGGTTGGTGTGATCGTGCCGAAGATGCCGGAAGCTCCTGGGACGCCGTTGATCGACCAGGTTACAGTCGAATCGCTGTTTCCTGTCACGCTTGAGGAAAACAGTACCGGACTTCCCAAAGGCGCCAGCGGGCCCTGAGGGCTGACGGTGACTGTTGTTCCTGTGCCTCCTGTGTCAGGATCAGCCAGGTTCAAGTCGTCGCATAAGAGACCAATTGCATCGCTTGCTCCTGGTGGGCCGGGCTGGAGCCCGAACGCCAGCAGGTCGAGACCCGTGTCGAGAATCGGGTTTTTTGCGAATTGGTATGGAAGCAGAGGCACCAGGAAGGCGGCGCAACCCGGCGCAGTCTCTACGAGCCCGCCCACGCAGACCGCGGCACCCGCACCGGTGAGGCAGGTGCCAATGGACAAAACCGTGCCGATGCAATCAAGTGTGCCTGTGAACGTGCTCACCGCTGAGCACGCCGTCTTTGCCACGTTGGCAACTTTTTGAGTGATCCCCGCACTGCCGTAGAGAGTCTGGCAATACTGCGGAACCGTGGACACCAGGTCCTGGTTGCTGAAGCACTCGTTCGGGTTGATAAATGGGTTGGAAGAGCCGATCGGGCCGCTCGCGGCGTAGATGAAGGGCTGAATGATTCCGGTGGTGCCGGTGGACCCGCTGGCAAGTAAATGAATACGGCGGGTTTGACGTGCGCTCGACGTTGGATCGAACGTCGATGGGACAAAGATGATACTGAGTGCGGCTACCTGGTTGCCCACGGTTGCGCTTACGCCAATCGCCTCGCCAGCGTACGTTGTGGGCGGTGTAATGGTTGCGTTCAAAGCCCCGCTTGCATTTGTGGTTCCCTGCTTTGCGCTGAGTGTGCCCTCGGTGGAGGAGAGCGTTATCGCAAGGCCGGAGGCTGGACCTCCGCTGCTGTTGGATGCGGCCACTACGATTTGCCACGGCCCATTTCCAGGTCCGCCATCTACAGGGGTAGCCAGGAGAACGAGAGAAGCGTCCGGCGGGGGTGGAGAAGTGATCGTGATCGGTGCTGTGCCCGACTTCGTCGGGTCCTGGGTAGAAGTTGCCTTGACGGTTGCGCCGCCTGACACCGGAACTGCTGCGGGTGCCGTGTAAACACCGGACGACGATATCGTTCCGGAGTCCGCTGACCAATTCACCGCCGAACTATAGCTTCCAGTGCCCGTAACGGTGGCTGAACATTGGCTGGTTTGCCCGGTCTGCACACTTGTGGGTGAGCATGAAACCGCCGCGGACGTGATCGTGGCCGGTACTGTCACCGTCACTGTCGCTGGACCGGATTGAGTAGGGTCCTCGGTCGAGGTCGCGGTGATGGTCGCAGTTCCCGCTCCCGCAGGAGTAAAGACCCCAGTGCTGGTGATTGTTCCCATGCTCGTGGGACTGACAGACCAGGTGACTGCGGAACTGTAGCTTCCCGTCCCGCTCACCGTCGCGGTGCATGCTGAGGTTTGATTGGTGAGGATCGAAGCGGGCAAGCAACTCGCCGCCACGGATGTGATGGTGGCTGCGACTGTGACCGTCACGGTCGCTGGGCCGGATTTAGTAGGGTCCTCAGTCGAGGTCGCAGTGATTGTCGCCGTTCCCGCGCCTGCCGGAGTAAAGACGCCTGCTGCACTGATGGCGCCAATGGACGTGGGACTGACAGACCAGGTAACAGCAGAACTGTAGTTTCCGGTACCGGATACCGAAGCTGTACAAGTCGAGGTCTGATTTGTGTTTATCGATGCGGGAGAGCAAGTCGGCGTTACCGACGTGACCGTGGGTGTGACCGGCGGCGGAGTCCCACCGCTGCTGATTCCGCCGCCACAACCCGCAACGCCCGTCAGGATTCCCGCCACAAGTAACAGGTTCGCGAACCACCACCCTAAGATCACAGACCTGGAACGCCTGACTGTCTTGCCCATCGAGTTACCTCTCAAAAAGGGTTTGGCAGTTACTATACTCCTGCTTCGCCAGGTTTCTTGTGATTCTCGGTAGAATTCTCGCGAGGGACGCCGTCCAGCCTATCCTCAACGATCCGCGTGTGCGAACCTTTGAAGACATTTCCCTTTCTCCCTCTGTTCTCGCCGAGTGAGCGATACTCTCGGCCCTCCACCTGACCTAGTCCTTTCGTGCATCTTCGTGCTCGCTTGGAGTCCTCCGCCGGATGTATTGTTGCCTTGACTCGCAACTCCGCAGGAAAGAGCGTCGCGCATGGACACGCTGCTCGAGCGAATTCGAAGGGCTGAGCTTGAGCCGCTCAGGGGCTACTTCCCAGCGGGCACTCGCGTTATCGAGCTTGGCGGCGGCAGCGGTTTTCAGGCATCGATCCTTTCCTCCTGGGGCTGCGACGTGCATTCGATTGATGTTGCGACACGTCCCGATCCTCACTCCCAGCGCTATGGCCGCCAGTACTTTACTGTCACTACTTATGACGGCGGCAACATCCCGTTCGCAGACTCCAGCTTCGATGTCTTGTACTCCTCGCACATGCTGTATCACGCGGTCGATCTCGACGCGATGCTGGGGGAGATCAGCCGGGTCCTCCGCCCCGGCGGCGTTGCCGTTCATGTGCTCCCCAGCGCCTCATGGCGCTTCTGGACCACAGTGGCTCACTATCCGAACCTGGTGAAGAAGCTGCTCACGCGGCCGAATCGACTGCCCAACCCAGCGGCTAATGCACTGAAAGAATCCTCGGCTCAGGTATTCGATGGAGGCCCAAACGCCTCGACTGACCACACATCGCCGCAAGGGCGTTCTGCGCAAAGCCGTTCGCCGGTGCGATTTTCGTCGCAGACCTTATCAAGGCTCGGCAGGGCACGATTGCTGCTCACGGTCCGCCCCCTCGGACCATCGAGCGATGTCTTTCAAGAGTGGTCGAGCTTCCGCAAGCGGCGCTGGCGTTGCGCATTCCGCGCCGCTAGCTACAATGACGTGAAAGCTCTCCGCGGACCTCTCTTCTATACGGGCCATCTGATGACGCCGGATCTGCCGTTTGGCCTGCGTGCTCTGATGGCGTTCGCCCTCGGGCCTGCGTCGTTCTCCTGGACAATGCGCCGCTAAGGGCAGTTACTCCGCAGCTCCCGTTCACGCCATTTGCCCGGCACACCGCTCTTCGTCGTGCTCCGGTGCTATACTCCCGCCATTCCATGCGCGTGCACACTGCAATCTCGTCGGCTTCCCCTGGCCGCCCCTTCGCGGGCCGCGGCGGCCTGTTTGTCCCAGTGACCATCATGGCAATCGCGCTTTTCATCGTGCCGGCGCTCCTTTCACAGCAGTCCGGCGCACCCAAGTCCCGCGCCTCGCAGTCCAGTGCCGCGGAGGCAAAGGTCGACGATCTCAGCGCACAGGCCGCAGCTCTTTACAAGCAGCGCAAATACGCTCAGGCTGGCGCGCTGCTTGAACAGGCCCTGAATCTCGCCGACCGCACCTACGGCCCCACCGACATTCAAGTTGCTCCTGTCCTCGTCAACCTGTCCTCCGCCTATATGTCCCTGGAGCGCTGGGACGATGCAGTTCGCCAGCTCGAGCGCGCCGTGCCCATCGAAAAGGCCGCCTTTGGCCCCGACGACCCAATCCTCACCACCGCGCTGGCCAACCTTGCCCTTTCGCTCAGAAAACTTGGCCGACTCGCTGAGGCCGAGCCCCTCCAGCGGAAGCTTGTTTATATCGAGTCGAAGGAAAAGGGTCCTGAGAATCCTGACATCGCGCCCGACATCAGCGACCTGGGCGAGCTGTATATGGGGGAGAAGAAATTCGCTGACGCCGAGTCCGTTTTTGAGCTGCTGCTTCGCATCGAGAAGAAGGCACTTGGCCCGGATGATCCTGATCTCGGACCCATCTACGAAGTGCTGGCGCAGGTCGAAATGGAGCTTGGTCACCTCGGCCAGGCCGAGACTCAGGCGCAGACCGCTCTGCACCTGATTGAGAAGGCTGGCAACCCCAATGACCCGAACCTGGCGCTCAGCCTCGGCGTGCTTGCCGAGGTCTATGACAGCCAGAAGCGGTACACCGACGAGATTGCGGCGTTCAAACGCAAGATCGGCCTCGACGACAAGGCACTTGGCTCCGAGAGCACCGACCTGGCCGACGAACTCAACAAGCTCGGGAACCTTGAAGAGCGACAGGGCAATAATGCCGAGGCTGAGCCGATGTTTCGGCGGGCTCTGGCCATTCGCGAGAAAGAGCTAGGACCCGATCATCCAGATGTCGCCACCGATCTGAGCAGCATCGCCCAGATCTGCGACTACCAGGGCCGATTCGACGAGGCTGAGCCGCTGCACCAGAGGGCGCTGCGCATCCGCGAGAAGGCGCTTGGCCCAGACCACCCCGACGTTGCCCGCGCTCTGGGCTCGCTTGCTCTGCACTACGACGAGATGGGCAGATACGCAGATGCCGTACCGCTGCTGGAGCGCGCACTGCGCATCGAAGAGAAAGCGCTCGGCCCCGACCACCCCGATGTCGCGACAACCCTGAACAACCTCGCATCCGTTCAAATCGGCGAGGGCAAGTACCCTGAGGCGGAATCGCTCCTTCGGCGCGCGCTCGCAATCGACGAGAAGGCTCACGGCCCCGAGCACCCCGATGTTGCCACTGACCTCAACAACCTGGCCATGGTTCTTGGCCATCTCGAACGCTACTCCGACGCCGTAACGCTCTACGAGCGTGCCCTTGCCATCCGGGAGAAGGTTTACGGGCCAGAAAGCTCTTACGTTGCCACATCGCTCGACAACCTTGCCGGCGTCTACATGACAGTCGGCAAGCTCGATCTGGCTGGGCCATTCTTTGAGCGTGCGCTGAAGATCGATGAGAAGCTGCTTGGCCCAGCACATATCAACCTGGCTACCGACCTGAACAATCTTGCCGAGTTCTACGAGATTGAGGGCCGCCCCGCCGATGCCGAGCCTCTGCTGCAGCGAGCGCTCGACATCCGCGAGAAGGCTCTCGGGCCAGATCATCCCGACGTCGCAACAGCCCTTGTTAATTTGGCGGTCTTTTATGACGGCCAACAGAAGGTGGCCACAGCGTCGCCGCTGTACAGCCGCGCGCTCGACAACCTTTACCACCAGTTCCAATACAACTTCACCTACATGACCGAGGCCGAGCGCCTTATCTATCTCGAAACAGTCGCCAGCGACTTCCCCGGCTTTTTCAGCTTTGTTCATCGTTATCGGGAGCAGGAGCCGGCGCTGGTGGGCGAGATGTACGACCTTCTTTTGTGGGAGAAGGGGATGATCGCGGGGAGCATTGCCCAGATGCGGCGGCGGGTGGAGGCGTCGGGAGATAAGGAGGCGTTGCGGCTGCTGGAGGAGTTGACGGTGAAGCGAACGCAGATGGCGGCGTTGTTGAACACGAACTCTCCGGATCGCGATCTGTGGCGCAAGCAGGTTGCGGAGCTGGGCGCGGAAGCCGACACAATCGAAAAGGCGCTGGTGGCGCGGTCTTCGGCGTTTGCGGCGGCGAAGCAGATGGAGCGCGCGACGTGGCAGCAGGTGCGCGATGCGCTCGCGCCGGGCGAGGCAGCGGTGGAGTTCGCGCGCTTTCGCTACTACGACAGGAAGTGGACGGCGCAGACGTATTATGTGGCGCTGGTGGTGACGGCGGCGACGAAAGACCAGCCGGCTTACATCTTCCTTGGCGACGACCGGCAGATTGAGACAGACGCGCTGGCGGGGTTTGAGAACTCGCTGCAGACGCGAGGATTTGCGCAGCCAAAGCAGTCGGCGGTGCTGCCCGGCGCACGGGCGTATGAGCTGATGTGGAAGCCGCTGGAGGCCACGCTGGGCGGCGTGACGAAGATCGATCTTGCGCCCGATGGCGTGCTGAATACGATCCCCATTGGGATTATTCCCGCGCCCGACGGAAAGCTGCTGATGGAGCGATATGATCTGCGGCTGGTGTCGAGCACGAAGGATTTGCTGAGGCGTGAGGCGGCGGCCAGACCTGCCCCAGCGCCCGCGGAGAAGACGAGTCTCAAGACGGCGCTGCTGATTGGCAATCCGCAATTCGATCTCAGCGCGGAGCAGCAGGCTGCTGCGGAGCGCAAGCTGGCCGCTGCTGAGGCTGGCGAAAAGCAAGTGGAGTCGGCTGCGGCGAATACATCCGATCAGTTGAACGTTCTCGCGCATACGGTTGCGCCTGATTCTGCTTCGGGTCGCTCGCGCGATCTGGTCGCGGGGCAGAAGCTGGCGCCGTTGCCCGGCACAGGGGCCGAGGTGGCGGCCATCTCGGAATTGATGAATGCGGCTGGATGGAAGACCGAACTCTACACCGAGCAGATGGCGCTGAAGAGCGTTGTCGAAGGGGTCAGGAGCCCGCGCGTTCTCCATCTCGCCACGCACGGGTTCTTTCTGCCGGATCAGCAGGTTGCCGACAAGCGGATTGGCCAGCGGCTCAGCATGGGTGCTGTTGCTTCCGGCGCGAGTGTGGCGGCGGATCCGAACCCAGGCGGCAGCGCGGGTTCCGGTGGAGGCCTCGGCGGAGCGGGCAGCATCTCGACTGCGGGATTTGAAGACCCCATGTTGCGCTCCGGACTTTACTTTGCCGGCGCCAACCGCACACTTGCGGGCGAGGCCTCATCGCCAGGCTCAGCCAGCGGCGCGGACAACGGTCCGGGCAACGCCGCAGATAGCATCGCAGGAAAAGGCCTCGACAACGGCGTGCTCACCGCGCTTGAGGCCGGCAACCTCGACCTTACGGCCACGGAACTCGTGGTGCTTTCGGCCTGCAACACGGGGCAGGGCGAGGTGAAGAACGGCGAAGGCGTCTTCGGCCTGCGCCGCGCGCTGGAGGAGGCCGGAGCGCAGTCGGTGATGATGTCGCTGTGGTCTGTGCCCGACAAGGAGACGCTCGAGCTGATGAAGCTCTTCTACCAGAAGTGGCTAAGCGGGATGGACAAGCACGAAGCCCTCAAGCAGGCCCAGCTCGAGATGCGCCAGCGCGTCCGCAGCGAACACGACGGCCACGACCTGCCCTACTACTGGGCCGCGTTTGTGCTCGTGGGACGATAAGGCAGTGTCCGTGAATCTTGCGGCATTGGCAGGCCTGCAATAGCTCAACGCAAAGCGTCTGCCGGTTTGCCAGCTGCGCGACCGGTGCCGATCTGCAAGCGTGGCGAAAAGAATCAACAGGTGTGGATTCTGGCCGGTAAGATTATCGGATGAATTACGAGAGTCTCTGCTTCTCTTCTGAAGGCGACATTGCCGTGGTCACGCTGAATCGGCCCGAACGGCGTAACGCTCTTTCGCTCGCGCTCATGCACGAGCTGATTGACTGCCTGAGTGAGATCGGTGGGAGGCGCGATCTGCGCGCCGTGATTCTGGCGGCGAACGGGAAGGCCTTTTGTTCGGGTCATGATCTGGCGGAGATGGTGGGCCGGGAGCTGAGCGAATACCAGACGATCTTCGAGGTCTGCACGCAGTTGATGGAGAAGGTGCAGTCGATTCCGCAGCCGGTGATTGCGGAGGTGCAGGGAATAGCGACCGCTGCCGGGTGCCAACTGGTTGCCACCTGTGACCTGGCCATCGCGTCGGAAGATGCCGCATTCGCAACGCCCGGAGTGAAGATCGGGCTCTTCTGCACGACGCCGATGGTGGCTCTGAGCCGGGCAATCGGGCGCAAGCGCGCTCTCGAGATGCTGCTCACGGGCGAGTCGATCGACGCGCGCCGGGCTGAAGACTGGGGCCTGGTGAATCGTGTAGTTGCAGCGGGCCTGTTGCGCGCGGAGGCGCTGAAACTCGCCAGCCGCATCGCCGAGGCGAGTGAACCGGTGATTGCGCTGGGCAAGCGGGCGTACTATACACAGATCGATCTCGAACAACCCCAAGCCTATGCCTACGCCAAAGAGGCGATGAGCAGCAACGCGCTCGCAGAAGATGCACAGGAAGGCATCTCCGCATTTCTGGGGAAACGCGCTCCGCGCTGGACAGGAAGATGAGCAAGAGAATCGCAGCGGCATCCGCGAAAGCGATCTCCGCCGAAGAGGCTGCAAGCCTGGCGAGGTCGGGAATGTGGCTCGACTACGGCGCTGCGCTTGGTCAGCCGGATGCATTCGATAAGGCACTCGCCGCGCGGAAAGAAACGCTTGAAAACGTAAAGATTCGTTCCTGCCTTTCCATGAGGCCGCGAGAAGTGGTGGAAGAAGATCCGGAAGGCAAACATTTCTTTCTCTTCAGTTGGCACTTCTCAGGATATGACCGCAAGAAACACGATGCCGGGCGCTGCACCTACATGCCTCTCAACCTTGGCGAGGTGCCCGACTACTACCGCCGCTTTCTGCCCCCGGTGGACATTGCCGTCATCAAGACTTGCCCGATGGACGAGCGCGGCTACTTCAACTTCAGCGCCGCCAATCTCTGGCACCGCGCGGTCGTTGAGAACTCGAAGGCCGTGATCGTTGAAGTGAGCCGCGGGCTTCCGTACGTCTACGGAGTTGAGAACGCTGTTCACGCGAGCGAGGTGGATTACATCATCGAGGGTGATGATCAAGCCGCGCCGGAGTTGCCGAACCCGCAGGCGACAGAGATCGATCGGGCGGTTGCGCGGCTGATTGCGGGCGAGATCGAGGACGGCGCGTGCCTCCAGATCGGCATCGGCGGCATGCCCAACGCGGTGTGCGCACTGCTGCTTGAAAGCGGCGTTCGCGACCTTGGCGTGCATACCGAGATGCTGACCGATGGCATCGCCGAGCTCTACAAAGCGGGCAGAATTACGGGTGCGAGAAAGACGCTCGACCCCGGCAAGATCGTTTTCACCTTTTCGCTCGGCTCCAGCGCAACCTACGCGGTGGCCGACCGCAACTCCGATCTCTGCTGCAATCCGGTGGACTACACGAACTCGCCGCATATCATCCAGCAGAACGACCGGGTGGTCTCCATCAACAACACGACGCAGATTGACCTGCAGGGGCAGGCTGCTTCGGAGTCGGACGGCCACCGCCATATAAGCGGCACGGGCGGACAACTTCAGTTTGTGCGCGGCGCTTATGCGTCCAAAGGTGGAAAGTCGTTCATCTGTCTTGCGTCGACGTATACCAGGGGAGGAGAGGCGCGCAGCCGGATCGTGCTCAACCTGACGCCCGGCAACATTGTCACCACGCCGCGATCTGACGGAATGTATGTGGTGACCGAGTACGGCATGGTGAACCTGAAAGGTAAGTCCGTGGCGGAGCGCGCGGGTGCGCTTATCTCCATCGCCCATCCCGATTTCAGAGAGCGGCTTGAGCGTGAGGCCTACGATCACCGGCTGATTCCGCGGGGTGTGACGTTTTGAAGGGTCGGCGCGAAACGGGGAACGGTCATTGGTACGGACACCCGAATCGTTGACGGGTTGAAACGGAGCCGGGCTTCGCGCCTCTAGTAATCTGATAAGAGCATGAGCGACTCAGCTGTTCTATTGATCGACTGCCCGGACCGCAAGGGGCTGGTGGCCCGCGTCTCCGGCCTGCTCTACGAGCACGGCGCAAACATTCTGCACGCCGACCAGCATCAGGATCACGAGCTCGGCCTGTTCTTCATGCGTGTCGAGTGGGCGCTGGACGAGCACGGCAATGGGCACGGTGCTGGCGGCACCGAGACGCGATCGGTCGCAGGAGACTTCGATCTTGAGGCGTTCAAGGCGGTGTTTGCGCCCATGGCGGCTGAGCTGGGCATGCGCTGGCGGCTCACCTCGCGGACGCAGATGCCGCGGGTGGCGCTCTTCTGTTCGCAGTATCTGCACTGCATGGCCGACCTGCTGCATCGCTATCGCACGGGCGAGCTGGCCTGCGAGATTCCGGTGATCGTATCGAATCACCGCGCGGTGGAAAGGCTGGCGGGGTTTTATGGGATTCCGTTCGAGTTCGTCGAGGTGACGGCAGCGACGAAGTCCGACGCGGAGGGGCGGCAGCTCCAGGTGCTCGCCGAAAAGAAGATCGACCTTGTGGTCCTCGCCCGCTACATGCAGATCCTCTCGCCGGGTTTTGTAGCCCACTATCCGGCGCAGATCATCAACGTGCATCACTCCTTTCTGCCCGCCTTCACCGGGGCGCGGCCCTATCACGCGGCGCACGCGCGCGGGGTGAAGCTGATCGGCGCGACCAGTCATTACGTGACTGATCTGCTGGACGACGGGCCCATCATCGAGCAGGATGTGGCGCGCATATCGCACCGCGACCAGGTGGAGGATCTGGTGGCGCGGGGGCGGGATCTGGAGCGTATCGTGCTGTCGCGCGCCGTGCGCTGGCATCTGGATCAGCGCATCCTCTGCTATGGCAACAAGACAGTGGTCTTCGACTGATTCTGTTGACGATGCGCCGAGATGCCGCAAAGAAGCGCCCCAATATTTCGCAAAGCATTGCGCCGCACGTTTCTTGCCGAAATAGCCCTGCCGGGCCGACCTGGCTCCGCCTCGAACAGTTTGGCCGCGAGAGCATCCGTCAAGTTTGCGCATCCGGACTGCCGGACGCACTCTCAGGCGGCGGTCTCGCCGCGCGTGAGGGTCGTCGAGCCGAGCTGCTGACGAAGATTTCCGGCCAGATCGGCAACCACGCGCAGGCGGTCGGCGAGCGGCGCGGGGATATCGCTGCCGGAGAGCGCAAGCTCGGAGTGAAGCAGAAGCCCGGCGACCGTGGACTTGAGCTCGCGCTCGATGGCGGCTTCGGCGGCGCGGCGCGCCAGAGTCTGCTCGCGTTCGCGGCGGTGCAGGGCGGCGCGGATCTCGCGGATGAGGCGGGCAGCGCCGGAGAGCGCAAAGTTGATCTGCAGGGGAATGGCCAGTCCGGCGCGGTCGCAGATGGCCTCGGCGGCCGCGGGGTCGCACTCCGCCAGCGTCTCATCGACTACCACGGCCGCAAACTCCTTGCGCTTGAGCGCTGCCAGGGCCGTCCTGCGTCCCTCCGCAACCTCGACCTCCATGCCCAACTGTGCGCTCACTGCTTCGGCGCAGTTGCGAGCGCCTTCCACTCCGGTCACCATCAGAATGCTCATCTTCGTTCCCCCGTCTCGAATGCCAGTTGGCAGTTCACAGTTCTTAGTTCACAGTTCTTAGTTCATAGTTCTTAGTTGGCAGCTCTCAGCCATCAGCTCTCAGCCAACAGGCCTTTGCTCCTGGCTTTTGTCTCTTACGGATTGCCCTGAGCCTGACCCTTGCTCATGCCGGCTGCGGAGGAGCTGCACTTGAGGCCGCTCCCGCAAGAAAGAAGCTAAGAGCTAAGAGCTAAGAGCTAAGAGCTAAGAGCTAAGAGCTAAAGGCTAAAAGCTAAAAGCTGATAGCTAGGAGCTAGTAGCTAGCAGCTGTCTCTATTCTTCCCGCAGCGGATCGGCGATGCCGTACTCTTTCAGCTTGCGGTAGAGCGTGGTCTTGCCAATGCCGAGAAGCTTGGCGGCCTGCAATTTGTCCCCATTGAGGGTGCGAATGGCTCCGAGGATCGCCGCGCGCTCGAGGCCGGCGAGCGTCTGCACTGCCGGCGGGAGCCCGGACTCGGCCTCGTCGCCCGCCGGCGCGTTGGCCCGCTGGAACTCCAGCCCCTGCTGCTGGAGCTGGGTGGGCAGATCGCCGAGGTGGAGGACCGGACCGGAGGAGAGCGCGCAGGCCCGTTCCACGGCGTGCTCGAGTTCGCGCACATTTCCGGGCCAGTCGTGGCGCATCATGATGCGCAAGGCCTCGTCGCTCAGCGTGAACTTGACGCTGTGTTCGCGGCTGATGCGGTCGAGGAAGTGGGCAGCCAGCAAGGGAATGTCTTCGCGGCGGTCGCGCAGCGACGGCAGACGAAGGTTGACCACGTTGAGACGGTAGAAGAGATCTTTGCGGAAGGTCCCTTTCTCGACCATATCCGCCAGGTCGCGATTGGTGGCGGCAACGATGCGCGCGCGAATGGGAACGCGGTGGGTCGCGCCGACGGGCCGGACTTCACGTTCCTGGAGGGCGCGCAGCAGCTTGGCCTGCAGATCGACGGTAAGCTCGCCGATCTCGTCGAGAAAGACAGTTCCGCCCTCGGCAGAGACCAGCAGCCCGTCCTTGGAGCGGTTGGCCCCGGTGAAGGCGCCCTTCACGTATCCGAAGAGCTCGCTCTCAATCAGCGTGGGCACCAGCGATCCGCAGTCGACGGGCAGGAAGGGCTTGTTCGCGTTGGGCCCGTAGGCGTGGATGGTCCGCGCCACCAGCTCCTTGCCGGTGCCGCTCTCGCCCAGCACCAGCACCGGGTGCGAACTCTGGGCAACCTTTGAGAGGATGCGATAGAGCTTTTCCATCTCCGCCGAGCGGCCGATCATGGCGCCCAGCCCCTGGGAGAGACGGAGCCGCTCGCGCAACTGGCGGGTAGCGGTGTCAGTAAGGTGCGCCGCGGCGGCGCGGTCGAGAACAGTCGAAAGCTCGTCCATGGCGAAGGGCTTGGTCAGGTAGTCGGTGGCGCCCGAGCGCATGGCTTCCACGGCTACGTTGACCGAGCCGGAGGAGGTCATGGCGATTACGGCAGTTTCGGGGTAGAGCAGCTTGACCTCGGAGACCAGCTCAAGGCCCTGGTTGGAGCCAGCCGGAAGATTCACCAGCAGGATGTCGGCGGCCTTGCCGCGCAACAGGGTCCGTGCCTGCGCCAGGTCTCCGGTACTGTCGACGATGTAGCCCAGGCTGGCGGCGATCTCGGCGCAGGCCGAGCGAACGGCCGTGTCGGCATCCACCACCAGCAGGCGAAGCCGCACTTGAGGTTCGACGGGTTGAGGAATGAAGTCCATATTTCGAGCGTTGAGGGTCCGTGTGTTCAGAGTTCGCGGGTTCAGGGCTGGTGCGTTCAGGAATGCGTTTTTAGTCGCGTTTCCCCGGTTCAAAACTGTCTCGAGCATTGTATTCGCCTCGTGCGCCGTTGGGTGTGTTGGCTGCCGCAGGCCAGCTTCCGCGGCGATATGAGCTTCAAGCGGATTGCATCCGGCCTCAAATGCCGCGGACCGGCAGGACGATTTCAAAGCGCGCCCCACGGCCCGGTGTGCCTGATCCTTCACGGTTGCTTGCGTAGATGCGCCCGCCCGCTGCTTCCACAATTGAGCGGGTGATCGAAAGGCCAAGGCCGCGATGGGCGGAGTGCCAGCCGCCGCCGATTGCATTCCCAGCCGCGTGCGTGGTGAAGCCAGCCTCAAAGATACGTTCCAAAGCTTTGCGCGGGATGCCCGTGCCGTTGTCTTCGATGGTCAGCGAGAGCGTCTGACCGCGCGGCGCGGCGTTGGAGTCCGCACCGGTCGCGGCCGCAGCGGGGTCATGCCGCTTGCGCAGGCCAAGGCGGATTGAGCCGCCGGCGGGCATGGCCTCGGCTGCGTTCTTGACCAGGTTGACCAGCACGCGGGTCAGGTCTTCGGAGTTCAGCCGCACCGCCAGCGCCCCGCCTTCCACATCGACAGAGAGCGCGATGGAAGGGCCGGCAAGTGCGGAGAGCAGGTTGCGGCTCTGGAGCAGCTCCTGCGCAAGGTTGGAGATCAGCACGGGGGGCATCAGGTCCCAGCGCCCGGCCGGGTGAACGGCCATCGCCGGGCCGATGGAGGGCCCAGTCGGGGTTGCAGTTGCGGCATCGGATTCGAACCCACTTCCGGAGTGGAGCGGGTCGGTGACAGCCCATCCCGCCGTGGTTGCCGAAGCCGGGGTCTTCGGTGTGGACCGATCGCCTGAGACCTCGACACGCGAGGCCTGCAAGGTCGCTGGTTGCCGCGCGGGCTTCCCCGCGCGCGCTGCACTTCCCCTGCTCGCCCCGGCGGGCGATGCAACGCCGCGCACGGCGCTTCCACGCACGTCGAGCGCGACCAGCTTCTCCACCAGACGCCGGCTGGCGGCTGCCACTAGCCGCAGCTCGCTTCCGTAATGGGTGAACTGAGTGGCCAGCACGCCGGGCTCCTCCAGCAGATCGCAGTAGAGACCCATCGCCGTGACCATGTTGCGGGCGTCGTGGGCCAGCTCCGCCAGGCTCACGCCCTCGCTGCGCAACGTGGCCAGGGTTTCCACCACTGCTTCCACGCGCCGGCGCTCCGATTGCACCCCCTGGTCCGCCGCCAGCGCTGTCGCTTGCCCCAGCCCAAATTCCATCGCCTGCCCCGCCGCCTGGCCCGCCGGCTGCCCTGTCGCCTGCCCCGCCGCCTGCTTGATCTCTCGCATTGCCCGCTCCCTTCCGAACGCAACCGAAACTGATGCAACCGAAACTGATGCAACCGAAACTGCCCAGAATGCTCCAACTGCACCGATTCGATACACCGTCTGTTACACGCGGAGTGCCAAACCAGAACGAATCAGCTAAGTTCCTGATAAGGGAAGAACTTGCCCTCCGACCCGCCCCCAGAGGCCCTGGGCTGCGTCCGGCGCTCCCGTCCCGAAATGGGACGATAGCCGCATGCGTTGGCAGGATAAGATCTTTCTTTTGAATGCCTTATCCGGGAATTCCCGTTCCGGCGTCGCCCCGGCCAGAAATCCCGCTTCGGGAACGGCCCGGAAAACCCTTCCGGCCGAAAGCTGCCGGGGCCTTGGGGCACGTGGAGGTGCAGCGCTCTCGTACAATCCCCTTATGATGTCCAATGTTTCGCCCCCCACCCACTTTCGCCCCGGCGGGCGCACTCCCGAACAGCTCCGCCCGCTGACGCTTACTCCCAACTTTGTGCAGACGGCAGAGGGCTCGGTGCTGGTGTCCTTTGGAAATACACGGGTGCTCACCAACGCGACTATCGAACAAGGAGTCCCGAGCTGGCTCAGGAACTCCGGCCGCGGCTGGGTGACGGCCGAGTACGCAATGCTGCCGCGCTCGACGCTGACCCGCACTCCAAGAGAAAGTGAACGCGGCAAGATCGGCGGGAGAACGCACGAGATACAAAGACTCATTGGCCGCAGCCTGCGCTCGGTGGTGGACATGAAGGCTCTGGGGGAACGCACGGTGATTCTCGACTGCGACGTGATCCAGGCGGACGGCGGCACGCGCACAGCGGCAATTACTGGGGCCGCAGTCGCGCTGGGTTTGGCCCTGAATGCATTGGTCAAGGCAGGCACGCTGAAGGTCTCCCCGCTCAGGCAACTGGTTGCCGCAACCTCGGTAGGCATCGTGGACGGCAAGCCGCTGCTCGATCTTTGCTACGAAGAGGACTCGCAGGCCGAGGTGGACATGAACGTGGTGATGACCGCCGACGGCGG
>PMXB01000338.1 GCA_003165935.1 Acidobacteriaceae bacterium | reverse complement strand
TTCCCTCAGGATGACAGCTACTAATTGTTCAGGATGACAGCTACTAATTGTTCAGGATGACAGCTACTAATTGTTCGGGATGAGAGCTTTGTTGTGAGACGAACCTTGGAATCATCATGCTAGGAGGAGTAGTCGGCGTTGATGTGGATGTATTCGTGGGTGAGGTCGGTGGTCCAGAAGACGCATGAGCCGGCGCCCTGGTGGAGCTCGATGGTGATGGAGAACTCGGGCTTCTGAACGTATTCGTGAGCGGAGGCTTCGTCGAACTGCGGTGCGCGGCCGCCGTTGAGGCAGATTGGCAGTTCGCCGAAGCGGATGTCGATGCGGTTTGGATCGATGGCTGCGCCGGAGTAGCCGATGGCGGCGACGAGGCGGCCCCAGTTGGGATCGTTGCCAGCCCAGGCGGTTTTGACGAGCGGTGAATGGGCGATGGCCTTGGCGATTTTTAGTGCGTCGGCGTCGGTGGCTGCGCCGTGGATACGCAATTCAACGAGATGGGAGACGCCTTCGCCGTCGCCGACGACCTGGTGGGCGAGCGAAGTGCAGACTTGCGTGAGAGCAGTGGCGAAGGCTGCGTTGTTGGGGCCGATGACGGCCTCGGAGGCACCGGAGGCGAGAAGGAGAACGGTGTCGTTGGTGGAGGTGTCGCCGTCGACGGAGATGCGGTTGAAGCTGACTTCGATGGCGCGGTTGAGGTAGTCCTGAAGCAGGGTGGGCTCGATGGCGGCGTCGGTGAGGATGTAGACGAGCATGGTGGCGTGAGGCACGAGCTGGGGATGGATCATGCCGGAGCCCTTGCCGAAGGCGGCGATACGGACTTCATGCTTGCCGTTGGAACCGTCGACTTCGAAGCGAGTGAAGGCGGTCTTTTCAATGGTGTCGGTGGTGAGGATGGCGGTGGCGACATCGAGGAAGTGATCGATGCCGGAGCCGAGGGTGGCGGCGGCTTCGGGGAGGGCAGCGATGAGCTTGTCGGCGGGAAGCGGGACGCCGATGATGCCGGTGGATGAGGGGAAGACTTCTTCGGGCTTGCAGTTGAAGGTTTTGGCGGCGGCCTGGCAGGTGGCGATGGCGGCGGCCAGGCCCAGTTCTCCTGCGGCGCAGTTGGCGTTGCCGGCGTTGATGGCGGCGACGCGGATGCGGCCGGCGGTGGCGGCGAGGTGCTGCTTGTCGATGATAAGCGGGGCGGCGATGACCTTATTGGAGGTGAAGACGGCGGCGGCGTTGGCGGGAGTGTCGGCAACGATGAGCGCGAAGTCAGTGCGGCCGGATTTCTTAAGGCCGGCCTTGACGGCGGCGTAGCGGAAGCCAGGGGGGAGTAGGAGTTGGGAAGTGTCGGACATGGGTGTGTCGGGCATGATGGTTAACCCATTTAATCTAACAGGGTCCAGGGTTCAGGGTTCAGGGAACAGGGAACAGGGAACAGGGAACAGGGAACAGGGTTCCCACTCATTCGCGGTGAAGCTGCGAATGAATGGGGCACAGCGCGGTTGGTGAGGCACGGAGCTTGAGGAGATTGATGACGGAGAGCGGCGCGACGGACGAGAGCAGGTTTCTGGAGATGCGGGCGGTGAACGTGGCGCGGGGGGATCGCGTGGTGCTGCATGATGTGAACCTGACGGTGGAGGCGGGGGAGCATGTGGCGATTCTGGGCCCGAATGGGTGCGGCAAGTCGACGCTGATTATGGCGATGAGCTGTCAGATTTATCCGATTGTCCGCGAGGGGATGCGGGTGAGGATCTTTGGGCGGGAGCGGTGGGATTTGACGGCGCTGAGGAAGCACTTTGGGGTGGTGGGGGCCGGTTTAACAGGCGAGGGGCTGCCGGGGGAACGGACGGCGGTGACGTCGGGGCTGGACGCGGTGACTGCGGGGTTCTTTTCGGCGTCGACGCTGTGGCCGAATTTGAAAGTTGAACGTGTGATGCGGGAGCGCGCGTGGGAGGCTCTGGAACGGATGGAGGCTCGGCACTTGGCGAAGCGGATGGTGGGCGAGATGAGCGCGGGGGAGAAGCGGCGGATATTGATTGCTCGGGCGCTGGTGCACAGGCCGAAACAATTGCTGCTGGACGAGCCGTCGAATGCGCTGGATCTGGCGGCGCAGCGGGAGTTGCGGGAGACGCTGCGGCGGCTGGCGCAGGAAGGCACTGGGCTGGTGATGGTGACGCATCATCTGGGCGATATCTTGCCGGAGATTGAGCGGGTGATCCTGATGCGGGACGGGCGGATTGCGGGGGATGGCGGGCGCGAGGAGATGTTGACGGAAGCAAGGTTGAGCGAGCTGTTTGGGACGGCGGTGCGGATTGGAAGGGATGAGGGGTGGCTGCATAGCTGGTAGGGCAGCGAGTCAGCAAGGCAGCGAGTCAGCAGGTCAGCGCGTGAGATTCGAGGGCGCGGCGCTTGACCGTTGACGGATGGCGGGGGGTGCGATAGGTTGTGAATACACGGGAAAGGAGGATGATCCAGCCTATGCAAAAAGATTGTTCCAGTAGTTTCGTACGTGAGGTGACTGAGGCCTAGGGCATCGCGCCCAAGACACCCAGTAAGCCCCGGCGAGGAGAAATCGCATGGGCCCGGCGATCGCGGCAGCGCGGTGGCCTTAGTCCAATCCCAACAGTTCACCGGCAGCGGCCTGAGCGTAGTGCTTGGGCCGTTGTTGTTTTTGGGGCGGCAAGCGCACGCGGTGGTAGACGGCGCGACGACCTGGAAATAGATATATGCGAAGCCGCTGAGGGCCTGGAGGCTCAGGACAGCCGATCTGGAGATCGGCGCTACAGTTGGGGACCGGCGGTCTGATGCCATTGTGTGTGCTGTTGTGCATACCGTATGATTCCGACCATTGAGGGTAAGTCGATTTAGCGATTCTGTGTTTCGAGTTTGAAGTTCGTTGAAGAACGATCAGAAGCAACCGCAGATCCTTCGACTTCGGTCGCCGCGGCGACCTCCGCTCAGGATGACAGGCTTTTGTTTGAATTGAAGAAAGTCGATTCTCGTTCGCTCATTACGACAGATTCTTGTGATGCGAGCTTTGGACTCAGGACACTGATTCAGCGTTCTTCAGGTTTTGTTACGCGTCAAGGATTTGTGATGGGTTAGCTATTTGGAATGCGACAGAGATTTGATTCGGCAAGGGACAGGGAGGTCAGGAAAAATATGCGGCCGGAACAGTGGGAGACTTTCAAAAAAGCGGCGCGCCGCGAAAAGATGGACAAGATTCCGATGGCGATGATCATCGACAGTCCATGGATTCCGGGCTACCTGGGGATCAAGCACCTGGACTACTTCCTTGATCCGGAGCTGTGGTTTCAGTCGAATCTGAAGATCATGGAGGAGTTCAAGGAGATCATCTTTGTGCCGGGGTGGTGGATGGAGTACGGGATGGCTGCGGAGCCGTCGATACTGGGCGCGAAGATCAAGTTCTGGCAGGACAATACGCCGAGCGAGTACCACACGCTTTACCGGCTTGAGGATATCGACAGCTTTCCGGAATACGAGGTGGAAGCGGACGGGTTTGCCGGGCTGACGTTGCACCGGATCGGAATGGCGCGGCAACGGATTCTGGATGCGGGATACATTTTGCCGATGGTGACGGCTCGCGGACCGCTGTGCACGGCGGGGTTTGTGCGCGGGACGACGAACTTCATGATTGACCTGGTGGAGGATCCCAAGGGCGCGCACAAGCTGATCGATCTGTGTACGCGGGTGGTGATCGATTGGCTGAAGGCGCAACAGAAGGTGATGGGCGACGGGGTGGAGAGCATCTTCATCCTCGACGATATTGTGGGGTTCATCAATGAGGAGCACTACCTGGAGTTTGCGCATCCTTATTTGAAGCGGATTTGCGATGCGTTTCCGAAGGACTGGGTCAAGGTCTACCACAATGACGCAGAGGTGGATGCATGCCTTGACCATTTGCCGGATGCGGGATTCAATGTGCTGAACTGGGGCAAGCAGAAGCACATTATGGAAGTGAAGAAGCGTGTGGGCGACCGCATGTGCCTGATGGGGAATGTGAACCCGCTGGAGGTTGCGGTTCGCGGAACGCCGGAGGAAGTGAAGGAAGAGACGCTCGAGGTGCTGGAGGGATCGGGCGGCGAGGGAATCATACTTTCGGTAGGCGGCGGCACGAGCCCGGGGATGCCGCGCGAGAATATTCTGGCGATGCTGGAAGCGCTGGAAGAATATAACGCGAAGCGCTCGACGAGCGTAGCTGGAACCGGCCGCTGAGGAGATGATTCGTGCCTGATTACGCAGTGATGAATCAGTTCCTTTACGAGGGGAACGCGGCCGAGGTGGAGCGGCTGACGAAGGAAGCGCTGGCGGAAGGACGGACGGCGCAGGAGATCCTGAACGAGGGATTGATTGCGGGCATGAGCGTGGTTGGGGAGGACTTCAAGCACAACGTGCTCTATGTGCCGGAGGTGCTGATAGCGGCGCGGGCGATGAAGGCGGGGATGGGCGTGCTGAAGCCGCTGTTGACGGCGAAGGGTAGCGGGACGAAGCCGAAGGGCGTGCTGTTGATGGGGACGGTACGCGGCGATCTGCACGATATCGGCAAGAACCTGGTGGGCATGATGGCCGAGGGAGCGGGGTTTGAGCTGCACGATATCGGCGTGGATCAGAGTCTGGATAAATTCATGGCCGCGGCGGAGAAGTGCAAGCCGACGATTATCGGGATGAGCGCGCTGCTGACGACGACGATGATGTACATGAAGACGGTGATTGATGGATTTGAAGCGGCGGGCATGACACACATCAAGATGGCGATCGGCGGCGCGCCGATCAGCCAGATGTTTGCCGACGAGATTGGGGCGGATGGGTACGGGGCGAATGCATCGGCGGCCGTGGATCTGTTCATGCGGCTTGCGGACGAAGGGTAGGGGGGCACTGAACAAGTGGGCGTTGAACGTTAGAGACCCATCCCTCAGGGGCTAAAGCCCGCGGTTTTATTGGCCTTTCTCGGCACGACTAAAGCCACCCCAGCGACGAAGACCTGTCGCCGGGGACCCTGGCAAGTCGTGTCCTTTCAAGGCCTGGCCTTGATCAGAGATTCCGAAGAGGGTAAATGGGAGACCCGGATGACTACATGCAAGATTTTGTACTGGCAGGAAATCCCTACTCAAATCAGGGCTGAAGACGAGTCGGACGATGTGGTGGTGGCGCTGGACGGGAAGTTCATGGCGCAGGTGGATATTCTGGCGGCGAAGCGGGGATTGCAGGGGGCGGACGACTACCTGGCGCAATGGAAGTGGAGCGAGGAAGAGGAGCGCGAGGGCACGGCGCGCGAAGTGGCGGAAGCGGTGAAGGCCGAACTCGAGGCTAAAGGCTGGTAGGGCTGTAGGAGTTCTTCAAGGATGCCGGTTCATCTGACCATCAACGGGGAGTCGATTGAGGCGGCGGGCGGCCAGTCGCTATTCGAGTATGCCGAGGCGATGGGGATCGACGTGCCAACGTCGTGCCGCAAGCAGGGCAAGTGCAAAGAGTGCATGGTTGAAGTGGTTGAAGGGATGGAGGGGCTGTCGCCGATGGCGGAGGCGGAGCGGCATCTGAAGGGGAAGTTTAGGCTGTCGTGCCAGGCGTGCGTTGTGGCTGCGGAGGGCGAGGTTAGGTGCCATACGATGCGGCGCGGGCAGATGCGGATTGAGCGCCATGCGTTTGGGCTGCCGGTTGGCAATCGTGCGGTTGAGATTGATTCGGCGGTGACGCGGGATGGGGATCGGATTTTGATTGATGGGGTGGAAGTTGAGCGGGCCGGGCCGGAGAAGCCGATTCTGGGCATAGCGATGGACCTGGGGACGACGACGGTGGTGGTGCGGTTGCTGGACCTTGAGACCGGAGAACTGATTGCGGATACATCGTTTGAGAATCCGCAGCGGTTTGGCGGGTCCGAGGTGATGTCTCGGATTGCATACGATACGGATCATCCGGGCAGATTGTTGATGCGGACGCTGGCAGGGTACCTGACGCACGCGATTGAGAAGTTTCCCGTCGATCCGAAGACGATTTACGAGATGGTGGTGGTGGGCAACTCGACGATGCGCGATTTGTTTTTCAGGCAGAGCGTGCATTCGATTGGGCAGAACCCTTATCAATCGATCACGGAGATCGAGATGGCGGAAGGGAAGCGCACGAGCACGAGCCTGGAGCAGACCGGGCTGCGGAGCCTGCTGCCGATTCATCCCAAGGCTCGCGTGTGGGGCGCGCCGATCATCAGCGGACATGTAGGCGCGGATGCTGCCGCATGCATGCTTGCGGTGGACCTGGCGCATGAAGAGCGGCTGGTGGCGGTGATGGACATTGGAACGAACACGGAGTTGATTGTTGGGAACAAGCATCGCATTCTTGCGGCATCGTGCCCGGCGGGACCGGCGTTTGAGGGCGGAGCGATTGCGTGCGGGATGCCGGCGCTAGATGGGGCGATTGAGACGGTTGAGATTGGCGAGGATGGGAGTTTCCGGCTGGGTGTAATTGGCGACGTGACGCCGGAGGGGATTTGCGGGTCGGGGCTGATCGATGTGCTGAGCGAGTTGCTGCGCACGGGGCGCATGAATGATATGGGGCGGTTTACGGAGGACAACAAGCGGGTGACGTTGTGGCGCGGCGGAGACAAGGAGATCTTTCTGCTGGAGAGCGACGTGAACGAACTGGCGCAGGCGAAAGGCGCGAACGTTGCCGGGCTTCAAGCGGTGTTTTCGAACTATGGGATCGAGTTTGACGAGATTGAGGTTTTTTATCTGGCGGGAGGATTTGGCAGGCACCTGAACGTCGAGGCTTCGAAGCGGATCGGTCTGGTGCCGAGTTTGGCGACGGAAAAGATCGTGCAGGCCGGTAACACCGCGATTGAGGGTGCGACGATTGCGTTGCTTTCGAAGGCGAAGCGGCGGGAGTTGGAAGAGCTGGTAAGACGAGTGGAGCATTGCCGGTTGGAAACCCACCCGAACTTCTTCGAGTTCTTTGTAGAGGGCTGCCAGTTCAAGGCAGTGGAGCCGGTCAAGCCAGTAGAACAGATTAAGCCAGCGGAGCAGAATCAATGCGCGAGTTAGCCGAGGGGATCGAACTCGGCGGCTTGACGACCGAATTGAACGTGGCGGCGGAAGAGTATGTGCGGCTGCTGGGGTATCCGCGTGGACGGGTGCTTGAGGGCAGGGCGCGGGAGTTGGCGGATTGGGCAAGGGAGTGGTACGCGGAGAATGGACGGCCTTGGTTTTATGCGCGGCAGGCGGAGAGTCTGGAGATCACGGGGGATTCGATAGCCATTGATGGGGTGAAGTTCAGCAGCAGGCGTTTGAAGAGCACGCTGGAACAGGCGCAGGCTCACAGTGCGATTCTGGTGGCTGTTGGCGCGGGTGAAGAAGCGGAGCAGGAAGCAGGGCGGCGCTGGGCAGAGGAGAAGCCTGACGAGTATTTCTTTCTGGAGGTGTATGCCTCGGCCGTTGTGGAGCATCTGGCGACGGCGACGGGAGCGCGCCTGTGTGCATGGGCGGAGCAGCATGGCATGGCGGTGTTGCCGCATTACAGTCCGGGGTACGCGGAGTGGGATGTGGCGGAGCAACCTCGATTGCTGGAGCTGCTGAAGCGGACGCGCGAGTTGGCGTTTCCATCGACGGTGGAAGCGTTTGAGACGGGCATGCTGCGTCCCAAGAAGACAATGTTGGCGGTGTTTGGATTGACGCGGCATACAGAGAACCTGCGCAGGATTACGGATCTTGTACCGTGCGAGAACTGCTCGTTTGGGCCGTGCCAGTATAGGCGTGCTCCGTACAAGAGGGCTCCGCAGTTGAGGGGCGAGTTGGCGACGGCGCGGATGGCGGTGCTGGATGAGGATGCGGAGTACAGCACAAATCGGAGGGCGCTGAAGCGATGGGCGGAGGAGCGGCTGCGGATGCGGACGAACGCAGACGGATCGCTTGATGCGGTGTTTCGATATGAAGGCACTACGTGCACGAACATGGGGCGGCCGCTGGCTTTCGATTACAGCGTGAAGCTGGGGTCGCGGGCTCAAGGGTATCCTATTTTGGAGCAGCGATGCGTGCCAGCAGAAGGCGAGGCGGGCCATAAGGCCATGTGCGAGTATCTTCAGGATCCGACGGGGCTGATGGGTGCTATTGATGCGGAGAAACCGCTGAGCGGGGAGCGATTGAATGCTGTCGTAACGTGGCGGCGCGAACCGTCGGGTGCAGGTTGCTACTGTGAGAGGGCGAGCCGCGATCACAAGTGGGGGCTGGTGCTGGAGACGATTCACTACGCACTGGTGCAAGAAGAACAGGAAGAGAAGACGCTGGAGACGGAGACGCGATGAGGGACCTTTTGCAAGACGTAATCAGGGAGCGGCCGTTGCTGGGCGATGGGGCGATGGGGACGCAGCTCATGCTGGCGGGACTGGAGCAGGGCAACTGCGGGGAGGCGTGGAATCTGACGTATCCGGAGAGGGTGCTGGCGATTCAACGGAGATATGTAGAGGCGGGGTCAGAGTGCATCATCACGAATACATTTGGCGGGTCGCGGATCATGTTGACGCGGCACTCTGAAGCGGATCACGTGGTTGAAGTGAACAAGGCGGGAGTGGAGATTGCGCGGCAGGCATTCGGGGACAGGGATGGCTTTGTGCTGGGGGACATTGGGCCGTTCGGTGGATTGCTGGCGCCGTTTGGCGATTTCACGGAAGCGCAGGTTCGGAGCGCATTTGAAGAGCAGGCGGGGGCGCTGGTGGATGCAGGGGCGGACGCGGTCATCATTGAGACGCAGACGTCGCTGGAAGAGTTGTTGATCGGCATCAAGGCGGCGCAGGCGGCGGGATCGAAGTGCATTATCGGGTCGATGGCCTACGATGTGACGCTGGATGGGTCGACCTTCAGGACGATGATGGGAATTGAACCGGAACGGGCGGCGGAGTTCATGGAAGAGAACGGGGCGCACATTGTGGCGCTGAACTGTGGCACGGGGATGGAGATGGAGCGGGCGCGGGACGCCGTGGAGCGCTATAAGAAGGTGACCGGTTTGCCGGTGATGGTTCAGCCGAATGCGGGAAAGCCGCAACTGATCAATATGAAGGTGGTTTACGACGAGACGCCGGAACAGATGGTGAAGGGGCTGATTCCGCTGCTGGAGGCGGGGGCAAACATTGTTGGCTCGTGCTGCGGGAGCACGCCGGAACACATTCGCGCGTTCAGAAAAGTGATGGATGAGTATCTGGAGTCACGAGGAATGGACCGAAAGGGAGGCGAACATGCGAGTCAAGCTTTGTGATGTGAATGCGGCGGCGGTGGAGAAACTTCCAGAGCATACGGCGGATAAGTCGGGGATTGGGGTGCACTACGTGGATGCCTGGATCAAGCCGATGAATGTGAAGCTTGAGGATGGGACGGCGGTGAAGTGCAAGCGTCGGGGGCTGAAGATTGTTTTGCAAGCGGGCGGGAAAAAGGGCGAAGGACTGATGCGGCGGCTCGAGGTGAGCGCGGACCCGGTGGTGATGTTGAAGGCTGCGTTGGAGGAGGCGGCGAAGGCTGCGGGGATGGAGATCACGGTGGAGGATGGGGGGATTTTCTGTTCGCTGTGAGATTGTTGGGCGAGTGGGGGCGCAGATGAACAAGGAGTGGCACGCGGGGCACAGGATGCCAGAGAAGGCGACTGAGCAGCAGCGGATTGATTGGCACGTGGAGCATGCGAAGGTGTGCGGGTGCAGGCCGGTGCCGGAGGGGCTGGTGGCGAAGGTGAGCGAGGCGGAGAAGCGGAAGATTAAAGTGGGAACGGCGAAGGGGAAACGATGAGGAAGATGGTCTGGATGTTGGGGTTCTTATTGGCGGCGGGGACGGTGGCGTGGGGGCAGGCTGTGGATTCGAGGCCCGATAAGGATGGCGTGTACTCGATGGGCCTGGGTCTGAAGCCAGCGACTCTCGTTCATGGAGTTGCGGCGGAGTATCCGAGCGACCCTGGTCTGGCGAAGGAGAAGCGTGTTGTTGCGCTGCGGATAGTGGTTGGGACGGACGGGACACCGGGGGTGATTAACCGGTTGAATGTGGACCCTAGTCCATTCGATGATGCGGCAATAGCGGCGGTGAGGGCATCGCAGTTTGGGCCGGGCGTTTACAAGGGAAGGCCGGTGCCAACGCGCATGATGCTATGGGTTCCGTTTCTTGGGGGCAAGCAGGCGCCCATTCCTATCAATGCAGTGGCAGGGGAAAAGGGCATATCGATGCCCGTGGCTTTGAATTCAGTTGAAGCGGAGTTTCCCAAGTCAGTGCCCGCGAATTTTGCAGGGGGAATTGTGCTGATCCACGTATTGGTGACCGAGGATGGACTTCCGTCCGATGCGCGCGTTCTCGTGACGTCCGGAGATGGATTTAGCGAAAGTGCTTTGAAAGCGGTTGCGAAGTACCGATTCTCACCGGCTAAGCTGCGCGGTGTTCCCACTCCACTTGACATCAATGTTGAGGTTAATTTCCGACGGGACTAAAGGGACTGGTCAGGGCGCCTCGGATGTTGGTGGGGAAGACGGAAAGAGCTAAGGAACTTATAGATATCCCAGGTTAGCCGCAAAAGGAAGCGGCGAACTTGGGGCACCCGGCGCAGGCTGGGCCGGCGCTACAAGGGGCAGCGGCTGGGATAAACTTGGGGCGATGCGGGTATTTGGGATTGACTGCGGGACGGAGATTACGGGGTTTGGGGTGGTGGAGACGTTGGACTCCGGGCGGGAGCATCGGCTTGCGATGTTGGGGATGGGGGCGATTCGACTGGTTAAGTCGAAGTCGACGGCTGAGCGGCTGGAGCAGGTGCATACCGCGCTGATGGCGGAGCTAGAGCGGTGGAAGCCGGATACGGTGGCGATTGAAGAGGTTTTCTATTCAGTGAATGCGAAGAGCGCGCTGAAGCTGGGGCAGGTGCGTGGCGTGGCGCTGTTGGCGGCGGCGCGGATGGGGCTGCCGGTGGCCGAGTATGCTCCGCTGAAGATCAAATCGAGCGTGGTGGGTTACGGGTTGGCGAAGAAGGAGCAGGTGCAGTTCATGGTGGCGCGNNGACGCGGCGGATGCGCTGGCGATCGCGATTTGCCACATTCATACGGCGCAGACTCTGATGGCGCAGGGAGCGGGCCGATGAAGGGTGTAGGCGCGGTGATGGTGGGGATGGCGCTGGGGTGTGCGAGTGCGCGTGTGAGTTCGATGGTGCCCCCGGGTCCAGCAGCCCCTGGGCCGGTGATTGAAGTGGATTACACAAACCCCGAGCTGGCGCCGTCGCACTGGGTGCTGACGCTGAGTCCCGATGGTGGTGGGCATTTCTGGTCGGAAAACGCCAAGTTGGAGCATCCAGCCGTTCCGGGCGCGTCGCCTGCGGCACCGGCAGTGGACCGGGATATCCAGGTGAGCGCGGCGTATGCAAAGCACGTGTTTGAGCAGGCGCGGCGGCACGGGCTGTTTGCAATCGAGTGCGAAAGCCACGCGAAGGTAGCGTTCCAGGGATGGAAGAAGCTGAGCTATCGCGGGCCGGATGGGCAGGGGAGCTGCCGCTATAACTACTCGAAGGACAGGCAGATCGAAGATCTGGGCGAGTCACTGGTGGCGGTGGCAGAGACGATAGTGGAGGGTTCGCGGCTGGACTGGCTGCTGCGCTACGACCGGCTGGGGCTGGACCGAGAGATGAAGTACTTAGAAGAAGCGGCGGGGGACGGCCGGCTGCAGGAGCTAGGGACGATCAGGGGAGTTCTGGAGCGCATGGCGGAGGATGAGGGCGTCCTGGAGAGGGTGAGGAAGATAGCCAGGACACTGTTGGCGCGGGCACCGGGGTAAGTGTGAGCGTGCTCACAAGAAAGAGGCAAGGCGGGGAGCGGGGCGATGAAACAAAAAGATCCCTTGCCACGCAAACAAAAGGGTTCAGGCGGCATCTGAGGTGTGTAGGTAAAGGCTCTTGAGGGGTTTTCTGCAGGGTGCAGAGAATGACTTCAAGAGTGCAAAGGGGTCTAATAGAAGTGCGGGGAGAGTGCAGGTGGCAATTGGAACCTGTGCTCGCAATGCGGAGGCAGGCTGAGCCGCCTCACGCGAGAGAAAGGCGGACGACAATGCAGGGCGACTGGGAACGGAATCGAGAGCGGAACGGGCGGGAGATTAGAAAATGGTGGATGGTCGCGGCGTTTGCAGCGGCGCTGCTGGTTGGCGCAGGGCTGCCGGCGACGGCGAGGGCGGACGATGAGGCGGCAGGTCAAACAGCAGGTGCGGGGCGCGGCGTACGGCTGAGCAGCGTGACGGGCGAGGTGCAGTTGTCGGTGGGCGGAGAGGTGATTGCCGACCAGGCGCTGGAAAACACGCCATTATTTGAGGGGACGCGGGTGGTTACGGGTGGGGACGGGCGCGCCGAGGTTCAGTTTGAAGATGGGACGGTGGCGCGGCTTTCGCCGAACAGTTCGTTCACCATCACGGCGCTGAAGGGCGCAGGCCCAAGCGGCGAGGCAGAAGTGGCTCTGGAGATGGGTCTGGGGTACTTTGAGCTGCAAGGTAACGGGCAGGCTGGGGCGATTCGGGTAAAGTTTGGCGACAGCACGGTGAGTTCGAGCGGATTCACGGTGTTGCGGATCAACATGGACGAGCTACCGGGGCAGATGGCGGTTTTCTCAGGAAGTGTGCACCTGACGAGCGGCACGATGGGCATGGTGGACGTGCATGGCGGCCAGAGCCTGAAGCTGAAGGGCAAAGACGGGAAGTTCGCACTGACGGATACGATTGAGCCGGATTCCTGGGATACGTGGAATGCGGACCGGGACCAGGACCTGAACGCGCTGGCGGCGACGTCAACGGGCGCGGCAAATGGCCAGCCTGACAGCACCAATCCGGCATGGAGCGACCTGGACGCGAACGGGAACTGGTANNTGGTACAACGTGCCGGGACAGGGTCAGGTTTGGTCGCCGTATGAGGCGTCAAGTCCCGATTGGGAGCCGTACGGGAATGGCTACTGGATGTGGACTCCGGGCTATGGCTACATGTGGGTTTCTGACAATACGTGGGGTTACATGCCGTATTCCTGCGGAATGTGGAGCTGGTATAACGGGTTCGGCTGGGGCTGGGAGCCGGGAGTGGGTGGCTGCTCGCCGTGGTGGAACACGGGAGCTTACGTAATGAATGTGGGAGGCTATCCGGGCGGGTGGCATGCTCCCGTGCGGCCGCGCGACCCGCATCGTTCCCCGGGGCCAATTTCCGGGCCGGGACACGGACGGCCAGTGCCGGTGGTAGCTGTGAATCGGCACTTCAGCGTGGCTGGCAACATGGTTTTGCCGGCGCGCGACAGGGCGGTTCCGGTGGTGATTGCGGGCAGGACAGTTGTGCCGCTGCGTCCGCTGAGCGCAAGGCCGGAGTATGCACGCACAGGGTTGGGCGGGAGCGGTGCAGCGAGCGCAGGGGCAAGCGGAGCGAGGCCGACGGCAGCGTTTGGCGTGCCGGGATCGCCGGCACGAACTATCCCGTTCTCAGGGTCATATTCAAGGTCCGCCGGCACAGGCGGAGGCAGAACTTCGAGCTATTCGGGCGGTTCTCGATCTTTCTCGAGCGGCGGCGGACACTCGAGTCCGTCATCGAGCGGAGGCGGCCATGTTAGCAGTGGCGGCGGTGGCGGTGGTGGCNNGGTGAGGCCAGCCTGACGAACTGAGTGATTTCAAGGTGTTCCTGGGTAAAGGCTGCGGAACTGCAGTCTTTACCCATTTTCTATGCGCTGAATCGAGGGCGGCGCGTGGCATTTCACCAGGAGAATGCCGATTGGCAGATCTGGGGGGGCCATTCAACCGCGGAAAAATCCTACAATCACGCTCAAGGTCGCATTGTGCACGGCGCAGTAACACTTTCCGTCGTAAAATGGAGTTATACCCGCCTGCTCGGCTCCGGTCATCTTTCCGCTTCTGACGAGCTTTGTTTCTTCACGCGACAATCACCCGTTCGCCAAAGGTCGTCATGCGTTCCAATGAGATCCACCGCGCGCTCGCGCAG